>NZ_JBSHAO010000068.1:0-41479 GCF_053611545.1 Streptomyces sp. NPDC054796 | reverse complement strand
TGGGGTGTCCCCGCAGGTCGAGACGAACGACGGCAGAAAGCCGACAACGAAAGCTTCACGCCGAGGAGACACCCCACCGCGGCACCGGACACCCCCCACCCACACACCCCACACGGCCACCGGCACAAGCCAAGAACCACGCGGCGCCAGCCGCACCGCACCGCAACCACACGCCGCGCCGTAGCCACCGGCCCGCACCCGAACACGGCGCCCCGCCACACGCGCACCGCCCCCGTGCAGCAGCGCGAAAATCAGCGCGGGACCCTACAGTGCGCACCACACCGGCCAACCGTCCCGCGCAACACCCCCGACGAACCGGCAACCCCCCGTTCCCTTACGCACCCCGCGAAGGGGCCCCGCGGTCCTCCGGGAAGTGGCAGGCCGAGGGGTGGTGGGGTGGGCCGGAGGTGGAGGCGAACTCGGGTGGGACCGTGAGTGGGGGTTCGAGGTCCGCGCAGCGCTGTTGGGCCTTCCAGCACCGGGTGCGGAAGCGGCACCCGGAGGGCGGGTCGGCCGGAGAGGGGACGTCCCCTTCCAGGACGATCCGCTCCCGTCGGGCCTCCGCCGCGGGGTCGGGAACGGGCACGGCCGAGAGCAGCGCCTGCGTGTAGGGATGCGTCGGATGCTCGTAGATCGCGCTGTCGGACCCGATCTCGACGATCCTGCCGAGGTACATCACCCCGACCCGGTCGGAGATGTGCCGCACGACGGACAGGTCGTGCGCGATGAACATGTACGAGAGGTCGAACTCGTCCTGGAGCCGGTCCATGAGGTTGACGACCTGGGCCTGGACGGAGACGTCGAGGGCCGAGACCGGCTCGTCGGCGACGATGATCTCGGGGCGGAGGGCCAGCCCCCGCGCGATGCCGATGCGCTGGCGCTGCCCGCCGCTGAACTGGTGCGGGTACCGGTTGATGTACTCGGGGTTCAGCCCGACCACGTCGAGCAGGTCCTGGACCTTGCGCCGCCGGTCGCCCTTGGGTGCGGCCTCGGGGTGGATCTCGAAGGGTTCGCCGATGATGTCGCCGACCGTCATCCTCGGGTTCAGCGAGGTGTACGGGTCCTGGAAGACCATCTGGATGTTGCGCCGCACGGCCTTGAGCGCCTTGCCGGACAGCCGTGTGATGTCCTCGCCCTTGAAGCGGATCTCACCGGCCGTCGGCGCCTCCAGGCTGGTGACCAGCTTGGCGACGGTGGACTTGCCGCACCCCGACTCCCCGACGATGCCGAGCGTCTCGCCGCGCCGCAGGTCGAAGGAGACGCCGTCCACGGCCTTGACGGCGCCGACCTGGCGCTTGAGGACGACGCCTTGGGTGAGCGGGAAGTGCTTGACGAGGTCGCGTACCTCGAGGATGGGCTCGCCCGCCGCGTAGGCCGTCTCGGCGCGGGACCTCGCGAGCAGCTTCCGCGCCGTCTCGCCCTCCTCGCGGGCCTCTTTCCGGCCGGAGCTGTCACGGTGCATCGAGCATCTCCTTCCAGAAGTGGCAGGCGCTGGCGCGGTCCTCGGTCACCTCGTACAGGGGCGGCTCGTCCGTGCGGCAGACGGGGCGTGCCATGGGGCAGCGGGGGTTGTAGGCGCAGCCGGGCGGGATGCTGAGGAGGCTGGGCGGCAGGCCCTTGACCGCGTTCAGTTCCCGGCCCTTCTGGTCGACGCGCGGGATGGAGTCGAGCAGGCCCCTGGTGTACGGGTGGGCCGGGGCGGCGTACAGCTCCCGTACGGGTGCGCGTTCCACGATGCGGCCCGCGTACATGACGGCGATGCGGTCGGCGACGTCGGCGACGACCCCGAGATCGTGGGTGATCAGGATCAGGCCCATGCGGTACTCGCGCTGTAGCTCCGCGAGCAGGTCCATGACCTGGGCCTGGACGGTGACGTCGAGCGCCGTCGTCGGCTCGTCGGCGATGATCAGTTCGGGTTCGAGCGCCAGCGCCATCGCGATCATGATGCGCTGGCGCATGCCGCCGCTGAACTGGTGCGGGTAGTCGTTCACGCGCTCCCGCGCGGCGGGGATGCGGACCCGGTCCATCAGCTCGACGGCCCTGGCCCTGGCGTCCTTGCGCGAGCTGCCCTGGTGGACGCGGTACATCTCGCCGAGCTGGTAGCCGACGCTCAGCACCGGGTTCAGGGAGGAGAGCGCGTCCTGGAAGATCATGGCCATCCGGGCGCCCCGTACCTTGCGGCGCTCTTCCTCGGGGAGTTTCAGCAGGTCCTGGCCCTGGAAGAGGATCTCGCCGCCCGTGATGCGCCCCGGCGGGACGTCGAGGATGCCCATGACGGCCTGCGCGGTGACCGACTTGCCCGAGCCCGATTCGCCGAGGACGGCGAGGGTCTCGCCCGCCGCGACCTCGTAGCTGACGCCGTTGACGGCCTTGGCGACCCCGTCGCGGGTGTGGAACTCGACGTGCAGATCGCGTACTTCGAGCAGTGTCACGTACGCCTCCCTCAGCGCAGCTTGGGATCGAGGGCGTCGCGCACCGCGTCGCCGAGCATGATGAAGGCCAGCACGGTGAGGCTCAGCGCGGCGGCGGGGTAGAGCAGGATGTGCGGCGCGTTGCGGAACTGCATCCCCTGGGAGGCGGCGGAGATGTCCGCGCCCCAGGAGACGGTGGGCGGCTGGAGGCCGACGCCGAGGTAGCTGAGGGTGGCTTCGAGCGCGATGTACGTGCCCAGCGCGATGGTGGCGGTCACGATGACGGGCGCGACGGCGTTGGGCAGGATGTGCCGGACGAGCATGCGGGTGTTGCCCGCGCCGAGCGCGCGGGCCGCCTGGACGTAGTCGTTCTGCTTGGCGGTGATGACGGAGCCGCGCGCGATACGGGCGATCTGCGGCCAGCCCAGCAGGACGATGAAGGTGACGACGGTCCACACGGAGCGGCTGCCGGTCATGGAGAGGAAGACCAGCCCGCCGAGCACGATGGGGATGCCGAAGAAGATGTCGGTGATCCGGGAGAGGATCGCGTCCCACCAGCCCCCGAAGAACCCGGCGAGCCCGCCCAGCACGCTGCCCAGCACGGCGACGCCGAGGGTGGCGCAGACGCCGACGGTGACGGAGGTGCGGGCGCCGTAGACGACGCGGGTGTAGACGTCGCAGCCCTGGGTGTCGTAGCCGAACCAGTGGCCCGAGGACGCCTCGTTGAGCGATTTGCCCAGTTGGCAGGAGAGCGGGTCGCGGCTGGCGATGAGCCCTGGCCACAGGGAGATGAGGACGAGGAAGAGGATCAGCAGCCCGGCGATGAGGAAGACGGGGTTGCGGCGCAGGTCGTACCAGGCGTCGGACCACAGGCTCCGCGCCCGCTCCCGTGGCCCCGTCCCGTCGGGGCGCGGGCCTCCGCGCAGCTCGCCCGCCTCCTCCGTGGCCAGGTCCAGCGCGCCTCCGGCGCCGCCGATGGCGGGGGGCCCGCCCGGCGCGACGGGGTCCCCTGGCAGCCGCTCAGCCATGTGCCACCCCCAGGTGCCGGTACGGGTGCGGAGGCGCGGGTTCAGACATAGCGGATCCTCGGGTCGAGCACGGCGTAGAGGAGGTCGACGAGCAGGTTCGCGAGGAGGAAGACGATGACGAGGATCGTCACGAAGCCCACGACGGTCGGCGAGTTCTGCCGCACGATGCCCTGCCAGAGCTGGAAGCCGACGCCCTGGATGTTGAAGATCCGCTCGGTGACGAGGGCCCCTGCCATCAGGTTGCCTACGTCGGTACCGAGGAAGGTGACGACGGGGATCAGCGAGTTGCGCAGCAGGTGCCGCACGGTCACCCGGCTGCGCGGCAGGCCCTTGGCGACGGCCGTACGGACGTAGTCGGCCCGCGCGTTCTCCGCGATGGAGGTACGGGTGAGCCGGGTGACGTAGGCGAGGGAGACGAGGGCGAGGACGAGCCCGGGGAGCAGCAGTTCGCCCGCGGGCGCGGCGGGCGAGACGGCGGGCCGGATCCAGCCCCACTTCACGCCGAACACGAACTGGGCGAGGGTGCCGGTCACGAACGTCGGCACGGAGATGACGACGAGGGTGAGCATCAGCACCGTCGTGTCGACGGGACGGCCGCGGCGCAGCCCCGTGACCACGCCGAGAATGATGCCGATGACGATCTCGAAGGCGATGGCGATGAGGGTGAGCCGGAGCGTGATGGGAAAGGCGGTGGACATGAGTTCCGTGACGGGCTGGCCGTTGAAGGCGTTGCCGAAGTCACCGGTGAAGATCTTTCCCATGTAGAGCAGGTACTGCTGCCATACGGGCTTGTCGAGGTTGAACTCTGCGCGCAACTGGGCCGCGGTCGACGGGTCGGGTGCGCGGTCCCCGAACATGGCGTTGACCGGGTCGCCGACCGCGTAGACCATCACGAAGATGAGAAAGGTGGTCCCGATGAACACCGGGATCATCTGGAGCAGTCGTCTGATGACGTAGCGCCCCACGGAGCCTCACTTGACCTTGATGTCGGTGAACACCGGCACGGAGAAGGGGTTGAGCCGCACGCCGCTCACCCGGTCCGAATAGCCCGCGTTGCCGTTCTGGTACCAGAGGGGAATGGCGGGGAGGTCGCGGAGCACCTGCTTCTCGGCCTCCTGGAACTTGGCGATCGCCGCCGATTCCTGGGCCGCGTTCGCCTCGTCCATCAGCTTGTCGACGGTGGAGCTGGAGTAGCCGGAGTCGTTGGAGGAGGCGTCGGTGTAGTAGAGCGGCTGGAGGAAGTTCTGGATGAGCGGATAGTCCATCTGCCAGCCGGTGCGGAAGAGGCCCTTCATCTTCTTGCCCGCGATGTTCTTGCGGAATTCGCCGAAGGTCGGGACGGGGTTGACGCTGCACGCGTCGCTCTTGCCGAGGGTGTCGTTGATGCTGTTGCAGACGGCTTCCATCCACTGCTGGTGTGAGCCGGTGTCCACGTTCGAGGTGAGGGTGATCTTCCCGCCGGGGAGGCCGCCGCCCTGCTTGATGAGCTGCCGCGCCTTCTTCGGGTCGTAGGTGCAGGTCTCGCCGCACAGGCCCGCCTTGTAGCCGCCCGCGGCCTTGAGGACGGGCGAGGTGAGGTCCGTGGCGGGCTTGCGGGTGCCGTGGTAGATCTTCTCGGTGACCTCTTCGCGGTTGATGGCCATCGACAGGCCGCGCCGCACGAGCAGCGCCTTCTCGCCCTTCCACTGCTTCTTGTAGAGGGGCAGCGAGACGGTCTGGAGAATTCCCGCGGGCTGGTTGATGTAGCGCCCGTCGAGGTCCTTCTTCGCGTTCTTGAGCTGGGCGGCCGGCAGTTCGTCGACGACGTCGAGGTTGCCCGCCTGGAGGTCGGTGTAGCCGGTGTTCTGGTCGGTGTAGACCTTCAGCTCGACGCCCTTGTTCTTCGGCTTGTCCTGGCCCGCGTACTTCCCGTTCCTGGACAGCTTCATGGACTGTCCCTTGGTGTACGAGTCGACCTTGTACGGGCCGTTCCCGACCGGCTTCTCCAGCCAGCCGTCGTGGTCCTCGAAGAACTTCTCCGGAAGCGGCGCGTAGGCGGCGTAGCCGAGCGTTTCGGGCCACAGGGAGAACTTCTGGTTGAGCTTCACCGTGAAGGTGTGCTTGTCCTCGGCCTTGAGCCCGGACAGCTTCTTCGCCTTCGGCTTGCCCTTTTCGGGGTGAACGTCCTCGTACCCCTCGATGTATTCAAAGAAGTACGAGTTCACCTGCTTGTTGGTGACCAGTGCCCCGTAATTCCAGGCGTCCACGAAGGACTTGGCCGTCACGGCTGTGCCGTCGGAGAACTTCCAGCCCTTCTTCAGCTTCACCGTGAAGTTCCGCTGGTCGCTGGTCTCGATGGACTCGGCGACGGCGTTCTCGGCCTTGCCGGTGTCCGGGTCGTAGCGCTTGAGACCGCGGAAGGTCATGTCCAGGACCTTGCCGCCCTGCACCTCGTTGGTGTTGGCGGGCTCGATGGGGTTCTGCGGGTCCGTCCAGAAGGCGCGTACGACCCCGTCCTGGGTCCCCGTGTCCCCGCCCCCACCGCCGCCTCCGCCGCATCCTGCGGCTGCCAGCACGATGGCCGCACATCCGACGGCCCCTGTGACTCGCGTGGCTCCGCGCATGAGGTGCCTCCCGTGGTGCTGAAAGTCATGACTCAGAACCACATAACACTCTTTTCGCCCCAGAAGCCGGTTCACCAGGCCGCCAGGGGAAGGACGCGATGCGCAGAAACCCCCGTATGCCGTACCGCGCCCGGGACGCACACGCACGAGGGCGGCCCCCGCGCGATGCGGGAGCCGCCCCCAGGCGTGCGTGCTACGGGCCGACGGTCACCGGCCGCCGGTCACCGGTCAGCGCTTGGCGCGGGCAGCCGCGCGGGCGCGCTCCTTGTGGTCGAGGTTCACCTTGCGGATGCGGATCGTCTCCGGGGTGACCTCGATGCACTCGTCCTCGCGGCAGAACTCCAGCGCCTGCTCCAGCGAGAGCTTGCGCGGCGGCACCAGGTTCTCCGTGGTGTCGGCCGAGGCCGCGCGCATGTTGGTCATCTTCTTTTCCTTGGTGATGTTGACGTCCATGTCGTCGGAACGCGAGTTCTCGCCGACGAGCATGCCCTCGTACACCTCGGTACCGGGCTCGATGAAGATCGTGCCGCGCTCCTGGAGGTTCATCATCGCGAACGGCGTCGCCTTGCCCGCGCGGTCGGCGACCAGCGACCCGCTGTGACGGGTGCGCAGCTCGCCGAACCACGGCTCGTGGCCCTCGAAGAGGGAGTGCGCGATGCCGGTGCCGCGGGTCTCCGTCAGGAACTCCGTGCGGAAGCCGATCAGGCCGCGGGCCGGGACGATCCACTCCATGCGGATCCAGCCGGACCCGTGGTTGGTCATGGTCTCCATGCGGCCCTTGCGCGTCGCCATGAGCTGCGTGATGGCGCCCATGTGCTCCTCGGGGGCGTCGATGGTCATCCGCTCGACGGGCTCGTGCAGCTTGCCGTCGATCTCGCGGGTGACGACCTCGGGCTTGCCGACGGTCAGCTCGAAGCCCTCGCGGCGCATCGTCTCGACGAGGATGGCCAGCGCCAGCTCGCCGCGGCCCTGGACCTCCCAGGTGTCGGGGCGCTCGGTGGGCAGGACGCGCAGCGAGACGTTGCCGACCAGCTCGCGGTCCAAGCGGTCCTTGACCAGGCGCGCGGTGACCTTGTGGCCCTTGCCGCCCTTGCCGACCAGCGGCGAGTTGTTCGTACCGATGGTCATGGAGATCGCGGGCTCGTCCACCGTGATCAGCGGCAGCGCGACCGGGTTCTCCGGGTCCGCCAGCGTCTCGCCGATCATGATGTCCGGGATGCCGGCGACGGCGCAGATGTCACCGGGCCCTGCCTCCTCGGCGGGCTTGCGGGTGAGCGCGTCCGTCATCAGCAGCTCGGTGATGCGCACGTTCTGGACGGTCTTGTCCCGCTTCATCCAGGCCACGGTCTGGCCCTTCTTCAGCTTGCCGTTCTTGACGCGCAGCAGCGCGATACGGCCGAGGAAGTTGTCCGCGTCCAGGTTGGTGACATGGGCCTGGAGGGGCGCGTCCTCCTCGTACGTCGGCGCCGGGACGGTCTCCAGCAGCGTGGTGAAGAACGGCTCCAGGTTCTCGCTGTCCGCCGGGACGGTGCCGTCCTCGGGCTGCGTCAGCGAGGCGATGCCGTCGCGCGCGCAGGCGTAGACGATCGGGAACTCGATCTGCTCCTCGTCCGCGTCCAGGTCGAGGAAGAGGTCGTAGGTGTCGTCGACGACCGCGGAGATGCGCGAGTCCGAGCGGTCCGTCTTGTTGATGCACAGGATGACGGGGAGGCGGGCCTCCAGCGCCTTGCGGAGCACGAAGCGGGTCTGCGGCAGCGGGCCCTCGGAGGCGTCCACGAGCAGTACGACCGCGTCCACCATCGACAGGCCGCGCTCGACCTCGCCACCGAAGTCGGCGTGGCCCGGGGTGTCGATGATGTTGATGACGATGGGGCCGCCGCCGTCCTTGGGGTGGTACTTGACGGCGGTGTTCTTGGCGAGAATGGTGATGCCCTTCTCGCGCTCCAGGTCATTGGAGTCCATCATGCGGTCGTCGACGGACTCGAGCTGGTGCGCGGCGAAGGCGCCCGCCTGCTTGAGCATGGCGTCGACCAGGGTGGTCTTGCCGTGGTCGACGTGAGCGACGATGGCGACATTGCGGATGTCATTGCGCGTGGGCATGCTGCGGCGCTTCTCCCGGAGTTGTGGGTGGGGCGCGGTGCTTTTGGGTTCTTTTTCGCGCGCCCTGCCGGGCTGATCCGCCGCGGCCTCGTCAACCATGGTACGGGCCCGGGGCGGCAACGCCTCCCCGGGCCCTCATGCTGACCGCGTAGCGCGATCGGGTGACTACTTCTCGTATCCGATGTCCTGGTAACGGGGCGTCTGGAAACCGAAGGCCCCGGCGTTGACGACCTTGTCCTTCGTGGCGACGAGCTGCGGGCGCTGGTAGAGCGGGACGGAGCCGGCCGCCGCCCAGATGCGGGCGTCGGCGCGCCGGATCAGCTCGTCGCGCTCCCCTTCGTCCAGCTCGCCCGACGCCTGCTCGAAGAGCTGGTCGATCTGGTCGGTTCCGACGCGGGTGTAGTTGTGCCCGACGGAGAGCGAGCCGTCGGCCGCGGGGCGCGGCTTGGCGAAGATCGGGCGGGCGTCGGTGGCGGGGTAGGCGGAGGCGGGCCAGGAGTAGAGGGCCATGTCGTACTCGCCCGCCGCGATGTGGTCCTTGAAGTAGCTCTCGTCCGCGACCTTCTTGATCTGCGTACGCACGCCGATGCCGTTCAGCATGTCCGCGATCCGCTCCCCCGTGGCCCGGATCGGCCCGGAGCCGGGACCGGCCGGGAGGACGAAGCGCAGCGCGAGGGGCTTGCCGTCCTTGGTGCGTACGGCCATGGCCCGGCCGCCGGAGAGCAGCCGCAGCTCGTCGGCTGTGGCCCGCTGGTCCCGTGCGGCACGGAGCGCGGCGCGCGCGACGCGCTTCTTGCGGGGGCTGCCCTCCCAGACGGCGTGCCGCAGCTCGGCGCGGGCCGCCTGGACGAGCAGCGCGGCGCGCTGGCCTGCGGCGGGCGCCGCCGGGCTGAGCGGCTTGCCCTCGACGCGTGCGGCGTCCTCGGCGCTGACGCTGACCGCGGCGGCCTCCGCCTCGGTCCTGTGCTGCGGGCGGGGCTGCGCAGGGCGGGGGGCTCCGCCTTCGGGGCCCGTGCCGTTCTTCGGGTGGGCGCCGGTGGAGCCGTCGGGGGCGTCGCGGCGTGCGGCGGGCTTGCCGTCGTCCTGTGCGGCGGCGGCGCGGGGCTTGTCGTCCGTACCGGCGTACCGGTCGCCCGCCCCGGCGTGCTTGGCGTCACCGTGGCCCGCTCCGGCCTGCTTGCCGTCGGCGCCCGCGGGGGGCTGGGCCGGGCCGCCCTTCCAGCCCGCCTCGCCGAGGAGGCTCTGCGCCGACTCGACGTCCCTCTTGCCGATCGCGGCACTGTTGTCGCTGTAGCCGTGCTGGTCGACCATGCGCAGGTGGCTGCCCAGCGGCTTCGCGGGGAGCCCGCTGTCGCTGAGCGCCTGCTCGGCCAGGGCCTCGCGGTCGATGGCGCGGGCGACGGCGCGCCGTACGCGCTCGTCGGCCAGCGGACCCTCGGCGCCGTTCAGCGCGAGCTGGGTGTAGGCCGGGTCGAGGGCCTTGCGCAGGGTGTAGCCGCGCAACTGGCGCTGCTGGGCCGCCAGCGCCTTGGCCTTCGCGCGCTGTTTGGCGGCCTTCTCGCGCTCGGCGCGCTCCGCCTTGCGGGCCTCCTTGCGCGCCTTCTTGCGGGCCTTCTCCGACAGGTGCGCGTCGGCCCAGGCGTGCAGCGAGTCGGCCGCGCGCTGCCCGCTGACGAAGCGGGGCTCCTGCCCCGGTTCCCTCGGGCTGATGTCCTGGCCGCCCCGTGCCGCGTGCCCCACCTCGCCCGGCGCTGAGGGGGCGCCGCGCTGGGGGAGCTGCTTGTCGGCCTGGTCGCCGTTCTTCGACGAGGCGTTGGCGGCGGAGACGAGCTGCGCGACGCTGCCGTCGACCTCGGCGAGGTCCAGCTTGTGCCCCTCCAGGGCCGCCGCGCGCTTGGCGCGGGGCACCGCCTTCAGCTTGATCCTGTCCAGCTTGGCCCGCTCGCCCCACCACGCGGGGTCGCGCACGAGGCTCACGGACCGGCTCGCCTTGCTCACCCGGCTCAGCTTGAAGGGCCCGGCGGAGACGGGGAGCTTCTTGCGGGAGCCCTGGTTGAAGGCGTGGGGCCCGCGCATCGCGGACTTCGGGTAGAGCGGCGCGAAGAGTGACTGCCAGTCCGCGTACGGCTTCCCGAACACGACCTTGACCTGGTGCGCGCCGGACCCCTTGGTGATCTTCGCGATGCGGTTGTACCCGGCGTTGCGGGCCGACCAGTACGCGCCGTGCCTGCCGTTCAGCGCCTTCCACTGGGCGACGAAGTCCTTGGCGCCCAGCGGGCGCCCGTCGTTCCACTTCGCCTTCGGGTTGAGCTTGTAGACGACGGTCTGACGGGGCTTGGTCGCCGTGACCTTGGCCGAGACGAGGTAGTCCTTGTTGGCCTGCGGCCTGGCCTTCTCGTCGAGCGTGAACAGCGAGGGCAGGGTGGCGCCCGCGACGCGGTCCGTCGTGGCGTCGGCGTCGGGCTGGTACGTGTTGAACGTCTGCGGCACGCTGTCCACCGCCCACCGCAGCGTCCCGCCCTCGGCGACCTGCGCGCGCGAGGCGGTGGGCACGTCCCGGGCTGCGCCCGTCGCGCCCCCGGCGGAGTCCTCCGTGGTGGAGCTGCACCCGGCGAGAGGGAGCAGCGCACCGGCCGCGAGAACGGCGACGTAGCGCCGAGCGACGGTATCGATGGCTGGCACGGCTGGCATGGCAGAAACCTCCCGGGCTGGCCGCTCACCCATGCTTGTCCACATTTGGCGGCTTTGGCGGCTCATCACATCTTTTGCCCCACTGAATGCGAGCCCTTCCCCCTCATCGGGGAGGCACGCGTGAATCGGCCCCGACGCCACCCGTGCGGAGCACGCGGGGGCGCGCCGCAGCCGGGACGGCCGGTCACCCGACAGGCCGAGCCGCCTCCCCCAGGGCGACCTCGGCCCAGACGGACTTGCACGGAAACGGGCCCGGCGCGACTCCCCAGCGCAGGGCCAGCGCCTCGACGAGCAGCAGCCCGCGCCCCGACTCGGCGTCCTCGGCCACGACCCTGAGCCCACCGGACCCGGGCGGACGCGCCTCGCCCCGCGCGTCGGCCACCTCGACGCGCAGCACACCGTCGCAGCGCAGAAACAGCTCCAGCCGGAAGCGCCGCCCCGGCACGCGCCCGTGCGTCACCGCGTTGGCGGCCAGCTCCGCGACCACGCTCGCGGCCCCCTCGGTCGCCACGACGGGCACGCCCCACGCACAGAGCTGTGCGACGGCGACCAGCCGGGCGCGGTGGGCGCCCTTGCGGGTGGAGGGGAGCAGGACGGTGAAGTGCGGTCGGCTCATCTCACCCAGCGTGGCCAGCGGCACGGAGGGTGACCAGCAACGGCAGGCGAACGAGGCGCACTTGTACGGATGAGGTGGGGGTTTGTACGGGCCATCGACCGTGACACGCCTAAACCCACCTGTGTTGAGTACGGGGAGAGACGTCACGACGAAGGCAGGCGCACGTGAACGAGGGAACATCCGGCACGCGACGATCGAACTACACCACGGACGGCGCGGACGGTAGCACCTGGGATCCCGACGCGGAGGACGACAGCGGACCGGTGCTTCGCGCCGTCGGCCGCATGATCAAAGTGTGGCGCGAGGCCGCAGGGCTGAAGCAGTCCGAGCTAGGCGTACGTATCGGCTACGGCGAAGACCTGGTCTCCTCGGTGGAACGCGGCAGGCGCGTCCCGAAGCCGGAGTTCCTGGACAACACGGATGCGGTGCTGGGGGCCAACGGCAAGATCTCGGCCATGAAGAAGGACGTGGCCGAGGCCCGCTACCCCAAGAAGGTCCGGAATCTGGTCAAGCTGGAGGAGCACATCGTTGAGCTGGGCGCATACGGGAACCACAACCTGCACGGCCTCCTACAGACCGAGGACTACGCCCGAGCACTGTTTGCCATGCGACGACCGGCCTACAGCGAAGATGAGATCGACCGCCAGGTAACCGCACGAATGGCCCGGAAGAAGATCTTCGACCGGCAACCGGCGCCAACACTCATCTTCGTCCAGGAAGAGGTAACGCTGCGCCGCCCCCTGGGTGGCAGGACTGTGTTCCGTCGCCAGCTCGAACACCTCTTGGAGGTAGGGCGTCTACGGCACGTGGAGCTCCAAGTGATGCCGACAGGCTGCGAAGAGCACGCCGGGATGGGAGGCGGGCTACGCGTGCTGAAAATGGATAACGGTGCGACAGTGGGCTTCTTGGAGACCCAGCTCTCGCACCGTTTGATCTGGGATCCGAAGGAGTTGCAGCTCATCACGATGCGATATGGCATGCTCCGAGCGCAGGCTCTCACCCCACGCGAGTCGTTGCAGTTCATCGAGAAGATCCTGGGAGAGACATGACCCGCCATCACCGGACCGGACCTGATGCCCCGCTGACATGGGTCAAGAGCAGCTACAGCAGCAACGAAGACCCGGACTGCGTCGAGGTCGCCGCCACCTCGGCCACGGTCCACATCCGCGACTCCAAAGACGTCACCCTCCCCCACCTCACCGCGTCCCCCACCGCCTGGTCGACGTTCGTCGCGCACGCCACCACGCGCTGACCACCCGGCACGGCGCACGGTTCGCGAACCGTAGGCCGTCGGCAAGGTGAAGCGCCCGGAACTTTGACACGTCCGGGTGTCGAGAATGCCGCAGCGGCTCCGTCCCAGGGGTAACAGCAGCCAGAACGGACTGGGCTGCGCGACGCAGGAGGAGCACCCCGTGACGATTCAGCGGATGGACAACGTAGGCATCGTCGTCGACGACCTGGAGGCCGCCGTCGACTTCTTCATCGAGCTGGGCATGGAGCTGGAGGGCGAAGCGCAGACCGGGGGAACCGTGGCGGACCAGATGCTCGGTCTCGACGGGGTCCGCAGCGCCATCGCGATGATGCGCACCCCTGACGGCCACGGCAAGCTGGAGCTGACGAAGTTCCACGCCCCCGCCGCGGTCACCGCCGGGCCGCTCGACCCGCCACCCAACACGCTGGGCCTGCACCGCGTCATGTTCGCCGTCGACGACATCGACGACACGATCGCCCGTCTGCGCCGCCACGGTGCCGAACTCCTCGGCGAGGTGGCGCGGTACGAGAACGTATACCGGCTCTGCAACCTCCGCGGGCCCTCGGGAATCATCGTCGCGCTGGCCGAACGGATCGGCTAGGTTCCGTCACCCGCGAGGTGGGTGGCGCGCGAGGTGGGTGGGCAGCTATGCGCGGCGCATGTCCACGACGAACTTCCCGCGCACGCCCCCCGCTTCGAGCCCCCGGTGGGCCTCCGCGATGCCGTCCATCGGCAGGACGGCGTGGATCACGGGCCGCACGTCCCCCTTCTCGGCGCGCCGGGCGAGTTCCGCTATGCGCTCGGCGGGCGGGTTGTTGCTGAACAGCTTGATCCGACGGGGCCGGAGCGCGGCGCGCACTCCCGTCCCGAGCATGGACGCGACGATGCGGTCCGGGTCGAAGGCGAGGGCGATCATGCGTCCCCGCCGGTCGAGCCGGGCCTGATAGGCGCCCAGCTCGGTGCCGACCACGTCGACGATGACGTCGAAGCGGCCGAGGTCGCCCGGCCGGGTGGTGCGGTAGTCCAGGGCCTCGTCGGCGCCCAGTTCCCTGATCCAGTCGAGGTTCCCGGCACCGGCGAGGGCGGTGACGTGCGCACCGAGCGCCTTGCCGAGCTGCACGGCGATGCTGCCGACGCCCCCGGTGGCGCCCCGGATCAGTAGCCGCTCGCCGGGGGCGAGGCGCGCCTTCTCCGTCAGCGTGGTCAGCGCGGTGGTTCCCGACGTCGGCAGCGCCGCGGCCTCCAGCAGGCTCAGGTTCCCGGGCGCGGCGGCGAGCCGTTCCCCGGGGACGGCGACGTAGTCGGCGATGGCGCCGAAGGTGAAGTGCGGCATGACGCCCCACACCGCGTCGCCGGGCTGCCAGCCGCGCACCTGCGCGCCTACCTCCACGACGCGCCCGGCGAAGTCGCCGCCCACGCCACGGGGGAACTTGGCGCGGGCGATGCCGCGCATCTTGCCCGCGCGGAAGGCGGTCTCCCCCGCGTCCACGCTGGCCGCGTGCACCTCGACCAGCACTTCTCGCGGTCCGGGGCCGGGCTTCGGCACCTCGGCGACGCGCAGCACCTCGGGCGGGCCAAAACGGTCGTACTGCACGGCACGCATGACGGTTCTCCTGACTCTCCGTACCGTCCACCCCGAGAAACGGGGTGGCCCCCCACTTACGCTCGCTACAATAAACGGAGAGGCACCCCATTTGGCAAACCTGGAGGTCATGGTGGTCGGCAGCACGGCGCGAGGGCCCATGCGCGCGGACGCCCGGCGCAACTACGAACGCATCGTCGCCGCCGCGGAGGAGACCTTCACGGCCCACGGCGCCGACGCGTCACTGGAAGAGATCGCCCGCAGGGCCGGTGTCGGCTCCGCGACCCTGCACCGGCACTTCCCCTCCCGGCGCTCGCTGCTGGAGGTCGTCTTCCGCGACCGCGTCGAAGCACTGTGCGCCCGGGCACGGGAGCACGCGCAAGGCGGCGAGCCCGGCACCGCGCTCTTCGCCTGGCTGCGGGACTTCACCGCCTACGCGGCAGCCAGCCACGGCCTGGTCGGGTCACTGCTGCGCGGCGGCGGCCAGGACGCCGACCTGCTGGAGGGGAACGACGGCTGCGCGACGATGATCACCGCCGCGGCGGACGAGCTGCTCGACCGGGCGCGGCAGGCGGGCACGGTACGTGCCGGTGTCCGGGCCGAGGACCTGCTCGCTCTCGTCAGCGCCATCTCGGCCACGTCGGAGGAGCACGACGGCGGCGCGCAGGCGGGCCGGCTGCTGGACCTCGCCATCGAGGGCGTGCGCTCCCCCGCCCCTGACCCCGCCTCCGCTCCGTCGGACGGCGCCTGACAACGCCGGCCGGACATGCCGCTGCCCCGGAGACCGGTGGGCCTCCGGGGCAGCGGGGCAGCGGGGCGCTCGGAACGACGAGCGCCGGGCCGGGTCTGCCGGGTGTCAGCGCAGCACCTCCAAGAAGACCCAGCCCTTCTCGTCGGTGTAGCACCGGGCGTCCTTGTAGGTGCCGTCAGCCTTGAGCTGCGCCGCCTCGGCCTCGCACTCGGCCAGCGAGCCGTACACCGCGGGACCGCCACCGACCGGCTCCCAGCCCTCAGCGGCAGCGGAACCGGCGGTCAGCGGGATGGCGACCACAGCGGCGGCCACGGCCAGACCGGCAGCGGCACGGGAACGCCACGACTTCATACATCCTCCAAGTGAGACCAACTTCAGAGCTTCCGCGCACAGCACCCCGGAAAGGTGAGCCCGGCCGGTGAGTCCTCGGCGCCGCCGCGTCTTTCATAAGGTTGGACGCGCGCTCTGTGACGTGAGTTCACGAAGTGGCGCCCCTCTTCGGCACCCCCACCGATCGCCCACCGCCCAGTCACACCGCTCTCACTCCGCCCTCTTCGGCGGCTTCCGCTGGTGAGGAGTCGCGCGCGGAGTTGTTCCGGTCAGTGACGACTGAACGGCATGTACTCATCGTGCTGGACAACGCGGCCACCGCCGGAGAGATCCGCCCCCTCCTGCCCGGCTCTGCGAACTGTCTGGTTGCCGTCACGAGTCGTACCCGTATGTCGGGTTTGGTGATTCGGGAAGGTGCACATCGTGTGAACGTGGAAACGCTGTCACAAGACGAATCGATCCAGTTGCTGCGTGCTGTCATCACCGACTACCGCACCGATGACGACGACGCGGATTTGGCCGAACTGGCCCGCCTCTGCGCTCATCTGCCGCTTGCCCTGCGCATCGTCGCCGAACGCGCCGCAGCACGTCCCCGTATGCCACTGCGCGATCTGATCAGGGATCTCCGTGACGAGTCAGGACTGTGGGACGCGCTGTCGGCGACGGCCGAAACGACTGAAGGGGAATCCGACGAGGCGGACGCCGTGCGTACGGTATTCGCGTGGTCCTACCGCGCGCTCACGCCGCAGACCGCTCGGGTGTTCCGACTGCTGGGGCTGCACCCTGGACCCGAGTTCGGGGTGGCTGCCGCGGCGGCCCTCGCGGCCACCACGCCCGCCCGCACCCGCCGTCACCTCGACAGCCTGGCCGGCGCGCATCTGCTGGAGGAGTGCGGTCACGACCGCTACCAGTTCCACGACCTGCTGCGGGCCTACGCCGTCGACCAGGCCCAGCGCGAGGAATCGCCCGAAGACCGGCGTGCGGCCTTGGCACGCGTCCTCGGCTGGTATCTGCACACCGCCGCTTCCGCCGCACGAGCCGGTTCGTGCACGTTCACCATGCCGCTGACGCTCGAACCGCTGGACGACGGGGCCGAGCCCACCGTCTTCGACGGCGGTAAAGCGGCCGTCGCCTGGTACGAGACCGAGCGCGACAATCTCATCGCCTCGGTCCGCAGCGCCGACGGTACCGGTCTGGACCGGATCGCCTGGCAGATCCCGGCCGTGCTGACGATGGTCATCGCGGACCGTGAGTCGGCCGACACCTGGCTGCCCGCGCAAGGCGTGGCCCTGGAGTCCGCCCGTCGAGCAGGCGACCGGTACGGAGAGGCGATCACCCTCGACACCCTCGGCATCGCCTACCGGCACCTGTTCAGGCTGACCGAGGCCGAGGAGAGTTTCGACGCCGCGCTGCGGATCTTCCGGGAGCTGGGAAACAGCTTCGGGCAGGCTCACGCCGCCAACGGCCTGGGCGTGGCCCACATGTTCGTGCACCGTCTCGACGCTGCCGCCTCCTGCTTCGAGCAGGCTCTGGAGCAGGCGCACGAGCTGGACGACGCCCTCTATACCGGTGCCTTCACACGAAACCTCGGCTGGGCGCTCCTCGAAAGCGGGGACCTCGACCGGGCGGAGGCGCTGCTGAGCCGGTCGGCCACCATGCTGGCCGACATCGAGGAGCCCCTGGAGCAGGCCGAAGCGCTGACACGGCTGTCGGCCATACACCGACGGGCAGGACGTCTCATCTCAGCGCACCAGACGGCCGAACAGGCACTGTCCATCGCGGGCGAGGCGGACGGCACCCTCTTTGAAGCCCTCGCTCTCCTGGAACTGGGCCACATCGCCCTGGCTCAGGAGAACGGCGCTGAAGCCCTCAGCCACCTCCAGCAGGCCGCTGCCCTGTTCCAGCGCGTCGGCCGCCCCGACCTCCAGGCCGCCGCATGGGACACGACCGGCGAGGCATACCTCCTGCTCGGGCGCGCCGACGACGCGGTCGCGTTCCACCGTCAGGCGTCCGCCGCGTTCCGCGGCAAGGACGACCGGTGGTCCCTGGCGCTCTCCCTGGCCCACCTCGCCACCGCTCTGACCCGCAAGGGGGTTCAGGAGGAGGCCAGGGAACATCGCGGAGAGGCGCTCCGCCTGCTCGCGGGGTTCCCCGACGCGGTGGCGCGGGCGATGCGGTCCGAGGTGGAGGCGGCATCGTCGTAGGGCGCGCCCTCACCCGCGTACGAACCGGCCACCCGGCCGGTCCCGCACCGCCGCTCGCCCGGTCCGCACCGCCACCCGCCGCGCCGCCGCACCCCGCGAGGCCCCGCGCAAGGCCCACCGCAAGGGAACGCACCCCCTTAACGCCCCCTCGTGCGGCGTAAACCCGTGCAGCGCCCTTCACAAGCGGGAGTGTGACGCGCAACACTCGCCAGGCGCATGAACGTCGAGCCAGCCAGCCGCCACCACTTCGCGGAGGTGGGCAAGTCATGTCTCCTCACGGTCACGGTCACGGTCCGCACAGCGCCCCTGACGCCCGAGGCGCGCCCGGAACGTCCCTCTACGACGAACTGACGGCCGCCCAGCGCTGCGTGGACGATCTCGCCCGCAGCATCAGCCGCCTGGAACAGCACATCGGCACAGGGCTGGAGATCCGCCGGGTACGCAGTGACGCGGAGCATCTGCGCGAATCGCTCTCGCTCCTGCGGGCCGCGACGCCCGACGCCGCTCCCGCACCGCTGACCGAGATGGTGACCATCCCGGACCAGCCGTACGACAGCGGGCTGTGGAACGACGTCGACGACGAGGGGCTCGGCGCCAAGGACCGCCACGCGCCCTGATCGTCCCGCGCCCCGGCGGTGAGCGGGCCGCCCACCCTCACCGCCCTCGCCTCGCACCTCGCACCTCGTACCGCCCTCACCGACGTCGTCGCCTCACCCGGAGAAACCGTTGGCCACTGGCACCGAACCCTCTACCCGAGCGGGCGGCGTGCGCGAGGGAACGCGCCCCGCCATCGCCGAACGGCACCTGCGCAAGGACCACTGGTGGCTCCTGCCCGCCACGAACGCGGCGGGCCTGCTCGCGTTCATCGTCTACTCGACGTGGCGCGCGTTCGCCAACGCGGACTACTACGCGGCGCCCTACGTCTCGCCGTTCTACTCCCCCTGCCTCGCGGACAACTGCCACGAGATGCGCGCCGGTCCCAACTGGGCACTCCTCGGGGACTGGTGGGGGCTCTCCCCCGCGCTGATCATCCTGATCTTCCCGCTGGGCTTCCGGCTGACCTGCTACTACTACCGCAAGGCGTACTACCGGGGCTTCTGGGCCTCGCCCCCCGCCTGCGCCGTCGCCGAGCCCCACAAGAAGTACACCGGCGAGACCCGCTTCCCGCTGATCCTCCAGAACATCCACCGGTACTTCTTCTACGCGGCCGTCCTCGTCGCGCTGATCCTCACCTGGGACACCCTGCTCGGGTTCCGCAACCCCGAGTACGAGTGGGGCCACATGGGCCTGGGGACCGTGGTCTTCCTGGTCAACATCGTGCTGATCTGGGCGTACACCCTCTCCTGCCACTCCTGCCGTCACATCGTCGGCGGACGGCTCAAGCACTTCTCCAAGCACCCGGTGCGCTACAAGCTCTGGGGCCTGGTCGGGAAGCTGAACGCACGGCACGCGGCGCTCGCCTGGGCCTCGCTGATCAGCGTCGCGCTCGCGGACTTCTACGTCTACCTGCTCGCGACCGGCGCCTTCACCGACCCCCAGCTCTTCTGACGGCCGGACGGCCCGACGGCTCACCCGCACGAGACCGCGACACCGTGAGACATCTGAGAGGGATGCACGAGACATGACGCAAGTCGAACGCCAGCAGTGGGACGTCGTCATCGTCGGCGCGGGCGGCGCCGGGCTGCGCGCGGCGATCGAGGCACGGGAACAGGGACTGCGCACCGCCGTGATCTGCAAGTCCCTCTTCGGCAAGGCCCACACCGTGATGGCGGAGGGCGGCATCGCCGCCAGCATGGGCAACGTCAACGAGGGCGACAACTGGCAGGTCCACTTCCGCGACACCATGCGCGGCGGCAAGTTCCTCAACCACTGGCGCATGGCGGAACTGCACGCCAAGGAGGCGCCGGAGCGGGTGTGGGAGCTGGAGACCTGGGGCGCGCTCTTCGACCGTACGGCCGACGGGCGCATCTCCCAGCGCAACTTCGGCGGCCACGAGTACCCGCGCCTCGCGCACGTCGGCGACCGCACCGGACTGGAACTGATCCGCACGCTCCAGCAGAAGACCGTCGCCCTCCAGCAGGAGGACTTCAAGGAGAGCGGCGACTACGAGGCGCGGCTGAAGGTCTTCCAGGAGTGCACCGTCACCCGCGTCCTCAAGGACGGCGCGGGCCGGGTCGCCGGGGTGTTCTGCTACGAGCGCGAGAGCGGCAGGTTCTTCGTCATCGAGGCCCCCTCCGTGGTGCTGGCCACGGGCGGCATCGGCAAGTCGTTCAAGGTGACGTCCAACTCCTGGGAGTACACGGGCGACGGGCACGCGCTGGCCCTCCTCGCCGGCGCCTCGCTCATCAACATGGAGTTCGTCCAGTTCCACCCGACGGGCATGGTCTGGCCGCCGTCGGTGAAGGGCATCCTCGTCACCGAGTCCGTGCGCGGCGACGGCGGGGTGCTGCGCAACTCCGAGGGCAAGCGGTTCATGTTCGACTACGTGCCCGACGTCTTCAAGGAGAAGTACGCCGAGTCCGAGGCGGAGGGCGACGGCTGGTACGAGGACCCGGACCGCAACCGCCGCCCGCCCGAACTGCTCCCCCGCGACGAGGTGGCCCGCGCCATCAACGCCGAGGTCAAGGCGGGCCGGGGCTCACCGCACGGCGGGGTCTTCCTCGACGTCTCGACGCGGATGCCGGCCGAGGTCATCAAGCGGCGGCTGCCGTCCATGCACCACCAGTTCAAGGAGCTGGCTGACGTGGACATCACCGCCGAACCGATGGAGGTCGGCCCGACCTGCCACTACGTGATGGGCGGCGTCGACGTCGACCCCGACACGGCAGCCGCGGCCGGGGTGCCGGGGCTGTACGCGGCGGGCGAGGTCGCGGGCGGCATGCACGGCTCCAACAGGCTCGGCGGCAACTCGCTCTCCGACCTCCTCGTGTTCGGCCGCCGGGCGGGGCTGCACGCGGCCCAGTACGCGGCCACGCTCCAGGGCGCCGACCGGCCGGGGATCAGCGACGAGCAGATCGACGCGGCGGCGGCCGAGGCCCTGCGCCCCTTCAGCGCCGAGGAGGAGGCGGCGGGCGCGCCCACGGAGCGGGCGGCGCCCGCGACCGCCGCGACCGCCGCGCCCGCCGCCGCACCGGCGGAGAATCCTTACACCATCCACCAGGAGCTCCAGCAGTCCATGAACGACCTGGTCGGCATCATCCGCCGCGAGGAGGAGATGTCCCAGGCCCTGGAGCGGCTGGCGGCTCTGGGCGTACGGGCGCGGCGCGCCGGAGTCGAGGGGCACCGGCAGTTCAACCCGGGCTGGCACCTGGCGATCGACCTGCGCAACATGCTGCTGGTCAGCGAGTGCGTGGCACGTGCCGCGCTGAACCGTACGGAGTCCCGCGGCGGCCACACCCGCGACGACTACCCGGACATGGACCGCGAGTGGCGGCGCGCCAACCTCGTGTGCACGCTCGCCGAGGAGACCGGGGAGCCGGAGGCGCCGGGCGGCGCCGGCGGCCGCATCAGCCTGCGCAGGCGGGAGATGCCGCCGATACGGGCCGATCTGCTGGAGCTCTTCGAGAAGGAGGAGCTGATCAAGTACCTGACGGACGAGGAGCTGACGACCGAGTGAGCGCACCCGAGACATCCGAGGCGGCGGGCAACCCTACGGGCACCGGCAGCAGCACCGGCACCGGCACCGGCACCGCGTACGACGCGCACTTCCGCGTCTGGCGCGGTGACATCGAGGGCGGCGAGCTGACGGACTTCACCGTCGAGGTGAACGAGGGCGAGGTCGTCCTCGACATCATCCACAGGATCCAGGCCACCCAGGCCCCCGACCTGGCCGTGCGCTGGAACTGCAAGGCGGGCAAGTGCGGCTCGTGCAGCGCCGAGATCAACGGGCGGCCACGGCTGCTGTGCATGACCCGGATGTCCGTCTTCTCCCGTACGGACACGATCACCGTCACCCCGCTGCGCGCGTTCCCCGTGGTCCGGGACCTGGTGACCGACGTCGGCTACAACTACGCCAAGGCCCGCGAGGTCCCCGCCTTCGTGCCCCCGGAGGGGCTTGGGCCCGGTGAGTACCGGATGCGGCAGGAGGACGTGGGGCGCTCGCAGGAGTTCCGCAAGTGCATCGAGTGCTTCCTGTGCCAGGACACGTGCCACGTGGTGCGGGACCACGAGGAGAACAAGCGCCCCTTCGCGGGCCCGCGCTTCCTGATGCGGGTCGCCGAGCTGGACATGCACCCCCTCGACGCGGCGGAGGACGAGGGCCTGGACCGCAAGAGCGCGGCCCAGGAGGAGCACGGACTCGGCTACTGCAACATCACCAAGTGCTGTACGGAGGTGTGCCCCGAGGGCATCCGCATCACCGACAACGCGCTCATCCCGCTGAAGGAGCGGGCTGCCGACCGCAAGTACGACCCGCTGGTCTGGCTGGGCAACAAGATCCGCCGCCGGACGACGTGACCCCACCGGACCACCGGGCCACCAAGTACCCGGGGGGGCGTCAGAACAGGCTGAGCAGGGCCTCGGCGGGGTCGGTCACCTTCGTCTCCCCGTCGGGGCGCGACAGCTCGAACCACACCGCCTTGCCGCGCGGCGTACGCCTGCTCCCCCACCCCGAACTGAGCAGTCCGACGAGCTGGAGGCCGCGTCCGCCCTCGTCCGTGTCGTGTGCCCTGCGGCGCCTGGGCTGGACGAGACCGGCGTCCCAGACCTCGCACACGAGCGTGCGGTCGAGCAGCAGCCGCAGCCGGATCTCGCCCTCGCCGTGCCGCAGCGCGTTGGTGACCAGCTCGCTCACCAGCAGCTCGGTCGTGTCCGCCAGATCGCTCAGGTCCCAGGCCGCGAGCTGCTCGCGGGCCAGCTCCCTGGCCCGGGCCACGGAGCGCGGCTCGGACGGCAGGCTCCAGTCGCCGACGGACTCCTCGGGCAGGCCGTGCACCCGTGCCATCAGCAGGGCGATGTCGTCCTCGCCGTGGTGCACGTTGAGCGTGTGGAGCACTCGGTCCGAGACGTTCTCCAGCGGTTCGGTCGCGTCGGTGAGCAGCGCGCGGAAGGCGTCCAGGCCCTCGTCCAGCGGGTGGTCGCGGGACTCGACGAGGCCGTCGGTGTAGAGCGCGAGCATCCCCCCGTCGGGCAGCTCGACCTCGATCTCCTCGAACGGCTCCCCGCCGACACCCAGCGGCACCCCCTTGGGGACCTCCAGCAGCAGCGCGGGCTCGTCCGGCTCGACGAGGATCGGCGGCAGGTGGCCCGCGTTGGCGAAGGTGCAGCGGCGCGAGACGGGGTCGTAGACGGCGTAGATGCACGTGGCGAGGTAGACCTCGGAGAGGTCGGTGCTGCCGCGCCCGCCCCGCTGGGAGCGCGGGGTGCCGCCGAGTCCGCGCGCGATCTCGTCCAGCGCGCCCAGCACTTCGGCGGGTTCCATATCGGTGAGCGCCAACGTCCGCACCGCCGTGCGCAGTTCGCCCATGGCGACGGCCGCGCGCAGTCCGCGCCCCATGACGTCGCCGACGACGATTGCGGTGCGGTGGCCCGGCAGTTCGATGACGTCGAACCAGTCGCCGCCGACCTCGGTGGCCGGGTTGCCCGGCAGATAGCGGCAGGCGATGTCCAGTCCGGCCGCCTCGGGGTCGCCCGGGGGCAGCAGGCTGCGCTGGAGGATCAGCGCGCGCTCGTGCTCCCTGCGGTAGAGGCGCGCGTTGTCGATGCAGACGGCGGCGCGGGCCGCGAGTTCGGCCGCGAGCGCGGCATCCCGCTCGCCGAAGGGCTCGCTCCCCTTCGTACGGGAGAACTGCACGAGTCCGAGCACGCGGTCGCGCGCCACCATCGGTACGGCCAGCGTCGACTGGACGATGGTGCCGAACTGCGCCGGCACGGTGCCGTCCTGGCCCGGGATGTGCTGGACGCGGGCGGTACGCAGCGCGGTGGCGCAGGCGGAGTGGATGGCGTAGCAGTGGGTGGACCCGACGGTGACGGGGCTCGTCCCGTCGGACTCGCTGCCCTTGTCCCCGCCGGCGCGGTGTCCGGAGAGGGGCAGCGGCGCGTCGGACACGGCGCTCGCGAAGGCCACACGGCGCAGTTCGCCGCTGCCGTCGGCGGGTCCCACGGGGCGCGGTTCGTCGCCCGCGAGGACCTCTTGGTAGAGATCGACGGACGCGAGATCGCAGAACTGGGGGACGGCCACGTCGAGCAGTTCGCGTGCCGTGGTCTCCAGGTCGAGCGAATTACCGATGCGGGCACCCGCCGCGTTGAGGAGCGCGAGCGCGCGACGAACGTCGTCGGGCTTGCCCGCCGCCTCCACTGGGATATCGCTCAACGCCTCCCCTTCCCGTGACCAGTGTGTGCCCCGGTCAGAGCAGTGTCGCAGGCAAACACCATACGGAACACGCTCTTCCCGATCGCTGCACGATTTTCTGTCGGAAGAGACAGAAACCGTGCGGACTCACACCTCTGTGCTTGCCGCTCTGTGCTCGGCCGCCTGTCGTCCCGCAGGGGCCATCCCCTCTCTCCTAACCCGGAGAAGCCCGCCCGAACCTCCCTCCCCGTGTGACCTCAGCCCTTCGGTCGGGGCAAGGCTCAGGGCAGGGCTCGGGACAGTGCCGCAAGGCAAGGGCTCCGGGCAAGGGTCAGGGCAGGGCGAGTTCGCACCAGACCGTCTTGCCCATCGCCCCGTGCCGCGTCCCCCACCTCCGCGCCTCGCGCGCGACGAGCTGGATCCCCCTGCCGCCCTCGTCCTCCTCCGTCGCTGCCCGCTCCCGCGGCGGATCGGGCAGCGGATCGGAGACCTCCACCAGGAGCGAGGTGCCGCGTACCATCCGCACGCCGATCGGACCGTGCGCGTAGCGCGCCGAGTTGGTGACCAGCTCGCTCACCAGCAGCACCGCTGTGTCCTCCAGCGCTTCGAGACCCCACTCCCGCAGCGTCTCCCGTACGACCTCACGCGCCCTGCGTACCGCGTAGCTCTCCGCCGGAAACGTCCAGGATGCTGCGCTCCCTTCGGGGAGGCCGCCCAGCTTCGCCATGAGCAGGGCCACGTCGTCGGCAGAGCCCGCGCCCTCGCGCTGGGCGAAGTCGGCGATCAGCGCCTCGCAGGCGTCCTCCAGGCGGGGCCGCTCTCCCGCGTGGTCTCCTGGCCCGCAGGTGAGCTTGGCGCGGAGGCGGTCGAGGCCCTCGGTGATGTCCTCGTCGCGGTTCTCGATGAGGCCGTCGGTGTAGAGGACGAGCACGCAGCCCTCGTCCAGCTCGGTCTCGACGGACTCGAACTCCACGCCGCCGACCCCGATCGGCGCGCCCGAGGGCAGCTCCATGACGTGGGCCTCCCAGCCGCCGTCCGCGCCGGGCACGAGCAGCAGCGGCGGCACATGGCCCGCCTTGCAGAGGGTGCAGCGGCGGGTGGAGGGGTCGTAGACGGCGTAGACGCAGGTGGCGATGAGGGGGTCGTCGGGGTCCTGGGCGATGTCGTCGGCCAGGTCGTTGACGCGGCGGACGAGTTCGTCGGGCGGCAGGTCGAGGCCGGCGAGCGTGCGGACCGCCGTGCGCAGCCGCCCCATGGTGGCCGCGGCGCGCAGTCCGTGGCCCATCACGTCGCCGACGACGAGGGCGACGCGGCCTCCGGCGAGCGGGATGACGTCGAACCAGTCGCCGCCGACCTCGGTACCGCTGCTGCCGGGGACGTAGCGGTAGGCCACGCGCACGCCGGGCGGTTCGGGCACCCGCTGGGGCAGCAGGCTGCGCTGGAGCATGAGGGCGCCCTCGCGCTCGCGCGCGTACAGGCGCGCGTTGTCCAGGGAGGTGCCCGCGCGGTCGGCCAGTTCCATGGTGAGCGCGAGGTCGTCGCGGTCGAAGGGCTCGCGCTGTCCGGCGCGGCTGATGACGAGCAGGCCGAGCACGATGCCGCGGGCGCGCAGCGGCACGGCCATGAGGGAGTGGATGCCCAGGTCCAGCGCGGCCTGCACCTTGGGGTCGCCCGGGTAGGTGGCGGCCAGCAGCTCCTGCTGGGAGGCGGCCAGGTGGGGCGTGCCGGTGAGGAGCGCCTGCCCGAAGAAGGAGCCGGGCTGGAAGGCGATGTCCTGGCCGACGCGCAGCATCCGCTCGACGGCGGGCCCGTCGTAGCGCGCGGCCACCCCGAGCTGGAGCAGCGGCGTCCCGGCGAGGGGTCCGGAGTCGGGGAGTTCCCCGCCGTGGGCCACGGCGCTCAGGAGCTGGACGCCGGAGTAGTCGGCGAAGCGGGGCACGAGCGCGGAGGCGAGGGCCTGCGAGATGGCACGGACGTCGAGCAGGTCGCCGAGCGCGACGCCCACGTCGTCGAGCAGCGCCAGCCGCTGCCGTGCGGCCTCGATCTTCTCCAGCGCCTCCTTGCGCTCGGTGATGTCCATGACGGTGCAGCTCACGCCGAGCACCTCGCCGTTGTGGTCGGTGAGCCTGCTGTACGAGACGGAGCGCGCGCCCGCGCCGTCGGGCGAGGGCATCACCATGTCCACGACCGAGCGGCCCGTCTCCAGGACGACGGACTGGACCTGCGAGATCTCGTCGGCCATCCAGGCGGGCAGCACCTCGTGGATGGTCTTGCCCAGGTGCTCCTCCGGCGTGGAGTGGTTCAGCCGGGCCAGCGCGTCGTTGACGCGGACGAAGCGCTTGTCCCCGTCGAAGAGGGCGATGCCCAGGGGAGAGGAGCCGAAGAGGGCGTCGAGCGCGGCGAGGTCGTGCTCGACGGCGCGCAGCCTGCTGGTCTCGACGATGTTGGCGAGGACGAAGGGGTTCCGGTCCGTGTCGTGGAGCGCGGAGGCGCGGCCCTCGACCTCGACGGTGTGGCCCTCGGCGTGCCGGATGTGCAGGATGCCGCGCCAGTGGTGCTCGTGCCGGAGGGTGCGGCGGACGCGGAGGCCGACGTCGCCGTCCTCGATGTACTCCTGGATGGGGCGGCCCACGAGCTGGTCGGCCGTCCAGCCGAGGATCTCCTCGGTCATGGGGCTCCACAGGAGGATGCGGCCCTCGCCGTCGAGCATGACGATGCCGACGCGGAGGGTGTCGAGGAGCGGGGAGGCCGCCCGCTCACTGGCGGGCTCTGCGGGCTCTGCGGGCTCAGCGGGCGCGGGACTCTGCGACGGTGCCTGCGACGGCGCACGCCGACTCCCGGGATGGCCGGTGTCCCCGGTGTCCTCGGAGGGTCCTGTGCTCACGCCGCCCACGTCCCTGATCGGGTAACGGTCTCACCGGGACGTCCCAGCCATGCCGCAGGAACATTCCGGTCAAGATGGACTTACAGCCCGTATACCCGATTCTGCACGCGATCAGCCGCGGCCACCGCTCCCGCGGTCCATACGCTCCACCAGATAGCTGTCAGCGCCGCCGTCCCCGTTCTTCCCGAGACGCTCGGCGACCTGCTGCGCTTCACTGCGGGTGGCGTAGGTGCCGACGCGGTAGCTGTTGCCGTTGCCGTCCTGGCGTATGACGTGCCAGAGCAGCACGGTGCCGCTGTCGCCGCTCACACTTCGCATATGCCGGAGCTTACGCCCGACCTTCACTCAGCGCATTCGTCTTGGCACAATGGGGCAGCGATTTCGGCCAGACGTTCGCACCGGAACCGTCAGCCGCAGGTCAGAGGACCGGGGAGCGACGGCTGAGGCATGAGGAGGCGGGGGGAGGCAGAGGGAGGCTCCGGCTCACTTCACCGGAAGGTGGTACGCGACCCTGAAACGGTCCGCCGGAATGACCACATCCGCCGTCTCGACGGGACGGCCGCCCGCGAAGAACGTCCGCGTGATGACCATGACCGCGTGCCCCGGCACCCCGCCCAGCTCCACCGTCTCCTCCGCGAGACCGGGGCGCGCGCCGACCTCCTCCACGACGTTGTCCACGATCACATCGATGGCCGCCATCCGCTCGACCACACCCTTCCCGCCGAGCGGGCCCTCCTCGGGCAGCATCACCGGGGTCCGCCCCGTGATCGCCAGGGGCTCCCAGGACGTCGACAGCATCGCGGGCTCGCCCTCGACCCGGAACAGATAGCGGGTGCGCATCACCCGCTCCCCCGGCTCGATGCGCAGCCGGTCCGCCGTCGCGGGCGCGGCGTCCTCCTGCTCGCTGCGCGACTCCCAGGTGCCCTTCACCCGCTCGTCGGAGTGCTCCTGACGGAACGGCGTGGAGTCGCCGATGGTGCGATAGCCCGTACGGGAGACGCGGCGCGGGGCCGGCAGCTCGCGCACATACGTCCCCGAACCGGAACGCCCCTCGACCAGACCCTCGGCCATGAGCACCTTGCGCGCCTCCAGCGCGACGGTGTCCGAGACGCCGTACTCCTCGCGGATGCGGGCCTGGGAGGGGAGGCGGGTGTGCGGCGGGAGATCGCCGTCGACGATTTTCTGCCGCAGGTCTCCGGCGACACGCAGATACGCGGGCTGCTCACCGAAAGGCACGTGCGCCCTCCCCGTTCCCACCTGAATCGTGCACATGGTTGACAGTGCGCAACAGCTTGGCAACACACGGTTGTTGACCGCAACAAACGGCCAAGGTTTCACCCGATGTGATGAGTTGCTGCTCAGGGCGCACACAGAGCGGTCGCCGGAGCCTCACACTCCCCAGGCGAAACGGTTTTGCGGGGCTGGCCGGAAGGGCTCCGGACGGGGGTGCCGACGAGGATACGTCGGCGGGGCGCGTCGGCACCGTCGCCCACGAGGGCGGCGGAGAATAGCGCAGGGACGTCCGTATCCGCACCCAATTCCTGTGATCCGTGGGAAATTCGGCGCTCACGGGGCCTGTGTCACCCCTGGTGCTAGCGTCCGGTGCCCCGAGGGACAGAGAGACCCGAGGGACAGAGAGAACGGAAGCGCTGTGACGGAGACCATTCCAGCCGTCGGTGAGCGGGTGCTGCCGCGCCCCGTGGGAGAGCTGCCGACCCCGGCCCTCGCGACGGCGGTCAAGAACCTCGCGGGCAAGCTGGTCGCGCAGTTCGCCATGGAGGAGGAGGCCGCGTTCGCCTTCGCGCAGGCCGCCGTCGATCCGGCCGCCGCACGCAAGGCGGCCGAGATCCCCGAACGGCTCCCGGTCCCCGGCGGGGTGGTGCTGGCGCTGCGCACCCACGTGTGGGCGCGCCATGTGATGCCCGACCCCCGCAACCCCCGCATCGGGCCCTCGCGCAGGCATCCGGTCTCCGACGTCGTCGGCCTGAGCGAGCAGAACCGCCTACGCCCGTTACCCGAGCCGAGGGCCTGCCAGGACAGGCGGCCGGGGCTGGTCCAGGAGATCGACAGCCAGGAGCATCTGGTGTGGGCAGCGCAGCAGGCGCGGGCCTGTGTGCTGGAGAAGAACGACTGGCGCGCGTCGATCAGGAACCAGGGCATCATGACCGAGGTCTGGCTCGCGGCGACGACGTTCCGGCACGGCGACGGCACGCCGGACGTGACCGTCCCCGTGACCGCCGAGGGGTCCAGCAGGCTGACGTGCGCCCACGACATCCTCGGCGTCAGATCGGCCGACGTCCCCTACACGCGGGACACCGCCAAGCTGCGCGCCCGGCTCCGCCACCTCAGCGGGCTGCTCGAACAGGCCGGGGAAGCCGATCAGGTGGAGCCCGACGACGCCGAGGCGATGCGGTGCGAGACGCTTCCCGCGCTGCTGCTCGTCGGCTTCGAGCCACATCCGTCGACGGTCACCGACTTCGACGTGGCGGTCAGGTCGCTCGTCGCCCTGCGGCACGTCGACGCCCCGAAGCCCTGGGGAGAGGCGGCGGAGCACGAGGCGCTCGCCGACGCGGTGGTGAACGAGATCGCGCGCCGTGACCTGATCACCTCCGTCTACGCCGAGTGGATCGCGGGCGCGCTCACCCCGGAACAGGCGGAGAGCCACGGCCTCCCCCCGGACACCACCGCCCGCGCCGCGGCCGTCCTGCGGCTGTTCACCGAGCGGAAGCCCGAGGTCCACCAGGCCGTGCGGGTGGCCATCACCAGCCAGAGCACCCGGAAGAACATCACCACCAAGCTCCTCCTCGACCTCGCCGGATCCCTCGTCATGCGGTCCGTGCCCGAGGAGGACGCGCGGCGCAGGGAGAGGACACGCAAGTACCTCAAGACGGCGTTCTCCAACGAACTCGCCAAAACGTGGGAGGCCACCTTCCGCGACGCGGAGGAGCTGTCGGCCGCCGCGCTCGCCGAGGTCGCGCGGGCGGAGCCGGGCCCCGCGACCAGGGAACTCGCGGCGCGCAGCGCTTACCCCCTCGTCGTGCAGGGGCAGTTGTCCGGCGACCGGGGCAGCAAGAACAACGACCAGCCGGACCGCCGTCACCCCGGCGAGGTCATCGACCGGATGCGCGCGACACCGCACGGCATCCACCAGATGAGGCAGGCGCTCGTGGACTTCGCGGCGGGGCGGCGCACCCGCATGGTCGAGGAGGACGGACAACTGAAGCAGAGGCCCGACGGCCGCTTCGTCCTCGCCAAGGACGCCGAACTCCGGCGCGCCTTTCCCCCGGCGGGCGAGGGCCCCTCGCTCGTCGCGGCGCCGCAGAGCCCGGCCGAGCTGCTGGGGAACGCGCTGCACGACCTCGGCCGCTCGGTCCAGGGGCTGAAGGACGCCGTGAAGGCGGTCGAGTCGGTGGAGGCCCAGGACGGAGTGCCCGCCATCGAGTCGCTGGGGGCCGACCGGCAGGACTGCGACGCCTGGCGGGACGTCCTCCAGGACGTCCTGGAGAAGCTGCCCGTCTGGAAACTGCGCAGCGCGCAACGCCACGGTACGGACCTCCACGAGACCGAGGCCGGGGCCGGAACCGGTGCCGACGAGGACGAGGACGAGGACGAGGGGGAGGGCGAGGACGAAGCTGACGTCGACGTCGACATCGAAGAGACCGAGGACGAGGGGGAGGAAGCGGGCGATGACGTGGACGGCGGTGACGGCGGGGGTGAGAGCGACGGCCCCGGGCCCCGGGAGCACGGAAGAGGGGCCTGACCACGGTACTCACCACACCCCCTGAGACCTCGCCGTCCCGCTGACAGTTCTCCGCGGGACACCTGACCGGCACTCAGCCGGGAACGCGACACGGAAATCCTCGTAAGGCCCACTCCCCTGACCGGGGCATGGCGGTGACGCCGAGTTCGAGCCCGTCTCTGACATCGGTAAGCCTCGGGGCCCACGCGGACAGCCGTTGCCGCTTGCGCCGCACCGGGACCTTCCCGGGAGGCACCAAGCGGGTGCGCCGGGAATCCAGCCCAGGCCACCCATGCCACCATTCGGCCGGCCACAGGGCCTGGCCCGGAGCTGGAGACATTCTCGTGCGGCGGTCAGCCACCCCGATTCCGTACGACCGTTACCCCGCTGTGCGGGACATGGTCGGCGGCACCACACCACCACGGATCACGGACGCGGCGTGCCGCGGCCGGAGCCCCGACCTCTTCCACCCCGACGACGGCGACCCCGACGACGCCGTCACCGCGCTGTGCGCGCTGTGCCCCTCCCGCCTCCCCTGCCTCGCGCTGGCCCTGCGGACCGAGGACCCGGAGGCCCGCTCGGGCTGGTACGGCGGCCTCGGACCCGCCGAGCGCGGCGCCCTCGCGGACAGGCTGGGCTGCAAGGCTCCGTCGCCCCCTGACGAGCTGCCCGGGGACGCCGCCACCGCGCTCCGGCTCCGTCGCGCGGGGGCGAGCAACGCCACGATCGCCTCGGCGCTCGGGCGCAGCAGGAGGACCGTGCAACGGCTGCTGCGGGCGGCGGAGCGGTGGGCGGCCGAGCACGAGGAGCGGGGCGGGCGGCCGTGAGACCCGCCGCGCGAGGGCCGACCCGTCGCACCGGTACGGGTACCGGTGTCCCCGGGCGCTCCCCCTCCCCCTCAGCGCCAGCCGCGCGTCGTCACCTCCGCCTCCGGCCCACCGCCCAGATACGCGCGCAGGGCGCTGTCCGTGCTCGGCACCATGGCGTCCGGGAGGGCGCCGGTTCCGGTCCAGCTGACCCGGGAGTGCTTGCGGGGCTCGCGGTTGTGGGGCTCGCCGGTCCAGGCGCGGGTGGCGAAGACGACGACCAGGAAGCCGTTGGGCGCCTCGACGCCCCACGCGCCGTGGACGAGGTGCGCGACCCGAAGCGACTCGGGCGCCACGGTGACCCCTGTCTCCTCGTACAGCTCGCGCACCGCGGTCGCCGTGACGGGCTCGCCGGGTTCGCTCTTGCCGGTGGGCAGGTCCCACAGCCCCGGCGCGAACTTGGCGTGTCCGCCGCGCTGGAGGAGGAGGACGCGGTCCGCGGCCTCGTCGTGCACGATGACGGCCGCGGCCAGCAGCGTCATCGAACTGGTCGCCGGTGGAAGGGCCTGCTGACGGTGGTCGGCCTGCTGGGCCACAGTGCTCCCCTCGTCGCGTCGGACACGTCGTCGGACGGACGCCACCCTTGCACAGGCAGGTGCGCACCGACGGCCCTCTCACGACGGCCGCGGCGGCGAACCGGGCGGCGCCAGCTCCGCCCAGACCGTCTTGGTGACGAGGTCGTCGTGCGTGCTCCCCCAGCGGGTCGCGAGCGCGCCGACGAGGAGCAGGCCGTGTCCGGACGTGAGGTCGTCCGACGGCCTCGGCGGCCCCGGCGGAAGAGGACGGTCGGCGCAGGCGTCGGTCACCTCGACCCGGACGCCCACGCCCAGCCCCGCCCCCGTCAGCAGCCGCAACCGGAAGTCGCGCCCTCTGCCGCCGCAATGACGCACGGCGTTGGCGGCCAGCTCCGCCGTGACGAGCGCGACCGCCTCGAAGAGCCCGCTCCCGCCCGGCACACCCCACTCGGCGAGCTGCCGCACGGCGAAGAGCCGCGCGAGACGGGCTCCGCGCCGGGTCGAGCTGAGCTGCACGGCGAAGGATCGCGTGTACGGGCCGGTCGGGGGCGACGCGGCGGGGGCGGGGGTGTGGGGGGAATCTGTTTCCATGCGCCGACTTTCCCGACGCACCAGGCCGCTGACCAGCGCGTATGGCCGTGCGGACGGGGCGGGTACGGGTGTGTACCGGTGCGGTACGGCTCGGTACGGGTACGGCACGGCCCGCTCCACCGCGCGGGGGTGGCGCGCAGTGGCGCTTTGCGGATGTTGCCCAGTTCGCCCGGTGACAGCGTGTACGCGCGCGTAACGTGCGAGTTCTCCCTCCCATACGGTCCGCACAGAGGCGCGGTGATGCGCATGGAACGCGCGAACGGCAAGCAGCAGACGGCTGGTTCGGCCACGGCTCCTCACCGGGCGAGGCGGGTGTCCCGCGCGAGAGCGAGCGCTCCCAAGGCCGAGGATCGCCCGGGAATCTGGACCGCCTACGGCAAGGTCCTGCAACGCCTCCGCAAGCGCGCTGGACTCACCCAGGAACAGCTCGCCGAGTCCGTCGGCTACTCCCTGGAACAGACCGCCTCCATCGAACAGGGCCGCCGCCCCGCGAAGGCCGCCTTCACGACGGCGGCCGAACGTGTCCTGGACGCGGGCGGTGTCCTGGAAGACCTCCAGGAGGAGGTGGACTTCGCCAAACTGCCCGCGTTCTTCCGGGACTTCGTCCTCATTGAGATGGAAGCGGTGAGCCGGTTCGACTACGACCCGCTACTGGTGCCGGGGTTGTTGCAGACGCCGGAGTACGCACGGGCGTTGTTCGAGGGCCAGTGCCCTCCCCTCGGAGACGAGGAAGTCGAGCACAACGTCGACGCGCGGATCAGCCGACAGAAGATCCTCGCGAGGACGCCGCTTGTCGACTTCTCCTTCGTCATCGGCGAGGCAGCTCTCCGAAACCCTGTCAGCAGCCCCCACGTCATGAGTGCACAACTTCAGCAGTTGCTGACGCACGCCCAACTCCGCAACGTCGAGGTCCAGATCATGCCGATTGCCCATGGGGTGCACCCCGGACTGGAAGGCCCCATGGTTCTCGTGGAGACAACCGAAAACCAGCAGTTCGGCTACTTCGAGTCGCAGGGAATCGGCTCCGTAGTCAGCGACCCCACGCAGGTGAGCATCTTTCGGCACCGCTATGGCAAGCTGCGGTCACTGGCTCTGAACGTCGAGGAGTCAGCAGCCTTCGTCGAAAGCCTGGCAGGGGAGCAATGAGCACGCAGCGAATAGTTGGCGTAGCCGTCGGCGAGTTGAGCTGGTTCAAGAGCAGCTACAGCGGCGGGAGCGGCGGCAACTGCGTCGAGGTGGCCGAGGCCGAAACCACCGTGTACGTACGCGACACGAAGGACCGAGGCGGCCCGACACTCAGCATCCCGGGCGGCCAGTGGAACGCGTTCGTCACACACATCACCGCAGGAACCCGCTGAAGAAACCGCCGCACGGGGGGGCGTCAGCCGACGAGTCTGGCGCCCCGCGCCTCGCCTGCGACCCGCCGGGGGCTCACCGAATCAAGCAGCGTCGTGGCGGTGGGCGGTGAAGGTGACGTAGGTATCGGCGTCGTCCAAGGCGATGTTGAGGGTGGCGTCGAGGGCTTTTTCGTGGGCCGGTTCATGCTCGGCCTCGCAGAGCTTCTGTGCCCGTTTGGCCCGTTCGACCTCGGCGTCCTCGCGCATGCGGGTCTTGCGGAAGACCGTCAGCAGCACCGCGGTGCGGGCAGGCGTGAGCCAGCACATGATCCGCATGTCGGTGCCATCCAGCGTGGGACGCAGCTCGCGGACTCCGTCACCCAGGTGGCGCGCGTAGGGCTCGCTCAGGGCGGTGGCGTACTCCGCGAGCAGGCCGACGTGTTCGTCGACCTTGAGGAAGTGCTGGCCGGCAGCGCCTGGAGCCAGTCGCGCACGGTATATGCCGCCTACGACATATACAAGCAAAGGAAGAGGCCCGGCTCCGAAGAGCCGGGCCTCTTCCTTCTGGCCTGCGTATTCGCTGAATCATCGACGTGGTGACACGTCACCCGTCACACGTTGAACCGGAACTCCACCACGTCCCCGTCCCGCATCACGTAGTCCTTGCCCTCCATGCGCGCCTTGCCCTTCGCGCGGGCTTCCGCCACCGAGCCGGTGGTGACGAGGTCGTCGTAGGAGATGACCTCGGCCTTGATGAAGCCCTTCTGGAAGTCCGTGTGGATGACGCCGGCCGCCTCGGGGGCCGTCGCGCCCTTCTTGATGGTCCAGGCGCGGGACTCCTTGGGGCCCGCCGTCAGGTAGGTCTGGAGGCCCAGGGTGTGGAAGCCGGCGCGGGCCAGGGTGGCGAGGCCCGGTTCTTCCTGGCCGACCGTCTGGAGGAGTTCCAGCGCCTCCTCCTCGTCCAGCTCGGCGAGGTCCGCCTCCAGCTTGGCGTTGAGGAAGACCGCGTCTCCCGGGGCGACCAGGGCGCGCTGCTCGGCCTTGAAGTCCTCGTCCACCAGTTCGTCCTCGTCGACGTTGAAGACGTAGAGGAACGGCTTGGTCGTCAGCAGGTGCAGGTCGTACAGCGGCGCCGCGGCCTCCGTGCCCTGCGCGATGCCCGCGGAGAAGAGGGTGCGGCCCTCCTCCAGGATGGCCTTCGCCTCCAGTACGGCCTTGACCTCGGGCTGCTTGTCCTTCTTGACCCGGGCCTCCTTCTCCAGCCGCGGCAGGACCCGCTCGATGGTCTGGAGGTCGGCGAGGATCAGCTCGGTGTTGATCGTCTCGATGTCGCTCTTCGGCGAGATCTTGCCGTCGACGTGGACGACGTTGTCGTCCTTGAAGGCGCGGATGACCTGGCAGATCGCGTCGGACTCGCGGATGTTCGCCAGGAACTTGTTGCCCAGGCCCTCGCCCTCGCTCGCGCCCCGGACGATGCCCGCGATGTCGACGAAGTCGACGGTGGCGGGCAGGACCCGCTCCGAGCTGAAGATCTCCGCCAGCTTGGCCAGGCGGGGGTCGGGGACGCCGACGACGCCGACGTTGGGCTCGATGGTGGCGAACGGATAGTTGGCCGCCAGCACGTCGTTCTTGGTCAGGGCGTTGAACAGCGTCGACTTGCCGACGTTCGGCAGGCCGACGATTCCGATCGTGAGCGACACGTGGCGACTTCCCGTAGCGAGAGGGGGTGGTGAGCTGGCCGGACCGGGCCGGTCCGGGCCGATCCACCAGTCTACGGGCTCGAACTCACGGCCAAAGGCGTGTCCGTCCGCTACGGGGACGGGGGCCCCGGCCTACGTTGGTGCAGTGGAGCAGCACAGCGCGCGCATGACAGAAAACGGCCGAGGTCAGCGGCAGCGGTTCCGGGGCTCCGGGGCCGCCGCGGCGGCCCCTTCCCCTGGCCGGGCCCGGCCAGGGGGCCCCTTCGACCCCGCCGACACCCTCGATCCCCCCGCAGACACGGCAGGCGGCACAGACAACCCGGACACCACCGACGACGCGGCCCCGCCGCCCCTCCCGGCCACGGGCCGCGTCTACGGCGCCCGGCGCCCCGGCCCCCTCGGCGCCCTCAAGGCCCGCCTCCCGAGGCCACGCCTCACCGCCCTGGGCGGCGGCGTGCTCTCGACGCTGCTGACGGTGATCGTCGGCGGCCTGGACGAGCTGCTGCTGGACGGCTCAGGACCGGTATACGGCGTCTTCTTCCTGCTGATCAGCGCCGTGTGCGCGCTGTGGGTGCGGCCCGCCGACGTCTTCACGTCGGCCGTCTCCGTCCCCCTCGCCTTCACCATCGGCCTCCTGCTCATCAGCGACGGAGGCGGCGGCCTCGGCAGCCACGCGATGGCGCTGTTCTCGGCCCTCTCCTCGAACGCGGTCTGGCTCTACGGCGGCACCCTGCTGGCGCTGCTGATCGCGACCATGCGAAAGGCCGCGCTGCTCTGGCAGCAGCGCGGCCGGTCGACCGAGGGAGGGTGAGCCGGGGCCGGTGAGCCCCGGAGCCGGGTACGGAGAGTACGGAGAGTACGGAGACGTGTCCGGCGCCCGGTCCGGGCCCCTTCAGGAGCGGGCTCAGCCCTGCGTCTTCTGCGCCGCCTCGGCGCGCAGATCCCGCCGCAGCTCCTTCGGCAGCGAGAACTGCATGTGCTCCTTCACGGGCTGGACGATCTCCACGTCCTCCCACCCACGCTCCGAGAGCCACTCCAGCACGCCGTCGACCAGCACGTCCGGCACCGAGGCGCCCGAGGAGAGGCCGATGGTGGTGACGCCCTCCAGCCATGCCTCGTCGATCTCGTCGGCGCCGTCGATGAGGTGGCCGTCCTTGGCGCCGTGCGTCAGGGCCGTCTCGACCAGGCGTACGGAGTTCGAGGAGTTCTTGGAGCCGACGACCAGCACCAGATCGGCGTCGGCGGCGACCTGCTTGATGGCGGTCTGACGGTTCTGCGTCGCGTAGCAGATGTCGTCGCTGGGCGGGGAGAGCAGGTTCGGGTACCGGCCCTGGATGGCCTCGACGGTCTCCATCGTCTCGTCGACGGACAGCGTGGTCTGGGAGAGCCAGACGACCTTCTCCGGGTCCTTGACCTGGATGTTCTCCACGTCTCCGGGGCCGTCGACGAGGGTGATGTGCTCGGGGGCCTCGCCGCTGGTGCCGATGACCTCCTCGTGGCCCTCGTGGCCGATGAGGAGGATGTCGTAGTCCTCCTTGGCGTAGCGCACCGCTTCCTTGTGCACCTTGGTGACCAGGGGGCACGTCGCGTCGATGGTGGCGAGCTTGCCGCGCTCGGCCTCCTCGTGGACGACGGGCGCGACACCGTGCGCGGAGAAGATGACGATCTCGCCCTCGGGCACCGCCTCCGTCTCCTCGACGAAGATCGCGCCCTTCTTCTCCAGGGTCTTCACGACGTACTTGTTGTGCACGATCTCGTGGCGCACATAGATCGGTGCGCCGTACTGCTCCAGGGCTTTCTCCACCGCGATGACCGCGCGGTCCACCCCCGCGCAGTAGCCGCGGGGGGCGGCGAGGAGGACGCGGCGGCGCCCGGCGGAGCCGGACGCCGCGGAGGCGGTCTCGGTGGCGCTCGCCGTGGAGGCGGTCTCGGTGGCGCTCGCCGTGGCGGGGTTGTCGGGCGACGTACGGGCGGGGCGTGCAGACATGGCTCCATCGTACGGGCGCGGCGCCCCGCCCGGAGAAGCAAGGAGAAGGCGGGAGAAGCGGGAGAGGCTGACGGGAGAGGGCGGGCTTCTTGGGGCAAGCTGTCGCTATGCCTGGAGCACGCGCCCACACCCCCCACACCCCCCACACCGCCGCCACCGCCGACGACGGCCTCAAGCGCACCCTCACCCTCCGCGACCTGATCGTCTACGGTCTGCTGTTCATCGCCCCCATGGCCCCCGTCGGCGTCTTCGGCGCGCTCGACGCGAAGAGCCACGGGGTGGTGCCGCTGGTGTACGTGGTGGCGACGGTCGCCATGGCCTTCACCGCGTACTCGTACACCCGGATGGTCCGTGCCGTCCCCCAGGCGGGCTCGGTCTACGCGTACGCGCGCACCGGGCTCGGCGAGGGCGCGGGCTTCGTCGCCGGGTGGATGGCGATGCTCGACTATCTGCTGATCCCGGCCGTCGGCTATCTCTTCTCCGGCATCGCGATGAACCAGCTCGTCCCGTCCGTCGACCAGTGGATCTGGACGGCCGCCGCCGTCGTCATCACCACCGCGCTCAACCTCTCCGGCGTGCGCAGGGCGGCGGCGGTCGGCTTCGTCGTGCTGGCCCTGGAGATCGTGGTGCTGCTGGTCTTCGTGGTGGCGGCGCTGGTGGTGCTGGCCCAGCACGGGCCCGCGCGCGGCTGGCTCTCCCCCTTCACGGGCGACCAGGACTTCTCGCTGGTGGCGGTGCTGAGCGCGGTCTCGGTCGCGGTGCTGTCCTTCCTCGGCTTCGACGCCATCGCGAACTTCGCCGAGGAGACGGTGAGCAAGAAGGGCGGCGCGGAGAAGGACGGCTCGGAGAAGGGCGGAAAGGGGGCCCAGGGCCGCGACGGGTCCTCCGTCGTCGCGAAGGCGCTGCTCGGGTGCCTGCTGCTGGCCGGGGTGCTGTTCCTGGCGCAGACGTATCTCGCCGCGCTGCTCTCCTCGGACTCCTCGCGCGACCTGGCCCGCGACCCCGCCGCGCAGGGCTCCGCCTTCTACGTGGCCGTCGAGTCGGCCGTCGGCGGCTGGCTCCAGACGACGGTCGCGGCGAGCAAGGCCGTCGGCGCCGCGTTCGCCGCGCTGGCGGGGCAGGCCGCCGCGGGACGGCTGCTGTACGCGATGGCGCGGGACAGGCGGCTGCCGCGGGCGCTCTCGAAGGTGGACGCGGGCACGGGCACGCCGCGCCGCACGCTGCTGCTGACCGCCGTCATCACGCTGTGCGCCGCGGTGTGGGCGGCACGCACGCCCGACGGCCTTGACCGGCTGGTCTCGGTCGTGGACATCGGCGCCCTGACGGCCTTCGCGCTGCTGCACCTCTCGGTGATCGGCTACTACGGGGTGCGCAAGCGCGACGGTGCGGCCGGGGTGCTGCGGGACTGGGTGCTGCCGCTGGCGGGGCTCGCGATCACGGTCGCGGTGATCGTCACGGCGCACCGGGACGCCCACCTCGTCGGCCTCGCCTGGCTGGCGGCTGCGCTGGTGATCCTGGCGGTGCTGCGGGCGCGGAAGGTGACGCCGGGAAGCGGGGGGTCCGGGGGGGGGGGCGGGGCCGGGCAGTGACGCACGGCGCCGTCGTACGGGCTGTCGTACGGGGCTGTCGTACGGGACGACTAGCCTGCCCCGTATGGCTCTCAACACGTCCGCGGAAGCCCCCATCCCCGTCAGCGAGGTGTCGCGGCTGATCGGCGGCTGGATCGACCGGCTCGGCGCGGTCTGGGTGGAGGGGCAGGTCATCCAGCTCTCGCCCCGCCCCGGCGCCGGGGTGGCCTTTCTCACCCTGCGCGATCCGTCGCGGGACGTGTCGATCACCGTCACCTGCTTCCGGCAGGTCTTCGAACCGGTGAAGGACATCATCACCGAGGGCGCCCGCGTCGTCGTCCACGCCAAGCCCGTCTGGTACGAGCGCAACGGCTCGCTGTCGCTGCGCGCCGCCGAGATCCGCCCCGTGGGCATCGGCGAGCTGCTCGCGCGCCTGGAGCAGTTGAAGAAGAAGCTGATGGCCGAGGGCCTCTTCGCCTCGGAGCGCAAGCGGCGGCTGCCGTTCCTGCCGCACCGCATCGGCCTGGTGACGGGCCGCGCCTCGGACGCCGAGCGGGACGTGCTGCACACGGCCCGCGAGCGCTGGCCCGCCGTCCGCTTCGAGGTGCGGAACGTGGCGGTGCAGGGCGTGCGGGCCGTGCCGCAGGTCATCGAGGCCGTCAGGGAGCTGGACGCACACCCTGAGGTCGACGTGATCATCGTGACGCGCGGCGGCGGCAGCATGGAGGATCTGCTGCCGTTCTCCGACGAGCGGCTGGTGCGCACCGTCGCCGAGGCCCGTACGCCCGTGGTCTCCGCGATCGGCCACGAGGCGGACGCGCCGCTGCTCGATCTGGTGGCCGATCTCCGCTCCCGTACGCCCACGCACGCCGCGAAGGACACGGTGCCGGACGTGGGCGAGGAGCACGAGCGGGTGCGGGAGCTGCGCGCGCGGGCCTGGCGGGTGATCACCGGGCGGCTCGAACGCGAGGAGCGCGGCCTCGTCGACGTCATGAGCCGCCCCGCGATGGCCGATCCGCACACGCTGGTCGAGGAGCGCGAGGAGGACATCGCGTTCCTGCTGGAGCGGGCCAGGCGCACCCTCGGGCACCGGCTGGACCGCGCGGAGGACGAGCTGTCCCACACCCACGCGCGCATAGTGGCCCTCTCCCCCGCCGCCACCCTCCAGCGGGGTTACGCCGTGCTCCAGCGCGAGGACGGCGCCGTGGTCCGCGACGCCGCCGAGGTGGCCGAGGGCGACGGGCTGCGGGCGCGGGTGGCCGAGGGCGAGTTCGGCGTGACTGTCGGCCCGCGCGCTTAGGCTGGGGCGCATGACGACGACGGACACGGAGACCGGCCCCCACACGGGCACGGAGGCCGAGGGCGGGAGCACCCTGTCCTCGCTCAGCTACGAGCAGGCGCGGGGCGAGCTGGTCCGGGTCGTCCAGCAACTGGAGGCGGGCGGTTCGACGCTGGAGGAGTCCCTCGCCCTGTGGGAGCGCGGCGAGGAGCTGGCGCGGATCTGCCGCGAGTGGCTGGAGGGCGCCAGGGCACGGCTGGACGCGGTGCTGGAGGCCGAGGCGGACGCCGGGGAGGAGCCGGAGACGGCCGGGGACGCGGACGAGGACTGAGGGGAAGAAGACCGAGGGAAGAGTGACGAGAGAGACAGTGGCGAGCGCCCGACTTTGGTTGAACCTTTAAATAACGCGCCCTACGGTGGATCATGCCAATTTGAACCACTCTGTAAAGGCTAGGCACAGCAGCATGGCTCTCGCCCTCGATCCCGCCGCCCAGGACCTGCTCTTCCGTGAGGCCCACACCGCCAACACGTTCACCGACGAGCCGGTGACCGACGAGCAGATCCAGGCCGTCTACGACCTGGTCAAGTTCGCCCCCACCGCCTTCAACCAGTCGCCGCTGCGCGTCACGCTCGTCCGCTCCCGCGAGGCCCGCGAGCGCTTGGTGAAGTACGCGATGGGCGCCAACGGCGACAAGACCCTCAGCGCTCCCCTGACCGCCGTGCTCTCCGTGGACCTGGACTTCCACGAGAAGCTGCCGGAGCTGTTCCCGCACGCGCCGGGCATCAAGGACGCCTACTTCTCCGAGGCCACCTCGCGCGAGGCCGCCGGTACGCAGAACGCCACCCTCCAGGCGGGCTACTTCATCCTCGGCGTCCGCGCCGCCGGGCTGGCCGCCGGGCCGATGACCGGCTTCGACTTCGCCGGGATCAACGAGGAGTTCTTCGGCGACGGCAAGCAGAAGGCGTTCCTGGTCATCAACATAGGCAAGCCGGGCGACGACGCGTTCTTCCCGCGCTCGCCCCGCCTGGCCTTCGAGGACGCCGTCGCGACGGTCTGAGCCGCGAGGTCCCGGTCCGAGCCGGGGGGGCCCGCGCACCCGCCCGGGCGCGCGCGCGCGGGTCGGCCCCGGTAGCGCACAAGCCGCGTGAACGACGT
>NZ_JBSHAO010000067.1:10424-41656 GCF_053611545.1 Streptomyces sp. NPDC054796 | reverse complement strand
CACCTGTCCCGACCGCCTGGGCCCGTACGGCAGCCTCGTTGCGCGCCCCCCGGGCGCGCCCCCCGCGCGCCCCCCCCGCGGGGCCTGGCCGGCGGCCGCCGCGTCGTCCCGCGCCGCGCGCGCCCGCGCCGCGCGGGCCCCCCGGCCCCCGCGGCGGGGCCCCCCGGCTCGGTTCGTACCCGGTTCAGCTCGTGCCCGGTTCAGCTCGTGCCCGACGGGTCAGTCCGACGGGTCAGTTCTCGGTGGTCCCCTCGGCCGCCTTCTCCGCTTCCTTGCGCGCGGCCTCGTCGGCCGCCTTGCTCGCCGCCTCCTCGGCGGCCTTCCCCGAGGTGAGGGAGTCCGCCAGCTCACCGAGCCGCGCGAAGGAGGCGGTGCCGGTGACGACGGTGGTGACCTTGTTCTCCGGGTCCTCCAGGACGAGCGCGTCGTACTTCTCGCCCTCGTACCGCGTCCACTTCTCGCCGCCGAAGGTGTCCGTCTTCGCGGTCTTCGACGCCTTGTGGGTGACGTCCTCGATGAACTTCGCCGGGCGCGACTGGTCGCTCTGCTCGACGGCCGCGTATTCGTCGCCCGGCGCCATGAAGCCCAGATGCCAGGCGGCGCCCTGCTGGCCTTCCGGCTCGTACGTCACCGACGTCGGGCGCCAGTCGTCGGACAGCCCGTGCGGGGCGAGGACAGGGTACGGCGCGGCGCGGCGCGCCGAGTCCAGCTCCACGCGGTAGCTGACGGGCTTGACCGGATCCTGGTGCTCGTCGTGCGGCACGAACAGATAGATCACCCAGGCGGCGAGAACGATCACCCCCAGCGAGATGACCATGTCCCGCACCGACTGCTTGCCCCGCTGCTTGTCTGCTGCCACCACTCCATCGTCCCTTATGCCGGGTGTCACACGGCCCCGGGGTACAGGGGAGGGAGAGACAGAAGGAGAGGCAGCAGGACGGGTGACGGGAAGCGCTCATCCGATGGGCGCACTGCTCACTCTTTCGAAGGCTCGATAGAGTTGCCCCACCCTCAGTAGCCCGGCCGTCGCCGAGCAGAAAGGTGCGCTCCGATGACCGAACACCACCACCTTCCCTCCCAGCTAGAGGTCGCGCCGGAGGCACCCGACCGCAACCTGGCCCTGGAACTCGTACGGGTCACCGAAGCGGGCGCCATGGCCTCGGGCCGCTGGGTCGGCCGCGGCGACAAGAACGGCGCCGACGGCGCGGCCGTCAAGGCCATGCGCACCCTCGTCTCCACCGTCTCGATGAACGGCGTCGTCGTCATCGGCGAGGGCGAGAAGGACGAGGCGCCGATGCTCTACAACGGCGAGCGGGTCGGCGACGGGAACGGCGCGGAGTGCGACGTCGCCGTGGACCCGATCGACGGCACCACCCTCACCGCCAAGGGCATGACCAACGCGGTCTCCGTGCTGGCCGTGGCCGAGCGCGGCGCGATGTTCGACCCGAGCGCGGTCTTCTACATGGAGAAGCTCGTCACGGGCCCCGACGCCGCCGAGTTCGTGGACATCACCGCCCCGCCCGCCGTCAACGTCCGCCGCATCGCCAAGGCCAAGGGCTGCACCCCGGACGACGTCACCGTCGTCGTCCTGGACCGGCCGCGCCACGACGGCCTGGTGAAGGAGATCCGCGAGTCGGGCGCGCGGATCAAGCTGATCTCGGACGGCGACGTCGCGGGCGCGATCGCGGCCGTACGGGAGGGGACAGGCGTCGATCTGCTCCTCGGCATCGGCGGCACCCCCGAGGGCATCATCGCGGCCTGCGCCATAAAGTGCCTGGGCGGCACCATCCAGGGCAAGCTGTGGCCGAAGGACGACGAGGAGCGGCAGCGCGCGCTCGACGCGGGCCACGACCTCGACCGCGTCCTGCACACCGAGGACCTGGTCGGCGGCGAGAACGTCTTCTTCGTGGCCACCGGCATCACCGACGGCGACCTGCTGCGGGGCGTGCACTTCCGGGGCGAGCGCGCGTACACCGAATCGCTGGTGATGCGCTCGAAGTCCGGCACGATCCGCAAGATCGAGTCCACGCACAAGCTGTCCAAGCTGCGCGCGTACAGCGCCGTGGACTTCGACCGGGCGCGCTGACCCGGCCGGGACGCGCTGACGCACCGGGCCGCACGGGGTACGGGAGAGGAACGCGGCCGGTCCGACCGCCGGAGGCGGTACCGGCCGCGTCACGCCCGGCCGGTGCGCGTTCCCGTGGCGGACGGTCAGCGGCGCGACGGCGGCGGGTCGACGGCAGCGTGCGCCGTCAGGCGATACGCGGCACCGGCTGCGCCTCGGCCGTGGCGGGCACACCCGGCACGCCCGGCGCACCCGCGCCCGCGGCCTCCCTGCGGCGCCTGCGGGCGAGGACGACACGGCGTTCCGCCGCGGTGAGGCCGCCCCACACCCCGTAGGGCTCCGGCATGACCAGCGCGTGCTCGCGGCACTCCACCATCACGGGACAGCGGGCGCAGAGCCTCTTGGCCGCCTGTTCGCGGGAGAGCCGTGCGGCGGTCGGTTCCTTGGAGGGTGCGAAGAAGAGGCCGGCCTCATCCCTTCGGCAGACCGCTTCCGAATGCCAGGGCCCCGCTTGGTCGTCGCGCTCTGGCGCACGCGGGGCGGGGACTATAGCGGCTGCCTTCAGGGACTGATGCGGCGGTTGCAGCACGATCTGCTCCTGACGAGACGACGGTGACTCACCTTCACCCGTCTTGCTGCGCACGGCAGTTCGCGCTGCTGACCGTACGAGAGACGATGCCCGAGCCCTACCCGCTGTGCGCGGCGGTATGCATACCGTGGCGCCACTCGCCGCCCCCGCGCGCCCCTTACCGGCCACGCCCGCGCGCCCACGCGCGGCGGCCGGCTCCCCCGCGTGACCGCAGCTCAGCCGCCCGGCACCGGCCCGGAAGGGCCGCGCCGCCCGGCACCCGCGCACCCCTCGGGCCTTCGCGCCTAGCGCCCCGGCGACCCCGCGCCCCTCAGGGGTCACAGCTCCTTGCGGAGGCGGTCGCGCAGGTTCCGGAGGCGCTTGCCGCGGCGCGGCTTGGCCTCGACGCCGCCGAAGACCGCGGCGCCCTGGACCAGCACCGTGGGCGCGTCCGGATCGTCCGACTCGAAGGTGCGCACGTCGAAGCCGCCGAAGACGCCCGCGCCCTTCTGCCGCAGCGTGACGTTCTCGGGCACCCGGATCTCGATGCCGCCGAAGACCGCCGTCGCGTTGATGACGACGTACGGATACGGGAAGTCCGCCTCCGTCAGATCGATCTCGACGCCGCCGAAGCAGGCGAAGGCGTTGATCTTCCTGGGCGCCCGCCAGCGGCCCTTGCGCACGGCGCCGCTGAAGACGGCGACGAGGTTCTCCTTGGGGCCGAGGCCGTCGTCGGGCACGGAGAACGCGGCGGGCGCGGGCGCGGACGAGGGGCGCGCCGCGCGGTACGGCTCGGCCCGTCCCGCCGGGAGATCGCGCACCAGCGGCTCCAGCTCGCCGACGGTCTTGGCGCTGTAGACGGCGTCGATGCGTTCCCCGTGCTCCTCCGCGTCCAGCCGCCCCTCGGCCAGGGCCTCGCGCAGGATGTCCGCGACCCTGTCGCGGTCGGCGTCCGAGGCGCGCACGGACACCTCGGCGGGCTCCACGGGCGCCACGGACCTCGCGGGCTCGACGGCCTCGGCCGCGGGCCGTGCGGGCTTCTTTTCCAGCGGGGAGTCAGTCACCGGGCCAGCGTACCCAGACGCGATAGATCGCGACCAGAGCCCCGAGCCCCCCGACCGCCCGGAGCCGAACCCTCCGCTACGTCGACGGCCGAGGGGCTACTGAGCCTTACCTCACAAGCACAGGCACGAAGGGGGCGTTCTACGCTGTGAGGCGCGCTCACCGTCGAGAGCCGTAGCGAGAGGAAGAGTCCCCCATGCCAGCCAGCTCCCGCCCGTCCCACCCGGAGTTCACCTACACGGATCTGCTCCCCCTGGGCGAGGACACCACCCCGTACCGCCTCATCACCTCGGAGGGCGTCAGCACCTTCGAGGCGGACGGGAGGACCTTCCTGAAGGTCGAGCCGGAGGCGCTGCGCAAGCTGGCCGCCGAGGCGATGCACGACATCTCGCACTATCTGCGCCCCGAGCACCTGGCCCAGCTCCGCCGCATCCTGGAGGACCCGGAGGCCAGCCCCAACGACCGCTTCGTCGCGCTCGACCTGCTGAAGAACGCCAACATCGCCGCGGCCGGTGTGCTCCCCATGTGCCAGGACACCGGCACCGCGATCGTGATGGGCAAGCGCGGCCAGCAGGTGCTGACGGAGGGCGGCGACGAGGAGGCGCTCTCGCACGGCATCTACGACGCCTACACGCAGCTCAACCTGCGCTACTCGCAGATGGCCCCGCTGACGATGTGGGACGAGAAGAACACCGGCAACAACCTGCCGGCCCAGGTGGAGCTGTACGCGACCGACGGTGACGCGTACAAGTTCCTCTTCATGGCCAAGGGCGGCGGCAGCGCCAACAAGTCCTTCCTCTACCAGGAGACGAAGGCCGTCCTCAACGAGGCGAGCATGATGAAGTTCCTGGAGGAGAAGATCCGTTCGCTGGGCACGGCCGCCTGCCCGCCGTACCACCTCGCGATCGTCGTCGGCGGCACGAGCGCCGAGTACGCGCTCAAGACGGCGAAGTACGCCTCGGCGCACTACCTCGACGAGCTGCCCGCCGAGGGCTCCCCCGCGGGCAACGGCTTCCGGGACAAGGAGCTGGAGCAGCAGGTCTTCGAGCTGACGCAGAAGATCGGCATCGGCGCGCAGTTCGGCGGCAAGTACTTCTGCCACGACGTGCGCGTGGTGCGGCTCCCCCGGCACGGCGCCTCCTGCCCCGTCGCCATAGCCGTCTCCTGCTCGGCCGACCGGCAGGCCAAGGCCAAGATCACGGCCGAGGGCGTCTTCCTGGAGCAGCTGGAGACCGACCCGGCGCGCTTCCTCCCCGAGACGACCGAGTCCGAGCTGACGGAGGGCGCGGGCGCGGATCTGGACGCGGTACGGATCGACCTGGCGCGGCCCATGGACGAGATCCTGGCCGAGCTGACCAAGCACCCCGTCAAGACCCGGCTGTCGCTGACCGGCACGCTGGTCGTCGCGCGGGACATCGCCCACGCGAAGATCAAGGAACGGCTCGACGCGGGCGAGGAGATGCCGCAGTACCTCAAGGACCACCCCGTCTACTACGCGGGCCCCGCCAAGACGCCCGAGGGCTACGCCTCCGGCTCCTTCGGCCCGACGACCGCCGGCCGGATGGACGCCTACGTGGAGCAGTTCCAGGCGGCGGGCGGCTCCAAGGTGATGCTGGCCAAGGGCAACCGCAGCAAGCAGGTCACCGACGCGTGCGCGGCGCACGGCGGCTTCTACCTCGGCTCCATCGGCGGCCCGGCGGCCCGGCTGGCGCAGGACTGCATCAAGAAGGTGGAGGTCCTGGAGTACGAGGAGCTAGGCATGGAGGCGGTCTGGCGCATCGAGGTCGAGGACTTCCCCGCGTTCATCGTCATGGACGACAAGGGCAACGACTTCTTCGCCGACCCGGCGCCCGAGCAGACCTTCGTGACGTCGATCCCGGTACGGGGCGCATGACGCCGGTACGGGGCGCGTGACGTGCGACGCCCCGGCCGGGGCATGGCCGGGGCGCGGGCGCGTTCAGGGCGCGGGCCGGGTCAGAGCGCGCCCGCCTCGGGCCTGCCCGCCGGGAGTGCGGCGAGCCTGACCACGTCGTTGGGCTCCAGCAGCTTGCCGTCGAGCGCGGCGCGCAGTTCCTTGACGGCCGGGGCGCGGCCGTGCTCAGCGAGCTGCTCCTCCGTCGTCCACTTCTCGACGAGGACGAAGCGGTCCTCGGCCTCGTGGAGCGCGTACAGCTCGCAGCCGGGCTCCTCGTGGACGCGTTCCGCCGCGACGCGGAGCGCGTCGCGCACCTGCTCCCGTGCCTCGGGACGCGGCCTGAAGGTCGCCACGACGATCACCGGTTCGGTCGCTGAGCTGCTCATACGTCTCTCCTCACGTTCCCGGCCCCTGCGGCCGCCCCCATTCTGCGCCCCTCTCCTTCCTCTTCACACGTGGGGCGCCAGGGCTAAGATCCGTCCCCTGACGGGTCGTGGGGCGGGCGGGGGTGGCCGGTGGACGGGGGCACGACGGACGGGACGCCCCGTCCGGGGGACATGGCCCGCGCGGAGGGCACACCCCGCGCGGAGGACGCGCCCCGCTGGGAGAACCGGATCACCGGGGGCACCTTCGGCAACGTCGTGCTGGCGGAACGCGTCGACGCCGTCCACATCCATGTGCACGAGGAACCCGCCGCGCCTCCCCGCTCCCCCCTCCGCCTCCTCGTGCTCACCGCGCTGCTGGCCTGTGCCGGAGCCGTGCTGTGGGCCGCGCCGCCCGGCGTGCTGGGCCCGGCCGCCTCGGGCGGGCGGCTGGCCGCGCCTGCCGCGCTGTGCGCGGCGGCGCTCGCGGGCTCGGCCGCCGTGGGCCGGATACGGGAGCGGCGCCGGTTACGGGAGCGGGGCAGCCGCGCACGCCCCCGTACGCCGCTGCCAGGGCACCGGCTCGACCGGGCTGCCGAGGGACTGGCGGAGGCGCTGACCCGGCAGTACGGCAGGGAGGACCAGCTCGCGCTCTCGCCCGTGAGCACACCCACGCCCATCCCCGTACGGTGGCAGGCCGCCGATCCGCTGGTCACGGACCACGCGCCGAACCTGCTCGCGGACGGCTCGGCCGGGGCCCTCGAAGCGGAGGGCGAGTTCGCGGGCGCCGCCGCGTTCTTCACCCGGCTCCCCCGGCAGCGGCTGGTCGTCCTGGGCGAGCCGGGCGCGGGCAAGACCGTCCTCGCGCAGCGGCTCGCGCGCACCCTGCTGGAGGCGCGAGGCCCCGCCTCGGCCGCGCCCGTGCCCGTCGTGCTGCCGCTCGCCTCGTGGGACCCGCGCGGGCCCCAGGGCCTGTGGCGCTGGGCGGCCGAGCGGCTGTGCGCCGAGCACCCCGTGCCGCTGCCCACCCCGGAGGCGGCGCTCGACCTGATCGCGTCGGGCCGGGTGCTGCCCGTCCTCGACGGCTTCGACGAGCTGCCCCTCGCCACCCAGCCGGAGGCGCTGCGCCAGTTGCGCGCGAGCCTCACCGAGCACGCGCGCTGCGTGCTGACCAGCCGCACCGCCGAGTACACCCGCGCCGTCGACGGGGCCGCGCTGCCGCTGCCCGGAGCCGTCGCCGTCGAGCTGTGCCCGCTCACGACGGACGACCTCGCCCGCTATCTGCCCCGTACCAGCCGTCGCACCAGCCGCAGCGACCCCTCCCGCACCAAGTGGGCGCCGGTGCTGGCGCGGCTGGCCGACCCGGACGACACCGCGCGCGAGACGCGCGTGCTGCGCCGGGTGCTCAGCACCCCGCTGATGGTCGCGCTCGCCCGCGTCGCCTACAGCGAGACGGACGCGGACCCCGCCGAACTCCTCGGCGCCGGACGCTTCACCACCCGGCAGGCCGTGGAACGGCACCTGTACGACGCGTTCCTGACCGCCGCCTACACCGACGCCGGGCGCGAGCGCGCCGAGCGGGCGCGCGGCTGGGCCGCGTTCCTCGCCGCGCACACGCGCCGCTTCGGCGGGCAGGAGATCGCCTGGTGGCGGCTGGAGGAGGCGCTGCCCGGCTGGGTGCGCAGGCTGAGCGTGCTGCCGGCGGCGGCCGTCGCGACATTCACCGTCAGCCGGATGGACCTCGGCACGCCCCCGTGGGCGCACTGGCAGCCGGTGCCGGTGCCCGTGCCGCTGTGGGCGGTCTTCGGCGCTGGGGTGTGCGCGTTCGCGTGGGGCGAGTACGGCGGGGGTACGGGGCGCGCGCCGCAGCAGGCGCGGCTGCCGCGCCCGTCGGACCTACGGCAGACGCCCCGGTGGAAGCTGACGGGCACGCTCGCGGGCTGGGCGGCGCTGCTGGGCTTCGTCGCGTACGCGGCGGGCTCGGACGGCGGCCCCGACGCCGCCCGCCTCGCGGTGCTGATCGTCGCCGTCTTCGCCCTGCGCTCGCTCGTGCGCTGGCCGTTCACGCACGCCAGGACCCCGGCCGACCCGGAGACGGCCGCCGAGCCCGCGCGGCTGCTGCGGCGGGACCGGCGGGTCACGCTGGCGACCGGCTTCGCGGTCAGGAACACGGAGGGGGACCCCGGCCTGCTGTGGGTGCTGCCGTGGCTGCTGCTCGCCGTGTGGCAGATCGTCGGGGGCCGCGACGTGGTGACGGGCTGGGCCTGGACAGGCACGGTCGCCGGGGCCACGCTGAGCACCTGGTTGTACGAGAACGCCGTCTCCGCCTGGGGCCGCTACACCCTCGCGCGCGTCTGGTTCGCCGCGACGGGACGGCTGCCCTGGCACCTCATGGACTTCCTCCGGGAGGCCCACGCGAAGGGCGTCCTGCGCCAGGCGGGCGGCGTCTACCGGTTCCGCCACATCGAGCTGCGCAACCGGCTGGCCGCCGACATCCCGGAAGCCGCCACCCCCGAAGCCGGAGTGCCGGAACCGGCCCGGTACCGCCGCTGGGCCGCCGCCCTCCGCGCCGCGCTCCGCGACGCGCTCCCCGGCGCCGTGGCGGGGCTGGGCGTGCTGCTCCTCCTGGCCACCGGCATCGGCCTGCTGAACACGCCGCCCGTCCCCGGCCCGCACCCGTACCCACGCGCCGGCGTCGTCTGCGCCGCGCTCTCCCGCGACGTGCTCGGCGAGCTGATGGCGGACCCGCGCCGCGTCTTCCGCCCCGCGCCGCTGCGGAAGTACCCCGAGGGCGCGGGCGACGGCACCTGCGCCGCCGACGAGCGGGCGCCCTTCCGGCCCGAGGTCCGGGTGAGCGTCAAGGTCTCCACCTGGGCGGGCGATCTGAGCGCCGACGGGACCGCGCAGGCCGCCGAGCAGTTCGCCGTGGTGCTGCACAACGCGCGGACGGAGCAGCGGGGCAACAGCAAGCTCGCGCGCGAGGACCGCGACACGACCGTCGACACCTCGCCGTCGCCCGCCGACGAGGCGGTCCGCAGGGTGTACGCGCCGCCCCTCGTCCCCGGCGCAGGGTCGCTCAGCCTGCCCAGGGCGACGTACACGGCGCGCGACGCCAACCGGATCGTGACCGTCGACTACGCCGAGGAGTACGCCTCCCACGACCGGCTCGCCGCCGTCGCCGAGTCGCTGCTGCGCCGGTCGCTGGGCCGCGACGACGGCCGGGACCTCGCCGCCGTCCCCCGTGGCCCGGAGCCCCCCGAGGACTCCCGGCTCGGCCGCTACCGCCGCCCCGAGCACCGGCTGCACGGCGCGGTGTGGGGCAAGGGGGAGCGCTCCTTCGTCTGGGACGTGGGCGGGCTGGCCTTCCCCTTCCGCGCCCCGAAGGACATCGACTGCAACATCTCCGACGCGCGGCCCGACGACGGGACCGCCTACGACTGCGTCAACCTGACCGGCCGCGACCTCTCCTACCAGCGCGTCATGAACCCGGCGCTCGGGTCCGGGCCCCGGCTGCGCCTGCACGTCGCCCAGCTCGACTGCGGCAAGGAGTGCCCGGACAAGAAGGCCCGCGCCTTCGCCGAGAGCCGCCCCGGCGCCGTCCGCCTGCCGTGGCGGCGCAGCGGTGACGGGACGGCGTTCTACGCGGTGCGGCGCACGGAGAAGACGTACGAGCTGACGATGTGGGGCACCTTCCGCGTGGTCTCGGGCGAGCGGCGGCAGCTCTGGGTGAGGGCGCGCGTGGACCGGGACGACGCCGGTCTGGCCCAGAAGATCGTCAACAGCGCGTACACGCAGGTCGGCGGCGAGGGCTGAGCCGCACCGGCCCGGCGGCATCCGGCACCGGAGCCGGGTGGGGCCTGCCGGGAATGTGGTACCCGGTGCGGGACGCTGGTGGTCATGGAGGTGCACACAGCATGAGCGAGAGCACGGAGCACACGGAGTACAGGACCGAGCACGACTCGATGGGCGAGGTACGGGTGCCCGTCGAGGCCAAGTGGCGGGCGCAGACGCAGCGGGCCGTGGAGAACTTCCCCGTCAGCGGCCAGCGCCTGGAGCGCGCGCACATCGAGGCGCTGGCCCGGATCAAAGCGGCGGCGGCCGTGGTCAACGCCGAACTGGGCGTGCTCGACAAGGACCTGGCGGAGGCGGTGCGCTCGGCGGCCGAGGAGGTCGCTTCGGGGCGCTGGGACGACCAGTTCCCCGTGGACGTCTTCCAGACGGGCTCCGGCACCTCGTCCAACATGAACATGAACGAGGTCGTCGCCACCCTGGCGACCGAGCGCCTGGGCTCGCCCGTCCACCCCAACGACCACGTCAACGCGAGCCAGTCCTCGAACGACGTCTTCCCCTCCTCCATCCACATCGCGGCGACGGCCGCCGTCACGGCCGGCCTGATCCCCGCGCTCGACCACCTCGCGGCGTCGCTGAGCCACAAGGCGGAGGAGTTCGCGCAGGTGGTGAAGTCGGGGCGGACGCATCTGATGGACGCGACGCCCGTGACGCTGGGCCAGGAGTTCGGCGGGTACGCGGCGCAGGTGCGGCACGGCATCGAGCGGCTGCGCGCCTCGCTGCCGCGCCTCGCCGAGCTGCCCCTGGGCGGTACGGCCGTGGGCACCGGCATCAACACGCCGCCCGGCTTCTCAGGGGCCGTCATCGAGGAGGTCGCCAGGACCACGGGGCTGCCGCTCACCGAGGCGCGCGACCACTTCGAGGCGCAGGGGGCGCGGGACGGGCTCGTGGAGACATCGGGCCAGCTCCGTACGATCGCCGTCGGGCTCACCAAGATCTCCAACGATCTGCGCTGGATGGCCTCGGGCCCCAGGACCGGGCTCGCCGAGATCGCGCTGCCCGACCTCCAGCCCGGCTCCTCGATCATGCCGGGCAAGGTCAACCCGGTGATCCCGGAGGCCGTGCTGATGGTCGCCGCGCAGGTCATCGGCAACGACGCGACGGTGGCCACGGCCGGGGCCTCGGGCAACTTCGAGCTGAACGTGATGCTGCCGGTCATGGCCAAGAACCTGCTGGAGTCGGTCAGGCTGCTGACGAACGCCTCCCGGCTGCTGGCCGACCGCACCGTGGACGGCATCACGGCGAACGCGGAACGCGCCCGCGAGTACGCCGAGTCCTCCCCCTCCGTCGTCACACCGCTCAACAAGTACATCGGCTACGAGGCCGCCGCCGCCGTCGCCAAGAAGGCGCTCGCCGAGCGGAAGACGATCCGCGAGGCGGTCCTGGAGGCGGGGCACGTCGAGCGGGGGGATCTGACGCTGGAGCAGTTGGACGAGGCGCTGGACGTCCTGCGCATGACGCACCCCTGACGCGTGGCGAGGCCGCCCGGAGGGGGCGTGCGGCCGGGGTGGCCGCCCCCTCCGGGCGTGGGAAGGGTCACGCCCGTACGAGTTGGGCTGCGGCACAGCTCACGGCGCGACGGGCCCGTCGCGCCTAGGATCTGCGCATGACAGCGGAGACGGCGGACACAGCGGGAAAGGCACACAGCACCGACACCGGCAACGGCACCAGCACCGGCATCGGGACCGGAGCGCACGCCAGCGGCCACTGGTCGCCGGGATCGCAGATCCTGTGGCGCTACCGCGCCAACGGCTCCCCCGCGGGCGCCCCGCACATCTGCCGCCCCGTCACCGTCGTCCACGACACCCCTGACCTGCTCGCCGTGTGGCTCGCGCCCGGCACCGTCTGCGTGAAGCCCGAGCTGGCCGACGGCACCCCTGTGCACCGTGAACCGCTCGCCACCCGCTACACCAAGCCCCGCACCGTCGCGCTCTCGCGCTGGTTCGGCACCGGGGTGCTCAAGCTGGCGCGGCCGGGCGAGCCGTGGTCGGTGTGGCTGTTCTGGGAGCGCGGCTGGCGGTTCAAGAACTTCTACGTCAACCTCGAAGAGCCCCGTCACCGATGGGTGGGCGGCGTCGACTCCGAGGACCATTTCCTGGACATCGCCGTCTACCCGGACCACACCTGGGAGTGGCGCGACGAGGACGAGTTCGCCGAGGCGCAGCGCGCGGGCCTCATGGACGCCGAGCAGGCGCGGCGCGTCCGCGAGGCGGGCGAGGCGGCGCTGTGCCGCATCCGCTCCTGGGCCTCGCCGTTCCCCGACGGCTGGGAGCACTGGCGCCCCGACCCGCGCTGGCCCGTCCCCCGGCTGCCGGACGACTGGGACCGCCGCCCCGTCACCGTCGAGCGGGCTGCGGGCAGCGGAGCCGGGCGCGGCAGAGCGCGCGGCACACCGTTCAACACGTGACCCCGCCTACCTCCCGGAAACGCTTGCTGCGCCCCCATACTGCAAACGTAGGATCAACGTCCGTAAGCGCTCTGCTGCACAACTCCCCTTCCCCGTCGGGGGTTTGGCGCGCGGTCAGAGAGGAGGCCAATCGTGGGCAGGACTGATGGACACGGGGCGTACAAAGGCTTCGACAGGTCCGGCATCGACAGGACCGGTCAGGCCGAGGCGTTCGACACCATCGGCGACCGCTACGACGAAGCCTTCCCCCACAAGGAGGGACAGCTCGCCGCGGGCGCGTGGCTCGCCGCCGAGCTGCCCGCCGGCGCCCGGGTGCTCGACCTCGGCTGCGGTACGGGCCTGCCGACGGCACGTCAACTGACCGACGCGGGGCACCGGGTGACGGGCGTCGATCTGTCGGCTGCGATGCTGAAGCTGTGCCGCGACAATGTGCCCGAAGCCGAATTCCACCGCATGGACTTCGCGGATCTGGAGAAGCGCAACCTTGGCCCCTTCGATGGAGCCGCCGCCTTCTTCTCGCTGCTGATGCTGCCACGCGAGGAGATTCCGTACGCTCTGCGCATGCTGCACAGCCAGTTGCGCGAGGGCGGTCCGTTGGCCATCGCGATGGTGGAAGCAGATGTGAATGACTTCTCGATTCCGTTCTTGGGCAACACGATCCGGGTATCCGGTTATCTGCGGGACGACTTGCGCCGGGTCGTACGCGAGGCGGGTTTCGAGATCGCCGGGGAGGACGCCTACGCCTATGCTCCGGCCAGCACCGATGTACCGCCCGAGATCCAGCTTTTCCTGCGATGCCGACGACGCCCGTAGCCGGCGAGCACCCAGCGCCGGCCGCGCCCGACGCGCAGCCCCGGATGGATGGAAACCGAACGCGTGACGGAGCATGAATCGCCCACGGCGAGCAGCGCCGAGAGGACGCACTCGCCTGCGGCGAACCCGACCGACAAGGCCCCGCCCAACGGCGGCGGCCAGGACCCCGCGCATGCCGGGGCCCCCGCCGCCCGCCCTGCCCCCCACCAGGCGGCTGCCGACCCGATGCCCGCATCCGCGCCCGCACCCGCACACGGCGGGGGCGCGCGGGAGCGTTCCGCCCGCCCGCCCGCACAGCGGGACGGCGGCGGCGCGGGCGACGGCGGGACCAGGGGGAACGGGAAGGGAAAGGGAAAGGAGAAGGGCAACGCGAGGACGAGGACCAAGCGGAACAGGGGGAAGCAGGGCGTGAACGCGGGCACGGACCCGGGCTGCGCGGCGGAACACTCCGCCGTTCCCGAGGAACCGGCCGGCCGGACCGGCACACCGGGACCGCCCGGCGCCGGCGGCCCCGGTGAGACCGGTGGACCCCACGAGCCCGAGGGGGCCGAGGGCCCCATGGGCGCCGCCGGACCCACCGGGCCGACGGCGGCCGACAGGGCGGCCGACAGGGCGGCGGACAGGTCAGCGGACAGGGCGGGCGCACACGAGAACGCACCGGGCGGCGCGGGGGCGCCCGGCGTCCCGGCACAGGGCGCTCCGGAGGGCGGCAAGCCCCCGGAGCCCGCGGCTCCGCACCTGGACAGCGGCGGGGACTCGCACCCCGACGACCGCGCCGCGCCGCCCCTGGCCGACCCGGCGACGGCCGCCTCGGCTGCCATGAGCGAGAGCGCCGAGCGCGAGCGCAGAGGCGGCGACCGGCTGCGGTTCGTCGGCGCCGCCACCCGCAGGATCGCGCGCGGCATAGACCTCGACGAGACGGTGCTCGGCCTGTGCCGCGCCAGTGTGCCCGCCTACTCGGACGCGATCCTCGTCTATCTGCGCGACCCGCTCCCCGTGGGCGACGAGCGGCCGACCGGACCCGTCGTGCTGAGGCTGCGCCGCAGCGACCGCATCCCCGAGGACCCACAGTCGGCGGTGCGGGCGCAGGCGGCCCAGGCGCGCGCGGCGGAGGCGGGCACGGGTCCGGGCTCGGGCTCGGGCTCGGGCTCCGGTTCCGTTTCCGGTGCCGTTCCAGGTTCCGCTTCGGGTGCGGTTCCGGGTTCCGGTTCGGGTGCCGTCTCCGGCGGTGACGCCGGTGCGGGAGACGCGGGCGGTGAGCCCGCGCAGGGCCTGTCGCTGCTGTCCGCCGTGCCCGACGGCACCTCGGCTGCGACGGAGTTCGCCGAGGTGCGCGCCGGAGGCCCCCTCGCCGAGGTGCTGCGCGGGGTGCGCCCCGTCTTCGCCGACGCGCCCGCGGCCCGCGCCGCGCTCCCCGAACTGCTCGGCACGGGCCGCGACGTGCCCTCCGGCAACCGCGCCATCCTCGCGCCGCTGCGAGGGCGCCGAAGAGTCATCGGAGCGGCCGTCTTCCTGCGTCGCCCCGAGCGCCCCGCGTTCGAGCCGGACGACCTCCTGATCGCGGCGCAGCTCGCCACCCACACCGCGCTCGGCGTCGACAAGGCCGTGCTGTACGGGCGCGAGGCGTACATCGCCGACGAGTTGCAGCGCACCATGCTCCCGGACGAGCTGCCGCAGCCCACCGGCTGCCAGCTCGCCAGCCGCTATCTGCCGGCGGCCGAGACCGCGCGCGTCGGCGGCGACTGGTACGACGCGATCCCGCTGCCGGGCAGCCGGGTCGCGCTCGTGGTGGGCGACGTGATGGGGCACTCCATGACGTCGGCCGCGATCATGGGCCAGCTCCGCACGACGGCGCAGACCCTGGCCGGGCTCGACCTGCCGCCCCAGGAAGTGCTGCACCACCTGGACGAACAGGCACAGCGGCTCGGCAGCGACCGCATGGCCACCTGCCTCTACGCCGTCTACGACCCGGTGGCGCACCGGATAGTGGTCGCGAACGCGGGCCATCCGCCGCCGGTGATGCTGCACCGGGGCGGGCGTGCCGAGGTGCTGCGCATCCCGGCGGGCGCGCCGATCGGCGTCGGCGGTGTGGACTTCGAGGCGGTGGAGCTGGACGCGCCGGCGGGCGCGACGCTGCTGCTCTACACCGACGGTCTCGTCGAGTCGCGTCAGCGCGACGTGTGGACGGGCATCGAGCATCTGCGCGAGAAGCTCGCCGCGACGGCCAGGCTGACCCGGCCGGACGCGTCGGCCCCGCTGGAGCCGCTGTGCGACGAGGTGCTGGACATCCTCGGCCCCGGCGACCGCGACGACGACATCGCGCTGCTCGCCGCGCGTTTCGACGGGATCGCGCCCAGCGACGTCGCGTACTGGTTCCTCGACCCGCGCGCGCAGACCGCGGGGCAGGCCCGCAGGCTGGCCCGGCGCGCGCTGGCGCGCTGGGACCTGGAGGAGCTGACGGACTCGGTCGAGCTGCTGGTCAGCGAGGTCGTGACGAACGCGGTGCGCTACGCGGAACGCCCCATCACGCTGCGCCTGCTGCGCACGGACACGCTGCGCTGCGAGGTCGGCGACGACGTGCCGCAGCTGCCGAGGCTGCGGCAGGCCCGCGCGACGGACGAGGGCGGGCGCGGCCTGTACCTCGTCAACAAGATGGCGCGGCGCTGGGGCGCGACGCGGCTCTCGACGGGGAAGGTCGTCTGGTTCGAGCTGGCGCTGCCCTAGCGCTGGCGCCCGCGCGGCACGGCGAGCACGACGAAGCCCGTCCCGTACCGGTGATCACCGGTACGGGACGGGCTTCGTATGTAGGAGATCCGGGTCAGCCCTGGAGCTGGGCCTCGGCCTCAAGGGTGGCGCCGACGGCCTGGACGACCGAGGCGATCTTGAACGCCTCCTGGATCGTCTCGCGGTCGACACCGGCCTTCCGCAGCACCTGCTCGTGCGAGTCCAGGCACATGCCGCAGCCGTTGATGGCGGAGACGGCGAGCGACCACAGCTCGAAGTCCACCTTCTCCACGCCCGGGTTGCCGATGACGTTCATCCGCAGACCGGCGCGCAGGGTGCCGTACTCCGGGTCCGACAGCAGGTGCCGGGTGCGGTAGTAGACGTTGTTCATCGCCATGATGGCGGCGGCGGACTTGGCGGCGGTGTACGCCTCCGCGCTCAGGTTCTCCTTCGCCTCCGGCTCCAGAGCACGCAGGACGATACCGGAGCGGGACGCGATGGCCGTGGCGAGCACGGTGCCCCAGAGCTGCTGCTTGGGCAGCTCCGAGTTGCCTATGACGGAACCCAGGTTGAGCTTCAGGTCCTTGGCGTAGTCGGGCAGGGCCGACTTCAGGTCGTCGAGGGCCATGGGGTGATCACTCACCCGCCAGCAGCGCGACCGGGTCGAGCGTCTCGTCGCCCGAGGTCCAGTTGCAGGGGCACAGCTCGTCGGTCTGGAGCGCGTCGAGGACCCGCAGGACCTCCTTGGGGTTACGGCCCACGGAACCGGCGGTCACCATCGTGAACTGGATCTCGTTGTTCTGGTCCACGATGAAGACGGCACGCTGCGCGAAGCCGTCCTCGCCCTCGATGCCCAGCTCGCGCATCAGCTCGTGCTTGGAGTCGGCCATCATCGGGAAGGGCAGGTCACGCAGGTCGTCGTGGTCCTTGCGCCAGGCGTGGTGCACGAACTCCGAGTCACCGGAGAAGCCGAGGATCTGCGCGTCGCGGTCCGCGAACTCCTCGTTCAGCTTGCCGAACGCGGCGATCTCGGTCGGGCAGACGAAAGTGAAGTCCTTCGGCCAGGCGAAGACGACCTTCCACTTGCCCTCGTAGGTCTTGTGGGTGATTTCCTCGAACTCCTTGCCCTTCTCCAGGGAGACGCAGGCGGTCAGTTCGAACTCGGGGAACTTGTCACCGACAGTGAGCAACACACACTCCTTGCGAGGCAGAACGACCCCTTTTGAGGGCCTTCCTACTGGTTGGACGGACTCATACAGTGCCACAACCAGCATTGATCGCGGAAATAGCCTGTCGCCGTGGCGTTGATCGGGTGTCGTTATCAGTGCGGGTGGGGGAAGACGCAGGAGGGGACGGGGTCTCATGGGGTCGGACTGGGGGCAACGGTGGTGAGCTGGAGCTTCCGCCCGCCGACGAGCGGGGCGGTGAGGATGACGGTGCGGCCCTCGTGCTCCAGCGCCTTGCCGATGCGGGTGTGGCGAGCCTGCCACCAGTGCCGGGGCGCGAGGAGGGTGGACAGGCAGTCACGGGTGGTGCCGTCGACGGCGATGCACTCGCCCTTCTCACGCAGGCGCAGGGGGTGGCAGGCGTAACCGGTCAGGAGGGTGGCCATGTTCCCCTCCATGATCTCGATGACCTGCCCGGACGGCATCCTGCGTGGGTAAGTGGTCAGGAAGGCGGGTCCGTGCGGCAGCTCGTACATCAGGCGGACGGCGCGGTCCTGGATGCGGCGCATGACGAAGTGGGGTGCGTGGCCGTCGAGGACGGCGACGGGGAAACCTGACGAGTACGCCCAGCCATGGGGGTCGTAGAAAACATCCTCGGGGTCGGCGGGGATCAGGACGCGGTGATCGTGGGGCACGGGGCTTCTCCGTGGGCCAGTGGTAGGTGGCCATAGGTACGGCGGCTTCGGTGGTGAATGGGCGTCTCTACGGTCCTTTGAGGGGCTAGGCTCGCTCTATGGCCGAGCCCTTCGTGAACGCCGAAGACGGGGATCATTTGGCGTGTGGCATCTGTCCGGCAAAGCGGCTTCCCAGGCCGGAATTCCGCGTCTACGACCGGCCGACCAGAGCGGCGTCTTTCAATCCGGAAGACGGGTACCGGTACGCACTCGACGGAACGCCAGTTTGCGTCCACCCCCACAAGGTGGGGCTTGAACCTGACAGGATTGCCCCGCCCCCGGAAGCCACGATCCCGGAGGCGGAGGAACCAGCCGTGCCTAAGCGGCCGTGGTGGAAAGCTGCGGGATGGAAACCTTCTTTCCGCGCTCGGTGACCCCGATTCCCGCGTACACCTCATCCAGTACCTTGCGGCGCCGCTCGGTCTCTTCGGCCCCGATCCAGTAGCGCGGGGCAAGGTCACCAAATGCGGCCTTGTATGCCTGGTGCGTGTAGTCGCCGTGGTCCCACGCATTGTTTTCGTGCTCCACGTCCGTCATGTGCACGAACTGCATCTTGTGACGCTTCATCATGCGCGTCAGAAGCGAGAACTGCGCCAGCATGGCGTGCGTCGTGGTGTCCACCGGGACGGACATCGGCAGCTCCGCTGCCAATGTCCGTCCCGGTGAGGTCCCACACGGCGGACTTGAGCGCCATCACCCGAAGCGCCTCCTTGAACAGCCCCGGTGCGTCGGCGACCGCGTCGTAGCCGCCGCCGTCAGTGATGAGTGTGTAGCCGTAGAAGTCGTCCCAGTCAGAGGAATACTGAGAGACGGCCAGTTCGAGGCGGTCGATTTCGACGTCTGTTGCCATGGCCGTGTAGATCTCACGTGCCCGCTCCGCCACGTGTTCCGGGGCGGGGCGGGAAATGGTCACTGTCACTGTGCTCTCTCCTTTTCGGCTGAGCGTGAGAGGGAACCCTCCCGGCTGCCGGGCCAGCACACAGACAGCCGGACGGGAATTAGAGAATGTTGCTCGCGGCGGGGGACGTGACTATTGCTGTCCATGCGCTCAGCGTCGCCCCTATGAGCAATAACGCAGCCACACGGAAGAATGTCTCGGTGTCGCTGGTGTCGCTGGTGTAAACCTAGGCGTCAGAGCTGAGAGGGCGCTTCACGCTCTTATCTCCGGCGGGCAATGGAGTGGCGGGCTTGGGCTGACCAGACGACTGAATGGACTCGGTGTCCGTTACGAGTCGCCGGAACACCTGGTGGCCTGTCTTGGCCTCATGCGCGTGCATCCATGTGGATACCGCCTCTGCCGTGACCGACTCTTCAGAGTGGCCGTCACAGATGGCCGTCATGCAAACAGCTTGAAAGCTGACTGCCATACCTGGGGTTGGGAAAGCCTGGAGGGATTCTCCGCGTGTGGGGATGGCTACCGTGTTACAGATAGGCGCTCGATTGTTTCGGCGGAGATGTTCGTCTACACGCTTGCCATGGGCATCAACGCGGGCGGCTAGCTCGGCATACACGTCCACGTCCTTACCCCTTCTCGGCGGCACGAAGGGACTCGGCCAGTTTCCTAGCCGTAGCGACGTTGCATCGGGACAAGTCGATCAGCGGTTCGAGTCCCATCGCACGAGACACGGGGTCAAGTTCGAGGGACGGCAACGTAATGCCCCTGCTTTTTAGTACCTCGCGCAGCTCCCACATGGCATCCTCGGCCACCTTGAATTTCTCGGCGTGGTCGCCCTTCGCACCCATTGCTTGTACTCCTCAGTTCTCGTTCACTGGTTTCCTTCGTCGCCTCCGGGCTCACCGGACACCCCGCGACGGCCCCTTCTAGCTCTGCCGCGCCGTCGCGGTACGCCCGCTTCGGTAGGTCGTTCGACATACCAGCTCCGAATCTTGATCGTCCCCCTGGGGGCGGGTGCGTCCTGTGTCTCCACCATCGCTAAAAGAACGAGGTAGGTACACGGAGGGCGCGTAACCAAATACGCTCAGTGGACAGGGTTTTGAGGGGAGGTAAGTACGATGGAACTAGAGCCAGAAGCAGACGCGATGCCCGCCACACCTGCTGGGATGCTGGCGTCACGTGCGAGGCGCGCACGGGCTCAGTTGGGCCTGTCGCTACGGGCGCTCGCTGAGAAGCTGGGATACCCGCACACGTACCTAAGCCGGGTAGAGCGCGGGGAACAGCTCCCGTCCGAAGCACTGGCGGAAGCGCTTGACGACTTCTACAAGACAGACGGCCTGTTCGCCGATCTGCTGATTGTGGCTGTAGCGGCAGAAGTGCCTGTGTACGGACGCAAGGTGCTTGAAGAGGAGAAACGGGCCGCTCGCATCCAGACGTTCAACAGCTCTGTCGTGCCAGGGCTGTTGCAGACGAAGGCTTACACGACCGCCCTGTTCACGGAGTCAATGCCGGGCAAAGACGCTGAGAAGGTTGCGCTACAGGTCGCCATGCGGTCGCATCGCCGGGCGGTGCTGGACTCCGAATCGCCTCCGCTGTACTGGGCGATCATGGATGAAGCGGCCCTGCGTCGGCCGGTAGGCAATCGGGCGATCATGGCGGAGCAGGTTCGTCAGATACTCCGCATGATCGAGAGCAACGATGGCGTAGTCCGGGTGCAGGTGCTGCCCTTCTCTCGTGGAGTGCATCCCTTGTTGGGCGGTAGCTTGAGTCTGCTCACCCTTCGGGATGGCGTGACCTTCGCTTACGTCGAGTCGTTCGCGTCTGGCGCGGTGGTGGACACACCGGCTGATGTGCTGGAGCTGACGACGCTTCTGGACATCGCCCGGTCGAAGGCCCTTGACAGCGGGGAGAGCCTGACCCTGTTCCACACGTACCTGGAAGAGTATGAAAATGACTGAGAACGCGCTGCCTCTGGTTTGGGTGAAGAGCAGCTACAGCAATGGCCAGGGTGCCGAGTGCATAGAGTGGGCTCCAGAACACGCAGCAGCCACCGGGAGTTTCCTGGTCCGGGACAGCAAGAACCCGGACGGCCCTACCCTCAGCATGAGCCGCGAAGCGTGGGCTGGTCTCGTCCAACTCGCCAAGCATCAGCGCTGAGCCCAGCCCTATACCGGGCATGAGCCCCGTCACTCCTGTTCGGAGCGGCGGGGCGCTTTGCTGCTTGGTGCTCCTCGACGGCGGCCTCGACTGAGCGGCGTTCGGCACCTGCTGGGCTGGCTGGCGCTCGCTCGCCGGGGGGGTGCCCCTATCTGCTTGGTCAAGGGGCTGGGGCGGTTTGGGGCTGGTAGAACGTGCCGTCGCGGAGCATCGCGAAGAGCACGTCGGCTCGGCGCCTGCTGGGGCGGCACGCTCCGCCACCCGGACGGCGGGGAACCGACGCGGAGCGACCACGAGCCGCGCAACCCCGACGCGGCAGCAGTCGCCCCCCGTCAGCCCCGTACCGGGGGTGGTCTGCTCACGCGGGCGCGGTCACGACGGCGGCAGTACGGCGACCCGCCACGTACCGGCGCACGGCCGGACGACGGGATGGCGCCCCACCCCTCCCCCGCAGCCAGCCACAGGCCACGCCAACCGCACTCGGGCGGCAGCCGGGCGCGGCGGCGCAGTGTGCCGACGTCGAGGCCGCGAGGACGAGCCGCCCCTTCCGGGCCGAGCTTGTTCCAGTGCCGCGCAAACGAGGGACACCGGGGCGCGGGCCCGGAGAGAATCGGCGGGGCGTTCACGCGCGACGTTCGCACTCGCACCGTCAGCAAGGAGGAGGCACCATGTCCGTCCGCCGGGTCATGCCCGACATCGCGTCGGAGGCCGTCGAGGAGAGCCGGGACTTCTACGGGCTGCTGGGGTTCGAGGAGGTCATGAACCACGGCTGGGTGGTGACGCTCGCCTCCCCCGAGAACCCGACGGCGCAGGTCACCTTCATGACGCATGACAAGACCGCGCCCGTCGTGCCGGACATGAGCGTCGAGGTGGACGACGTGGACGCCGTCTACGCGGCCGTGCGCGCGAGCGGTGCGGAGATCGTGCACACGCTGCGGGACGAGGAGTGGGGGGTGCGGCGGTTCTTCGTCCGGGACCCGAACGGGCGGGTGGTCAACGTGCTGAGCCATCGCTGAGCCACCGCTGAGCCGTCGCCGAGCCGTCGCCGAGCCGACCGGGATTCATCGCGGAAACCGTTACCCTTGCCGGTGTTGATCGGAGGTGGTTATCAGTGACCCCGCCCACACCGTACGCGACGAGCGCCGCGCCGAGCGGCCCGTACCCGTCGGCGCACGCGGCGCGGGCCCGGCAGCCCACCCTGTCGCAGTTGCGGGCCTTCGCAGCCGTCGCCGAGTATCTGCACTTCAGGGAGGCGGCGGGCGCGATCGGCATGAGCCAGCCCGCGCTGTCGGGCGCCGTGGCCGCGCTGGAGGAGACGCTCGGGGTGCAGTTGCTGGAGCGCACGACGCGCAAGGTGCTGCTCTCCCCCGCGGGTGAGCGGATGGCGGCGCGGGCCCGTCGCGTCCTGGACTCCGTCGGCGAGCTGCTGGAGGAGGCCGAGGCCGCGCGGGCGCCGTTCACCGGGGTGCTGCGGCTGGGCGTGATCCCCACGGTGGCGCCGTATCTGCTGCCCACCGTGCTGCGGCTCGTCCGCGAGGAGTACCCGGACCTCGATCTCCAGGTCCACGAGGAGCAGACCGCCTCGCTGCTCGACGGGCTGGGGCACGGGCGGCTCGACCTGCTGCTGCTCGCGATCCCGCTGGGCGCCGCCGGGGTCACCGAGCTGCCGCTGTTCGACGAGGACTTCGTGCTGGTCACCCCGCGCGACCACGAGTACGCCGGGCGCGGGGACGTGCCGAGGTCGGCGCTGCGCGAGATGGATCTCCTGCTGCTCGACGAGGGGCACTGCCTGCGGGACCAGGCCCTGGACATCTGCCGCGAGGCGGGCCGTGAGGAGGGGGCCGTGACGACGAGCGCGGCGGGCCTGTCCACGCTGGTCCAGCTCGTCGCGGGCGGCATGGGCGTCACGCTGCTGCCCCGTACGGCACTGCGGGTGGAGACGGCCCGCAACGACCAGCTCTCCACTGCCTACTTCGCGCCCACCGCGCCCGCGCGGCGCATCGCCCTGACGATGCGGGCCGGTGCGGCGCGCGAGGCGGAGTTCACGACGTTCGCGGCGTCGCTCCGCGCCGCGCTCTCCCCGCTGCCCGTCCGCCTCGTGGAGTGACCCCCGGCCCAGCGGCCCCCGGCCCCGGTCCAGCGGGCCCCGGACCCCGTCACTCCTCGCGGGGCCGCTCCTCGCCGGATCGCTCCTCGCGGGGCGGGCGCCCCCTGCGGGGGTGGGGCCGGGCCTCCTTCGGGAGGCGGCCCGCGTCCTTGAGCGCCCGGCGCAGCAGATAGTCGATCTGCGCGTTCGTGGAGCGCAGCTCGTCCGCCGCCCAGCGCGCCAGCGCGTCGTGCATCGACGGGTCCAGCCGCAGCAGCACCTGCTTGCGCTGCTGCGACCGCCGCTTCGGCGCCGCCGGGCCCGGAGCCTCCTCTTCCGGAGGCTCCTCCCCCGAGGCGTGCGGATCCGTCACTGGTAGAGGGATCCCGTGTTCATCACCGGCTGCGGCGAGCGGTCGCCGCAGAGCACGACCAGGAGATTGCTCACCATCGTCGCGCGCCGCTCCTCGTCCAGCTCGACGAAGTCCTGCGCGGTGATCCGGGTGATCGCGTCCTCGACCATGCCGCAGGCGCCCTCCACGATCGTCTTGCGCGCGGCCACGACCGCGCCCGCCTGCTGCCTTTGCAGCATGGCCGAGGCGATCTCCGGCGCGTAGGCGAGGTGCGTGAAGCGGGACTCGACGATCGTCACGCCCGCCGCCTCCACCCGTACGGTCAGCTCGGCCGCCAGCTTCTCCGTGATCTCCTCGGCGTTGCCGCGCAGCGAGAGCCCGGCCTCGTCGTGCGCGTCGTAGGGGTACTCGATGGCGATGTGCCGTACGGCCGCCTCGGTCTGGGTGGACACGAACTCGATGTAGTCGTCCACGGCGAAGGTGGCCATCGCCGTGTCCTCGACCTGCCAGACGACCACGGCCGCCAGCTCGATCGGGTTGCCGTAGGCGTCGTTGACCTTGAGCACCGCGGTCTCGTGGTTGCGCACCCTGGTCGAGATCTTGTGCCGGGTGGTCAGCGGGTTGACCCAGCGCAGCCCGTCCTTGCGGATCGTGCCGGTGTAGCGGCCGAAGAGCTGGACCACGCGGGCCTCGCCGGGCGCCACCATGTTGAGCCCCGACATCGCGAAGACCGAGCCGATCAGCAGCAACACGCCGAGCACGATGAGCACAGCGCCGACGCCGCCCGAGCCGTCCCCGGCCAGCACCCCGCCCCCGACCACGGCGCCCGCCCCGATGAGGGAGCCGACGAGGCCGAGCAGCAGCGCGAGTCCGCCCGGAATGCTGTGGGCCGCCGTCTCGCGCACGTCGGGCCTGGGCATCTGCGGTACGTCACCGGGCTTCAGTGCGGACCCGGCGGTATCGGTGTCGTTCACGGACATGGGAATCCCCCGTTCTTGCGGTTCTGCGGCGCCCCCAGCGTTCGAACGCCTAGCAAAGTGATAACACTTTATTGGGTGCGACGCGACCCCGCCGCTCCCTCACGACGCGACCCCGGCCGTTGAGGGGAACCGGCCGGGGTCGCGCGGGGCCCCGTCGGTCAGGGGCCCCACCAGGGGAAACGCACCCTCACTCCGTACGCAGACCGTCCGGCCGCATCATCCGCCACAGCGGCGGCAGACTCACCAGCGTCACCATCGCGATCACTCCGAAGCCGACGCCCACGGCGGGCAGGAAGGCCAGCCAGTCCACCTTCGCCTGCCCCATCGTCCGCAGCAGTCCCCAGCCCAGCCCGAGCCCGAAGACGGTCGCGAGCGCGAGCCCGAGCACCACGGGCACCGCCGTCTGCCAGAGCACCGAGGCGCCGAGGGTGGAGCGGCGCGTGCCGAAGGCCACCAGTACGGACAACTGCCGCTTGCGCTCCCTGAGCTGCTCCAGCGTGGTGATGATCATGCTGAAGCCGATCAGCAGCAGCACCGCGGCCGAGGCGGCCGTGAGACCCCGCTGGATGCCGAGGAACTCGCCCGAGGTGGTGCGGGTCTTCATCTCGAAGATGTTGTACGCCGGGTCGGCCTGGAAGACCGTCGTCCGGACGTTCTCCATCGCCTCCGGGTCGCTCAGGTCGGTGCGCACCGCGGCGCGGTAGCTGGCCTCCTTGAGCCGTTCGACGGGCATGGCGGAGGGCGTGACCATGACGCCGCTCGTGTAGTTGCCGTCCGCCGTCTTGCGGGACGTGACCTCCTTGGCGGAACCGGGCACGGTCCACCTGTCCCGCGGGTCCTTCGCCGCCTTGCTCCCGCCGCCCTCGATCTCGTCGAGCGCGAGCCGGTCACCGCGCTCGGGCTGCGGCTCGTCGGGCTCGTCGGACTCCGAGGACCTGGCCAGGAAGGTCTGGCCCTCCCGGCAGTCGCCGATCCGGGCCAGCTCGCGGAGCGTGGCGCAGTCGCCCACGGTCACGCTGACGCCGTCGGCCGTGGTCCCTGTCAGGCCCACGTACGCCTGGAGGGAGCCCTGCGCCTCCTTGACGCCGTCGGTCCCCTTCAGCGCCTTGTTCAGCTTCGCCGCCTGCTCGACGGTCGTGTACGGGCCGTAGACCTGCGCCTGGGCCAGCGCCGGGTCCTGGCCCGTGTCCTGGGTCGCCTTGGCCTCGACGGCGGTGAAGACCATCTGGAGCGCGATGGCCCCGGCCACCGCGATGGTGATGCCGCTGACGGCGCGCGTGGCGACGCCGCTGCTGAGCTGGAGCCGCCGGGTGGCGAGCTGCCAGGAGAGCGGGCCTCCGCTCAGCTTCCGCACGACCCGCTCCACCGCCCAGGGCAGCAGCAGCACGGCGCCGCTCAGCAGCAGGACGACAGCGGCGACGATCTTCTTGGTGTCGACGTCCGCCTCGTCGCCCGTGAGCGAACCGGCCAGCGGCACCAGCAGCAGGACGCCCGCGGCGGTCGGCAGCAGCCGCCACCAGAGGCGGCGCGAGCGGCGCACGCTCTGCCGCACCACGCCCAGCGGTTCGACGGCGATACCGCGCATCGCGAACAGCGTGACCAGGACTGCCGCGACGGGCACGGCGAGCACGATCAGCGCGACGAGGGCCGGAGCGGGCAGCACGTCGGACGGGAAGACGCTGATCCCGGAGATCTCCATCGCGGCGATGGACGTCCGGCCCAGCAGGAAGAACCAGGCGCCCGCCACCAGCCCCAGGAGCGCGCCGACCAGACTCTCGCCCGCGGCGATGCGACGCGTCATCCGCGCGTCGGTGCCCACCAGGCGCAGCGCGGCCAGCCGGGCGTCGCGGCGTTCGCCGCCGAACCTGACCGCCGTCGCGACGAACGCCGCGATCGGCATCACGAGCACCGCGCAGGCCACCACGACCAGCAGCAGGATCGTCGGGTCCATGGGCTGCTCGCCCTGCTGCTCCGTCTGCGCGAACCCCTCCACCCGGTGGGCGCCCGACTTCAGTGAGATGTCAGAGGAGCCCTTGTAGAAGGCCAGTTCGCCGGGGCCGAGCAGGCCCTCGTCCCCGATGCCGCCGACGACGCGCGCGTCGAGCCGGTCGGCCAGGACCTTGCCCTCGTCCGTGGCGAGGTACTCCTTGAGCGCCGGCGAGACGAGCATCTCGCCGGGGCCGGGCAGCTTCTCCACGCCGGGCGGCAGGATCGGGTCCGAGCCCTCGGCGCGCAACTGCCTCCCGTACAGCTGCTCGCCGTGGAACCGGGTGTTGGCGTCGGAGGTGAGCATGGTCCGCTCGGTGCGCGGGGGCTCGGTCTCCGTGTACTGGGTGCCCGCCGACCGGGCCTCCTCGCGGGCGCTCCGGTTGTCGATGATCTCGGGCACGGAGGTCGCGAGCAGCAGCAGGGCCACGCCGAGCCCGACGCCGACGGCGGTCAGCAGCGTGCGGGTCCAGCCCTGGCGTCCGCCGCCGACCGCGAACCGGGCGCCCAGGAAGAGGTCGCGGGCCCACAGCTTGAGGCCGCTCGGCGCCGCGGGCGCCTGGGCCTGGGCCGAGGGGGCGTGCGCCGAGGCGCCCTCGGCCGGGCCCGCCGCCCGGTCAGCCGCACGGTCCGTCGCGCGGTCCGTCTCCGGGGACGCCACGCCGTTGCCCCGCGCCGTCACAGCGCACCCGCCATGTCCCGGGCCCTGCCGTCGCGTACGACGACCTCGCGGTCCGAGTAGGCGGCCACCCGGGACTCGTGGGTGACGAGCACGACGGCGGCCATGGTCTCCCGGGCCGCCTCGGTCAGCAGCTCCATCACGCGCTCGCCGTTGAGGGAGTCGAGGGCGCCGGTCGGCTCGTCGGCGAAGACGACGCGCGGCCCACCGGCCAGCGCGCGGGCGACGGCGACGCGCTGGCCCTGGCCCCCCGAGATCTGGCCCGGCCTGTGGTGGCGCACGTCGGCGACCTCGAGGCGCTCCAGCCACGCGGTGGCGCACTTCTCCGCCTCCTTGCGGCCGACACCGGTCAGCCGCAGCGGCAGCGCGGCGTTCTCCACGCAGGTCAGCTCGGGCACGAGCTGGCCGAACTGGAAGACGAACCCGAAGTCGCCCCTGCGCAGCTCGCTGCGCTGCGCGTCCGACATGCCCGACAGCTCCTGGCCACGGTAGGTCACGCTGCCCGCGTCGGGCTGGACGATGCCCGCGAGGCAGTGCAGCAGCGTCGACTTGCCGGAACCGGAGGGTCCCATCACGGCGACGACCTCGCCCGGCGCGATGGTGAAGTCGGCGCCGTCGAGCGCGGCGGTGGCGCCGTAGGTCTTGTGCAGGCCGCTGGCGGCGAGCAGGGGCGCGCCGGTGGTGCCGGAGCCGGGGGCCGGGGTCTGGTCGGCGAGCTTCATGACCGCACCTCCGTGGCGAGCTTGTCGAGCCGGGCCGCGGTCAGTTCCAGCCAGCGCAGATCGGCCTCCAGGTGGAACAGCGCGTGGTCGCAGATGAGCTGGTCGGCGAGATCGCCCTGCTGCTTGCGACGGGTCAGCTCGCGCATCAGCCGCAGGTGCTCGGCCCGCTGCGAGTCCAGCATCCCGGCCGCGTTCCGCTCGGTGAGCAGGGCGAGGACGACCTTGGTGTAGAGGGTGCTCTGGAGGTACGGCTCGGGCTTCTCGGGCGTTTCGAGCCAGCCCTCGACGTCGGTGATGCCCGCGTCGGTGATGGCGTAGCGCTTGCGCTCGGGACCGCCGCCCGACTCCACGCCGTCGACCTCCACGAGGCCGTTCTTCAGCAGCCGGGACATGGTCGAGTAGACCTGCCCGTAGTGCAGGGGGCGGTCGTGGCCGAAGCGCTCATCGAAGGCCCGCTTCAGGTCGTAGCCGTGGCGGGGGCCGGACTCCAGGAGACCGAGCAATGTGTGACTGATGGACATGCCGGAGACTCTACACCACGCGTATACACGCGATGTATAGACGGAGCGAACAGTGGCCCCGCCCATCGGGCGAGGCCACAAAGCCGCAGGTCACACGACCAGAAGGGGAAGCCGGTTCAGTACGTGTCCACCTTCTCGCCCTCCGGCACCTGATAGCAGTCGGAGACGAGGTGGAAGGAGAGCAGCGGCTCGGTGTCACCCGACGGAACCCCGCCCTCCGGCTCGCCTGCCCCGGACTGCGAGGGAGAGGGCGAGGGCGCCGCCTCCGTGCGCCCCTCCAGCGTCACCTTCAGCGTGAACCGCTTCCGCGTCGAGTCGGCCATGAAGTACGGCGTCCGGTTCGCGTTCGACGAGCGGCCCTCCTCGACGATCTTCCAGCCGTGCCGCGGCAGGTCCTCCTTGAGCCCCGCCATCGCCGTCTTCAGCTCGTCGGGCGACTTCGCGCTCAGGGACCAGGGGTGGACGATCCGGTAGAAGGTCTCCGTGTCCCTGCCCTCGCAGGGGCTCACCCCCGGACCGCCCTCGCTCGCCCTGCCCTTCACCCGCAGCAGCTCGTAGAGCTGACTGGACAGCTTCCTGGCCTCCTCGCGGGGGCCTTCGATCTCCCGGACCCGGGGTGCGGGTCCGTCGTCCTCGGTGCCGTTCATGCCGGAGCATCCCGTCGTCAGTGCCGTCAGAGCGAGTGCCGTGAGCGCGGCGGCCAGCGCGCCGGACCTGGAGCCGTACCCGTACGCCCTACGCACCCGTGACATCCCCATAGCGCCCGGTGATGACCCGGGCCTGGTTGGTGATGCTCTCGGACCTGGGCGACCAGTAGTTGCCGTGCCCCTCGGTGTCCGTCCTCATCTGGTGCGCTCCGAAGTCGTCGTCGCTGGGAATGGTCCACCCCCAGCCCTCACCGTGCACGTACCGCCCCCAGTTGGGAATCGCGTCGCCTTCCGCCTCTTGGTTCCACGTGTGGTCCCTGCCCGTCTCCAGCTCCTCCGCGCTCTCGATGTTCATGCCGGGGCTGCCGACAGTGATCAGGTCGTCGGCCGGGAAGTCGCCCTGCATGCTGGCCTGCCCCACCAGCACCGTGCCGTAGCTGTGCGCGACGACCGTGGTGTGGCCGGCCTCGGGCCCTCCCTGCGCCGTCTCCAGTCCCGTCAGGAACCGGTTCAGGGCCGGAGCGCCCTCCTCCGCGTACGAGTCGACGGTCGCGCTCGGGATGTCCGGCGGCGTGTCGTAGCCGATCCAGGTGACCGTCGAGACGGGCCGGCCGTTGCTGAGCGCGTTGCTGCTGCGCCACAGTTCCGCGCCGTCCTGCAAGGGGCGCTGCGCCCCGCCCAGCGCGGTGTTGGTGCCGGGCACGGAGACGGAGGTGTGCTTCGCCGTGTCCGGGTTGCCGTTGGCGACGATCGCGCGCCCGTCGCCCTCCGCGTCGAAGCCCAGCAGATACGCCTGGGGGAGGCCGTCCTTGCCGGTGGCGTCGAAGCGGTCCTGGATCGCGCCCATCCCGTTCAGCGCCTTCTCCAGGTGCTCCTTGCGGTCCGCGTACCGGTCCTGCCACTCCTGCCAGCGCTGCCCCGCGTCCGTGATGCTCCCGCCAGGCCCCTGGGGGCGCGGCGGCTCCGGCGGTATCCCGGCCAGCTCCGTCTGGTACTTCGCCCGCGTGCTTTCAAACGAGGCCCTGTTCGCCTCGTCCCGCACGTCCGAGGGGATGCCGTCCAGGGCGCCGACGCTCGCCGGGTAGAGGGAGACGTAGTCGGCGCGCTGCTCGTCCGTCAGGCCCTTCCACCAGTCGGCGTTCTCCTGCGGCGACTTCCCCTTCGGCACCTCCCCGAGCCCCAGATCGCGGGCCGCCGTGTCGCCGACCTTGCCGGTGTCCCGCGCGACGTCGGCCCAGTCCTCGCGGGTGACCTCCAGATCGGCGTCCGTGATCAGCTCCCGCAGCGTGGCCGCGTACCGGCCGTCCGCCTCGCCCGCCTCCCGCAGCGCGTCGCCGATCCGGTCGGCGAAGCCCTGCACCGTCTCCTGCTTCGCGCCCTCCTGGCCCTGCACCGTGCCGTCGTCCTTCACCGTCATGCCCGCGTCGACGGCGTCCTGGACGGCGGTGTTCAGCTTCCGCTGCGCCGAGCGCAGCTCGGCGGCCAGCCCGTCCAGGGCCGTACGGACGAGCCCGGACTCGACCTGCACGTAGTGGAAGTTGCGGCTCAGCCGCTGCAACCGCCCGATCGCCTGGTTCACGCCGTCGCCGCTCAGCGCGGCCCTGAGCTTCGCGGTGATCTCGTCGTTCAGCCGGTCCTTGGCCTCGCTGGCGCAACTGCTCACCTTCTGCCAGCCGTCGGCCGCCTCCTCGAACTGCCCCGGCTCGATCCCCCGCAACTGCGCGTAGGTCACCACGGGCGCTCACCAGCTTCCCGAGGGGCCGCCGGGCGGCGGGACGGGCTTGGTCTCCTGCGCGGTGAAGGCGTCCTTGACGGCCTGGTCGGTCTTGTAGAAGTCGCTGCCCGCCTTCGCCAGCTTGTCCTTCAGCTCCCCGCACTCGCTGCGGGCCACCTCCAGCCGCGCCTCCCAGGACTGGAAGACCCGCTTGTGCGCCCCGACGCTCTCCAGCCCGTCCACGCCCTTGTCGCCGGCGCCCGCGCCCGCTTGCGCGTCCCGCAGTTCGCCGAGCGCGCGGCCGACGTTCCCGTGCAGCGACTCCAGTGACGTGGCCGCCACGTCCCAGGGGCCCTTCTCGGACTTCAGCACGCCGGTGCCGCCGTCCCGCCCCGGGCCGTTGCCGCCGGGTCCGCTGCCGACGGGCCCGTCGACTCCCGCGAGCCGCGTCCCGGTGCCGTCGCCGTCGCCCCCACCGCCGTCACCGTCACCGCCGCTGCCGCCGCCAGCGCCTTCGAGGAGCCGCTGCCAGCGCTCCGGTACTCCCGCTCCGTGTTCCGCCATCCCCGTGCCCCCCGGTCCGTTCGCGATCCGTCGGCGCTTCCACGATCGAGCGGCGAACGTAGCAAAGGGGACGGCCGGGGGAATCCGTCTTCACAAAAGCCTCGCGGAGCCCCACGGACCGCACAGACAGCACGGGGCGCCCCCGCCGGCGGGGCGGGGGCGCCCCCGGCGCGGCGGGGGCCGGTTCCTGAGCCCGCGGTGACCCGGTCAGTTATAGACTAATACCAGCCCACGAGGCCCACAAAGATCGGGTTGTCCGGCTTG
>NZ_JBSHAO010000067.1:0-10414 GCF_053611545.1 Streptomyces sp. NPDC054796 | reverse complement strand
TGGGTCGGGTGGCGGCGGGGGCCCCGGTCGGCGCCGGGGCCCGGGTCGCCCCCCGGCCGGGCCGCGGGTATCCCCCCGCCCCCCCCGCGGGGGGGGGGGGGGCGCCCCGTGCGCGTCGGGGGCCGGTTCCTCAGCCGCCGTTGACCTTCGCGGCGATGCGGTCTCCGACGTTCTTGTCGATGTTCCGCCAATACTGGAGGGCCCGCTCCAGCACCGGCTTGCTGACGCCGTCGAGCAGATGCCCGGCCGCGTTGTTCACCAGCCGTTCCCTGGCCGCGTCGTCCAGCACCTGGCGCACCTGGGTGCCCGCCTGGCCCCAGTCGTCGTCCTCCCGGCGCAGCGTGTACGCCTCGCGCACCATCTCCGTCGCCTCCACGTCCCAGCCCGTCGGCAGTCCCGCGACGCCGCTCTGGGCCTCGGGCCCGCCGTACGAGTTGGGCGCGTAGGGCCGGGACACGTCGGGCGAGACATAGCGCATGGGGCCGTCCTTCGCGTACGAGTGGACGGGGGCCTGCGGCCGGTTGGGCGGGAGCTGCGCGTAGTTCGGGCCGATGCGGTAGCGGTGCGTGTCCGGGTACGAGAAGAGGCGGCCCAGCAGCATCTTGTCCGGGGACGGGCCGATGCCCGGCACCAGGTTGGAGGGCTCGAAGGCGGCCTGCTCGATGTGGACGAAGAAGTCCTCCGGGTTCTTGTTGAGCGTCATCCGGCCGACCTCGATCAGCGGGTAGTCGCCGTGCGGCCACACCTTCGTCAGGTCGAAGGGGTTGAAGCGGTAGTCGGGCGCGTCGGCGAACGGCATGATCTGCATGTAGAGCGTCCACGAGGGCGCGTCGCCCGCCGCGATGGAGTCGTACAGATCGCGCCGGTGCACATCCGCGTCGGCCCCGGCCATGTGGTCGGCTTCCTCCTGCGTGAAGAAGTCGATGCCCTGGTCGGTCTTGAAGTGGTACTTCACCCAGAACTTCTCGCCGCCCGCGTTCACCCACATGTAGGTGTGCGAGCTGTAGCCGTTCATGTGGCGCCATGTCCTGGGGATGCCCCGGTCGCCCATCAGCCAGGTCACCTGGTGTGCCGACTCCGGGGACAGGCTCCAGAAGTCCCACTGCATGTCGTGGTCCCGCAGGCCGCTGCCGAAGTGGCGCTTCTGGCTGCGGATGAAGTCCTGGAACTTGCTCGGGTCACGGACGAAGAAGACCGGGGTGTTGTTCCCGACCATGTCGTAGTTGCCGTACTCCGTGTAGAACTTCAGCGCGAAGCCGCGCGGGTCCCGCCAGGAGTCCGGGCTGCCCTGCTCACCGGCGACGGTGGAGAAGCGGGCCAGCATCGGCGTGCGCTTCCCGGGCTGGAAGAGGTCGGCCTTGGTGAACTGGCTGACGTCGTTGGTGACCTCGAAGACGCCGTAGGCGCCGCCGCCCTTGGCGTGGACGACCCGCTCGGGGACCCGCTCCCTGTTGAACTGGGCCATCTTCTCGATCAGGTAATGGTCCTGGAGCAGGATCGGGCCGTCGGTCCCGACGGTGAGCGAGTGCTCGTCGCTCTCCACCGGGATGCCGACGTTGGTGGTCGTGTAGTCGGTCATGTGGTTGCGTCCTCCCGTGTACGGGGGCTGGTACGGGATGCGCGATCGCCTTCCCCAGGAAAACTCGCCGACGGGCTGTCGGCAACTGCTTGGACGGAGTCCAGCCCTAAACTCCGTCGATCCGATGAGACGCCCGGGGCAACCCCTCAGCCCCCACCCGCGTCACTGAAACCGGCACCGCATCACCTACCGTGACATCCGGAACGAGACGGACGGCCGGGAGACCGCACACATGCCGCAGCAGCAGGCCGCCCACCGGCCCTCAGAGCAGCGCGTTCCCCGAACCGTCGGCCAATCGGCGCGCCGGACGGGCCGCCGTCTGCTCGCCCTCGCCCGCCGCCCGTACGGGGACAGACCCGATGCGCGCCGGCTGGTCCGCCGCTGGCCCGCGCTCGTGCCCCTCTGCACAGCGACCGTCTTCTTCTGGCTCTCCCTCACTCCCTCCCTCGTCCCCCGCCCCTGGTTCCTCCAGGGCGTGATCGGCGGAATCACCGCCGCCATCGGCTACGCCATCGGAGCGCTCGGCACCTGGCCGGCACGTCCCCTCCTGCGTCGCCTCGCCCGGCGGCCCCTCGCCCGCAGGCTGGTCCCGTGGCGCCCTGCCGAGCGGGCGCGGGCCCACGCCTGGCAGGCGTACTACGTGCTGGCCGCCGGGCTGACCGTCCTGTGCCTGTCCGAGAGCGCCCGGATGCAGCGCGAGCTGCGGCGGCTCCAGGAGATACCGGAGACGCTGACCTGGCACTCGCTGATGATCACGCTGATCGCCTGCGCCCTGTGCGGGCTGCTGGTGCTGCTGGCGCGCGCGGTTCGCCTGGGCACGCGGCGGCTGATCCAGGGCCTGGGCCGCTATGTGCCCCGGCCCGTCGCCGTCGTCGCCGGGCTGCTGATCAGCGCGACGGCCGTCGTCTTCGGCACCCGCGACGTCGTCTTCGACCGGGGGATCATCGACATCGCGGCGCGCATCGCGGAGACCACGAACCAGGGCACCAAGGACGGCATCTTCCGGTCGGGTTCCCCCTACGTCTCCGGCGGCCCCCGCTCCCTCGTCAACTGGGACGACCTGGGCTACGAGGGCCGCAACTTCACCGGTTCCGTCCTCACCCCCTCCCGCATCACCAGCGTGACGGGGCGCCCGGCGAAGCCGCCGGTGCGCGTGTACGTCGGGCGGCAGAGTGCGGACGGCTACGAGGAGGCGGCCAGGCTGGCCGTCGCGGAGCTGGAGCGGACGGGCGGCTTCCGGCGCGACGTGCTGGCCATCGCGGGCACGACGGGCATGGGCTGGGTCAACTCGACGGACGCGGAGCCGCTGGAGTACCTGCACGGCGGCGACACGGCGATCGTGGCGGCCCAGTACTCGTACCTGCCGAGCTGGGTCTCCTTCCTCGTCGACAAGGAGCAGGCGGGCCGCGCCAACCGCGCGCTCGTCGAGGCTGTGCGGGCCCGCTGGCTGCGCGAGCCGGAGGAGCGGCGGCCGAAGCTCGTCGTCTTCGGCGAGAGCCTGGGGGCCTACGGCATCGAGGCGGCGTTCGACGGCGCGGACGACCTGCTCGCCAAGGTGGACGGCGCGGTACTGGCCGGGTCGCCGAACTTCTCGCCCATCCGGAACGAGATCACCGACGGGCGGGCGCCGGGGAGCCCCGTGTGGCGGCCCGAGTACGAGAAGGGGCGCAACTTCCGCTTCGCGCAGTGGCCGCGGAAGGACCTCGCCCGGCCGGGGGGCGCGTGGGAGCGGCCCCGGGTCGTCTACCTCCAGAACGCCTCGGACGCGATCGTCTGGTGGTCGTGGGACCTCGCGCTGAACCGTCCCGAGTGGGTACGGGACCCGCTCGGGCCCGACATCACGACCGAGGTCGACTGGTTCCCGTTCGTCACCTTCTGGCAGACCACCGTGGACATGGCCGTCTCCTACGGCGTCGACGCGCCGCACGGCCACCGCTACGGCACGGGCTCCGTCGAGGCGTGGGCCGCCGTGGCCCCGCCCCCCGACTGGTCCCGCGCCGACATCCGCCACCTGAAGCGGTTCATGGAGGCGAGGGAAGCGCCGTACTGACCGTCCCCGTGACCGTCAGCGCTCGCCGTCCGGCGAGGACGAAGAGGCGGAGGGGGAGGGAGAGGGAGAGGGGGAAGCCGAGGCGGGCTCCGAGGCGGGCGCGCTCGCGGAGAGCGCCGCCTCGGCGGTGGCGGGGTCACCCGGCCGCGCGTCCGGCGACGGGGGCGCCGCCTTCATCGCCTGCTCGTGCGAGTACGTCTTCAGATAGCCGACGACGGTGTTGAGCACCGCCACCAGCGGCACCGCCACCACGGCCCCGGGGATCCCCGCGATGAGGCTGCCCCCGGTCACGGCGAGCACCACCGCGAGGGGATGCACCCGCACCAGGCGGCCCAGGATGAAGGGCTGGAGAATGTGGCTCTCGATCTGCTGGACCAGGAGGACGACGGCCAGCACGAGCAGCGCCGTGAAGATGCCGTTGGTGACGAGCGCGACCAGCACGGCCAGCGCCCCGGACAGCACGGCGCCGACGATCGGGATGAAGGCGAAGACGAAGATGAAGACGGCGAGCGGCACGGCCATCGGCACGTCGAGGAAGTAGATGCCGATGCCGATGAAGATCGCGTCGATCATGGCCACTATCACCGTGCCGCGCACATAGCCGGTGAGCGTGATCCAGGCCCGGGGGCCCGCGCCCGCGACGCCCTCGCGCGCCGCGCTCGGCACGAAGTTCATGGTCCAGCGCCAGATCCGGCGGCCGTCGTACAGCAGGAACAGCGTCACGAACATCGCGAGCACCGCGCCCGAGAGGAACTCGAAGACGACGGTGACGCCTTCGAGCCCGGCCGTGGTGACTTCCTTGCTGTTGTCGCCGACCCAGTCGCTGACGTTCTTGGCGATGTCGTTGATCTGGGCCTCGGAGACATGGAACGGGCCGGTCGTGGCCCAGGTCTTCAGCTCCTCGATGCCGTCCTGTACCCGGTCGGTCAGGGTCGGCAGGTTCTCCATGATCTGCCAGACGACGAACCAGCCGATCAGCCCCATCACGACGAACCCGGTGATGAAGGTGATGGCGGTGGCGAGGCCCCTGCCGAGGCCGAGGCGCTTGAGGCGCGCGACCGTCGGCTGGAGCAGCGCGGTGATCAGGAGCCCCGCGGAGAAGGAGAGGATCAGCAGGCTGATCGTGCTGATCACCTGGATCAGCACCCAGATGACCCCGGCGAGGATGAGCAGCCGCCAGCCCACCTCGGCCGCGACCCGTACGCCCCAGGGCACCACGGTGGCCGGTTCCGGCTTGGCGCCTATGGCGGGCGCGTAGTCGGGCGGCGCGGGGACGCTCCGGGGCTCCACGCGGGCCGAACCCGGCACCGGAGTGTCCGCGGGCCTGTCGTTCACGGCCTCGTCACCGACCGCGTCCTCGGCCCGCCGCTCGGCGGCCCGCGCCGCCCAGCGCTGCGCGCCGGACCACAGCCTGTCGAACCTGCTCGTCATCCCACGTCCTCCGCCCCCGATTGCCTGCGTCTGCCCTGCCCGCGTCTTGCGTTGCCGTCCGGAGGACGACGTTACCGGCGCGCGAGGTTGCTTCTCGGCCGGACGCGCGAACAGTGATCATCGCAACGCACGCCCAGCCGGGCCCACGAGTGCCCCGGAACCGGCCTCCGGAACGCGCGATGCCCCTGGTCCGGGTCGGGGCCAGGGGCATCGCGGAAAGCTGTGGAGTTGTGGAGCTGTGTGGCTCGTTACCTCAGTACCAGTTGTTGGCCTGCCAGAAGTCCCAGGCGCCACAGGGGCTGCCGTAACGGTCGTTCATGTAGTTCAGGCCCCACTTTATCTGGGTGGCCGGGTTGGTCCTCCAGTCGGCACCCGCGGAGGCCATCTTGGAACCGGGCAGTGCCTGGACGAGGCCGTAGGCGCCCGAGGAGGCGTTGGTGGCCTTGTAGTTCCAGCCCGACTCGCGCTCGACGATCTCCGAGAAGCACTGGAACTGGCCGCCGCCGACGATCTGCTGGGCCATGGACTTGACCTCAGAGATGCTGTACGAGGACTGCTGGGCGAAGTCACCGGCGTCGCGCTCCGCCGAGCGGCTCGCTGCCTCCTGCTTCTTCTCCCGCTCCTTGGCCAGCTTCTCGGCCGCCGCCTTCTCGGCCGCTGCCCTCTTGGCCGCCGCGTCCTTGGCGGCCTTCTTGCGGGCAGCTTCCTCAGCGGACTTCTTCGCCTCCGCTTGGGCAGCCGATGAAGCGGTGTCTGCCTGCTGCGTGAGGGAAGCCGTCTGTACCTGGGTCTGCTGACCCGCCGGTATGTCTGCGAGGAGCGTCGCGTCAGCCGCGGTGGCCTCGACGTCGTTCGCCGTCTGCCCTTGCTGGCTGCCCGAAGCCACACCGACGACGGCGCCGACGGTGGTGACCGCGGTGGCAGACGCCACGGCGAATCCCCGGACGGAGATCCGAGTCACACGGTTTCCTTCCAACGTGCCCGCTTGAGTGACCGCGCGGGCGCATTCTTGCCCCTGGCACTGACCTCCCCTGGTATGTGGCCACTGGAGGTACGGGCCCGGTGGGTCCCGCCGAACGGATCGGCGGGCCCGCGTGGTGCTTCGGGCGGCATACGGCGACTGCTGTTCAGTTCTGTACTGCGTGTGCTGCCGCACCCCTGGGGGTGCTGGTGTGCCGTATGCGGGGCCTGACAGAAACCACACCCTGCCGGACGCGTATGGCTTGAGGCAATTCTGTGCCGAGTGGGAAAGCTCACAGGGGGTTTGGGCCCAGAGGTTTTCGGAAACACGGGCGCGCCGCCTCCGGTTGGGGCTAAGCTGCTGCGCCCCATTCGTCACACGAGTGACCCCGCGTCAACTGAGCCTGGGATTCCCGCAGGTCAGGACGGATTGCGTCAAGCGTACGGCACGGATGTCCGCAGAGCGAAAGCGCCCCGCGCGTCCACGCGCACCTACGTCAGAGGTACGCGCTTTTCGGACAGTCGGACCCCGGAGGACGGCAACGGCGCCGGCCCCGCCGAAGCGGGACCGGCGCCGGATGCCCCGATGCGCTCAACTCCCTCAGAGGGGGCTTTCCTCCAGCATTTCGGTCACCAGCGCCGCGATCGGCGAGCGCTCGGAACGGGTCAGGGTGATGTGCGAGAAGAGGGGGTGCCCCTTCAGCTTCTCGACGACGGCGACGACTCCGTCGTACCGGCCCACGCGCAGATTGTCCCGCTGTGCCACGTCATGGGTGAGAACGACCCGCGATCCGGCGCCGATCCGCGAGAGCACCGTCAGCAGCACGTTCCGCTCCAGCGACTGGGCCTCGTCCACGATGACGAAGGCGTCGTGGAGGGAGCGGCCGCGGATGTGCGTGAGCGGCAGGACCTCCAGCATGCCGCGCCCGACGACCTCCTCGATGACCTCGCGCGATGTGACGGCGGAGAGCGTGTCGAAGACCGCCTGGGCCCACGGGTTCATCTTCTCGGCCTCGGTGCCCGGCAGATAGCCCAGCTCCTGCCCGCCGACCGCGTACAGCGGCCGGAAGACCATCACCTTCTTGTGCTGCCTGCGCTCCAGCACCGCCTCCAGGCCCGCGCAGAGCGCCAGGGCGCTCTTGCCCGTACCGGCCCGGCCGCCCATCGAGATGATGCCGACCTCGGGGTCGAGGAGGAGGTCCAGGGCGATGCGCTGTTCTGCGCTTCTGCCCTTGAGGCCGAACGCCTCCCTGTCGCCGCGCACGAGTTTGATGCGCCCCTCGGGCGTCACCCGGCCGAGTGCCTTGCCCTTCTCCGACTGGAGCACCAGCCCGGTGTGCACGGGCAGCTCGGCGGCCTCGGGCACGAAGGCGCTCTCGGCGGCGAACAGTTCGTCGATGTCCTCGCCCGGGAGGGTCAGCTCGGCCATGCCGGTCCAGCCGGAGTCCGTGATCGCGAGTTCCGCGCGGTACTCCTCGGCGAGCAGGCCGACGGACGACGCCTTGATGCGCAGGGGCAGGTCCTTGGAGACGACGGTGACGTCGTACCCCTCCGCCTGGAGGTTCCTGGCCACGGCGAGGATGCGCGAGTCGTTGTCGCCGAGCCGGAAACCGGCGGGGAGAACCGTCGTGTCGGAGTGGTTCAGCTCTACCCTGAGCGTCCCTCCCTGCTCCCCGATCGGGATCGGGGCATCGAGCCTTCCGTACCGGATCCGGTACTCATCCAGCCTGCGGAGCGCCTGGCGTGCGAAATAGCCGAGTTCCGGGTGGTGACGCTTGGCCTCCAACTCGGTGACGACCACGACCGGCAGCACGACCTCGTGCTCGTCGAATCGGTCCATGGCTGTTGGGTCGGCGAGCAGCACGCTGGTGTCGATGACATACGTGCGCCGGTCGAACTCGTTGCGCTTCTTGCTGGTCACCACGGGTGGACGAACCCCCTCGTGAGATCGGGGAGCGACAGCGTCGCGAGGGACGGAGCCGGTCCGCACCCGCACAGAGCGGGCCGGGGACCGGCCCTCCTCGTCGTCCGCACGAGCCGTGCGGTCGTCCGTGGTCTGCAAATCGGGCCTCCCGGCGGCCGGACCCATGGATCGGGCTCGGCCAGAAGGGATATTCCCCCGCGGCCCCACAACCATGCAATGGCATATGACGCCACACCGAGTGGACGAATGCCGGGGGCCGCTGGTCACCTCTGTTAAAGAGGAGGCCAGGCGCGCGCCGCGCCGCGTTCACGGACCGCGTCCGGGGCCCCGCGTGGGGCTCGGGCGCGGGGGCCGCGCATCGGCCGTCAGTTGCCGTAGCGCCGGTGGCGGGCCGCGTAGTCGCGCAGGGCCCGCAGGAAGTCGACCTTGCGGAACGCGGGCCAGAAGACCTCGCAGAAGTAGTACTCGGAGTGCGCGCTCTGCCAGAGCATGAAGCCCGAGAGGCGCTGCTCGCCGCTGGTGCGGATGACGAGGTCCGGGTCGGGCTGGCCGCGCGTGTAGAGGTGCTCGGAGATGTCCTCGACGGTGAGGTTCTCGGCCAGCTCGTCCAGGGTCACGCCATGCGCGGCGCGGTCGGCCATGAGGGAGCGGACGGCGTCGGTGATCTCCTGTCGTCCGCCGTAGCCGACGGCGACGTTGACGAGTATCCCGTCGATGTCCCCGGCCTGCTGCTCGGCCTTCTTGAGCACCTGCTGCGTGCGGTCGGGCAGCAGGTCGAGCTGGCCGACGTGGTGCACGCGCCAGCGGCCGTCGCCCGCCAGATCGCGCACGGTGTCCTCGATGATGCCCAGCAGGGGCAGCAGCTCGTCCTCGGCGCGGTGCAGGTTGTCCGTCGAGAGCAGCCAGAGCGTGACGACCTCGACATCCGTCTCGGCGCACCAGCTCAGCAGCTCCTGGATCTTGCTGGCGCCCGCCTTGTGCCCCTGCTCCGTCGTGCCGCCCGACGCCTTGGCCCAGCGGCGGTTGCCGTCCAGGATGACGCCGATGTGCTTCGGCGCCCTGTCGTGGTCGAGGCGGTCCTCCACCCGGCGCGCATACAGCCTGTACACCAGGTCACGAAGCTTCATGGGAATGGCCAGCCCCTCCATGCCGAGTCAGGAATTCCTGAACCCTACTGCCGCTCACCCGCGCGGGCGAAGTCGGGCCACCCACACAGCCCCTTGATAGGAAAGGGGGTATGACGCACGACGCACTTCTCCCCTCCCCCTACTCCCCGTACCGCGCCGACGACGCGCGCTACGACACGATGGAGTACCGCCGCACCGGGCGCTCCGGGCTCAGGCTGCCCGCGATCTCGCTCGGCCTGTGGCACAACTTCGGCGACGACAAGGCCCTGACCACCCAGCGCTCCATCCTGCGCCGCGCCTTCGATCTGGGCGTCACGCACTTCGACCTGGCGAACAACTACGGGCCGCCGCCCGGCTCGGCCGAGCTGAACTTCGGCAAGCTCCTCGCCCAGGACTTCCGCCCCTACCGGGACGAGCTGGTCATCTCGACCAAGGCGGGCTACCGGATGCACCCGGGCCCGTACGGCGAGTGGGGCTCGCGCAAGTACCTGCTCTCCTCCCTGGACGCCTCGCTGAAGCGGATGGGGCTCGACTACGTCGACATCTTCTACTCGCACCGCTTCGACCCGGACACCCCGCTGGAGGAGACGATGGGGGCGCTGGCCTCCGCCGTACGGCAGGGGAAGGCGCTGTACGCGGGGATCTCCTCGTACAACGCGCGGCGGACCAGGGAGGCCGCGGGGCTGCTGCGCGAGATGGGCGTGCCCGCGCTGATCCACCAGCCCTCGTACTCGATGCTGAACCGCTGGACGGAGGAGGACGGCCTCCTCGACACGCTGGAGTCGGAGGGCATGGGCTGCATCTCCTTCGCGCCGCTGGCGCAGGGCCTGCTCACCGACAAGTACCTCGACGGCATCCCGGAGGGCTCGCGCGCGGCGCAGGGCAAGTCGCTCGATCCAGGGCTGCTCTCCGACGAGGTGCTGCGGCGGCTGCGCGGGCTCAACGACCTCGCCGAGCGCCGGGGCCAGTCGCTGGCCCAGCTCGCGCTGTCGTGGGTGCTGCGCGACGCGCGGATGACCTCGGCCCTGATCGGCGCGAGCAGCGTGCGGCAGCTGGAGGCGAACGTCGCCGCGCTGAGCGGTCCGAAGCTCACCGACGACGAGCTGCGGGAGATCGACTCCTACGCGGTGTCCGAGCCCGGCACCAACATCTGGGCCCGCAGCAGCGAGAGCTGACGCAGCAGGCCGGGTCTCCCCGCGGTCCGGCCCGGCGCGCCGGGCGCGCTCCGGCGCGGCCGGGCGGCGCACACGGGACCGGGTGTCCTGGCACGTCAGGGAAGAGAAGCGGCCCCCCCCGCCCCGCGGCGGGGGGCGCGCCCCCGGGCCGGGCCCGGGCGGGGGGGC
>NZ_JBSHAO010000066.1:0-41692 GCF_053611545.1 Streptomyces sp. NPDC054796 | reverse complement strand
GGTGTCTTATTTTCCCCTGCCCCCGGGTACCGCCGGATGGGCCCCCCCCCCGGCGGTGACCGGGCCGGGGGGGCGCCACATGCCGCCATGCGGGTGATCTCATCGGCACACCGAACCCAGCATGGTGGACAAGAAGGGCCTCTTCAGGCTTGGCTCGTTTCGAAGCGGCTGATGCGGCCGTCGGTGACGGTGAAGCTCCACCGCGTGCGCATACTGCCCCAGGTGGAGTTGGTGTACATGACCGTCAGGGTCTGGCCGTCGGCCGAGACGTCCTCGATGTCCATGCGGCCGTCCGAGGAGAAGATCTCGCGCTCCGCCCAGGCGGCAAGGTCACGGTCGGTGCCGTCGTCGGACATGGTGGCGTCATCAGTCAGCGTGGCGAAGAAGGCGTCTTTGTCGCCGGCGTTGACGGCGGTGACGAAGGCGGCCACCGCGGGGTCACTCGGATATGCGGTCATCAGTACCTCCTGGTGTTACGCGCAGGGCGCCGATGCAGGCGGGAGCCGGCCGTGCCGGGAGCCGGCCGGTGCACCCGCCGGGAGACCACGGGATCAGCGGGTGGTGTAGCCGCCATTGGGGAACATCGTCTGACCGGTGAACCACCATCCTTCGGTGGCCAGGAACCTGATGATCGGGACGATGTCCTCGATGTGGGTGAGCTGGTTGCCCATCGCCTGCGACTTGTGGAACTCCACCCGCTCCGGGGTCTCCTGCGGGTAGAAGAACGGCGTGTCCATCGGCCCCGGAGCTACCGTGTTCACGGAGATCCCGCGGTCAGCGAACTCCTTGGCCGCCGCCCGGGTGAAGTGCTCCAGCGGCGCCTTGCCTCCGGCGTAGGTGGAGTAGCCGTCGGTGAAGGCGGCCAGCAGCGACGTGCCCAGGCTGATGATCTTGCCGTGGTCGTTCAGCCGGCGCCCGGCCTCCTGGATGAAGAAGTACGCCGCCTTGGCGTTGATGCCGAACATGCGGTCGTACTCTTCCTCGGTGGTCTCCAGGATCGGCTTGCGCAGCACCATCCCGGTGGTGTTGACCGCGATGTCGGCGCCGCCGTAGGTGTCCACCGCCGTGTCGAAGAGCCGCCGTACGTCGGCGACCTTCGTCAGGTCCCCCTGGACGGAGACGGCCTGTCCTCCGGCCTCCTGGATCGCCTTCACCGTCTGCTCGGCGTCGCTCTCGGAGCTGTGAAAGTGCACGACCACCTTCGCCCCGGCCTCCGCGAATGTCCTGCTGATCAGTCCGCCCAGGTTCTTCTCGCCACCGCCGACGACGGCGACCTTGTCCCGCAGCGTGTTCTCCGTCATGCTCCGCACTCCCTCACGTCCTTGCTGGCGAGCAGCTTGATCACGTACTACGGGCGAGTCTAGGCGGACATTCCGGGCATCAGGTAACAGAAGTTTCGGGACACCCCACAAACATCGTCGGTACCCCAGTCAGCGGACTGGTGCGCCGGAGAGCGGCTGACTCCCGCCTGGCCTTCGAGGCCGGTCGGGGGTTGACCCCCTTCCCGGCCTCGGGCCCGCCGCTCCTCCCCGAGGAGGGCGGCGCGCGCCACCCCGTACCCCGGTATCCCCCACGAGTTGGCTCCCCGGTGTGACGTACCGGGGCACGTCGCACCCGCAATCTCCTCTCCGGCAGGCGGCCGGGCCCTCCGGCAGCCGCAGGAGGGAGAACCGTCATGAAGCGCAGCGCGAACCGCAACGCAAAACACAGCGCACAGCGACGGCCGGGGCAACGGCCGCAGCGACGGCCGGGGCAGCGGCTGAGGCGCACGCTCATCGCCGTCGCGCTGGTCACGGCCGCGATCGGGGGAACCGCTGGCTGGGCCGTCGGCTCTGAGGAGACCGCCGTCACGGGGCCACCGCCCGGTGCCGCGGCCTGGCGCGCCGACACCTCGCTGGGCCGCGCGCTGCCCGACCCGGCCACCGCGCCCGCTGACGAGGTCGCCGGCTTCTTCGCGGGTCTCGGCCCCGCGCGGCGCGAAGCGCTCGTCCGACGTCACCCCCTCACCGTCGGCAACCTGGACGGCGCCCCGGTGGAGCTGCGCTACGAGGCCAACCGGCGGGCCCTCAAGAGCACGTGGGAGGGCGCGAAGGCGCGCGCCACCGAGCCCGGGCTCACCCTCCAGGACCACCAGCGGGCCCGTGCCGAGGCCGACCGCTACGCGGAACTCCTGGCACCGGGGCGGCAGATCCTCGCCTTCGACCCGCGCGGCAGGGGCCAAGTGGCCGAGGTGTACGGCGATCTGGCGTCCGCGCGGCGCACCGCCGTCGTCGTCCCCGGCTCCGACATCGACCTCGCGACCTTCGACGGGGGCGGCGAGAACCGCTACGGGAAGCCCGCCGGAATGGCGCGCTCCCTCCGGGAGCGGATGGCGCGGCAGTCGCCCGGCACGCCGACCGCGGTGATCGCCTGGGTCGGCTACACCACGCCCGTCGGGATCGGCCCCGACGCGGCCACCTCCCGGCTCGCCGAAGCGGGCGCGCCCCGGCTGGCGCGCTTCCTGCGCGGGCTGGCCGCGACGGGCGCACCGGCGCCGACCGTGCTCTGCCACAGCTACGGCTCGGTCGTCTGCGGCGAGGCGGCCCGCGACGGGGACGGTTCGACGGGCGGGAAGAACCGGAAGGGCCAGCAGAGCCCGAAGGGCCTGACGCGGCAGGAGGCCGCCGGGCTCGTGGTGTTCGGCTCGCCCGGCATGCACGCGGGGTCCGTCGAGGCGCTGGGCACGTCCGTGCCCGTCTGGGCGGCGCGCGACCGGGGGGACTGGATCGGCCGCGTGCCGAACGTCGAGTTCCTGGGCCTGGGCCACGGCAGCGACCCCGCCTCGCCGGAGTTCGGCGCCCGTGTCGTCAGCGCGGGGAGCGCCGAGGGCCACGCGGGCTACCTCGTCCCCGGCACCCGCTCACTCACCAACTTCGCCGCCATCACGCTCGGTGCCTGGGGCGACGTCCACTGCTCGTCGAAGGAGTGCACCCATGGCGTCTGACCTGCGCCTTCCCGCCCCCGCCTCTACCTCTGCCCCAGCCCCCACTCCCACTCCCACTCCCGTCCCCGTCAGACCCCCGCGCGGTCCACGCGGCTCCGTACGCGGTGCCGTGCGCTCCATAGAAGCCCGCACCCCCGCGCACCGCGACCGCGCCATCGACGGGCTGCGTGCCCTCGCGCTGCTCGCCGTGCCGACGGGGCACTGGTTGCTGGGCGGCTTCACGCGCGACGGCGACGGCGCGCTGCACAACGCCAGCCCTCTCGCCTCCCTCGGCTTCCTCGCGCCGCTGAGCTGGGTGCTCCAGCTCCTCGGGATCTTCTTCCTGGTCGGCGGCTACTCCTCGGTCCTCTCGCTGCGCCGCTCCACGGCGCGCGGCGAGACCACGGGCGCCTGGCTGCGCGCCCGGCTGTTGCGGCTCGGCCGCCCCGTGCTGGGGGTGACGGCCGTGTGGGCGGCGCTGTTGCCGCTGCTGTGGGCGGCCGGGGTGCCGGGCGGCACGCTGCGCACGGCCGCTGTGCTGGTGGTGCAGCCGCTGTGGTTCGTCGGCGTGTACGCGGGCGTCACCGCGCTGACCCCGTACTGCGTGCGCGCCACCGAGCGCCTGGGCGCCTGGGCCGCGGCGCCGCTGCTGGCCGCCGTCGCCGTCGTGGACGTGCTGCGCTACGGGCCCTGGGCCGAGGCCGTGCCCTCCTGGGTGGGCATGGCCAACCTGCTGCCTGGCTGGCTGTTCGCGTACCAGCTCGGCGTCTCCTGGGGCGAGGGCAGACTCGCCCGGCGCGGCGGCGTCCTGCTCCTGGGCGGCGGGGCCGCGCTGTTCGCGGTGCTGCTGCTCGTCTTCCACTATCCGGCGTCGATGGTCGGCGTCCCCGGTGAGGCCCGTACGAACTCGCACCCGCCGTCCCTGCTGGTGCTGGCGCTCGCCGGTGTGCAGTGCGGGGCCGCCGTCCTGCTGCGCGACCGCCTGGGGGCGCTGCTGCGCCGGCCGGCGCTGTGGGCGCCGGTGGTGCTGATCAACCTCTCGGCGATGACGATCTTCTGCTGGCACCAGTCGGCGATGCTGGCCGCGGCCGTGCCCAGCGCCTTCGCCGGCACCTTCGCGGGGCTGACGACCGCGCCGGACTCGCTGGGCTGGGTGCTGGCGCGGCTGGCCTGGATGCCGGTCTTCGCCCTGGCGCTGGTGGCGATCGGCAGCGTCACCCGGCGCTTCGAGGCGCCCTGGAAGGGCGTCACGGGCGCGCGGAAGGCCGTGGCCGCGCTGCTCGCGGCGGCCTTCGCGCTCTACGCCTTCGCGGTCGTGTGAGCACCTGGACCGGCCCGGAGCGGCCCTGCCCCGGTGTCGCCCCGTGCGCCGGGCCGACCTCGCCGAGCCGTGTCCGCGATCTTCCCGGTGTTCGTGCTCATACAGCTCATCCGGGGTTCTGGGCCCTCTCCGACGCCTCGCGCGCTTCCGCGTAGACGCCGATCTTGTGGTCCAGGACCGCCAGGGTCTCCTGGAGTTCGGCGATCCGCTCCCGCACGTCCACCCGTGTACGCACCAGCAGCCGCTCCCGCTCGGCGAACGTCCGCTCGCCCTCCCGCACCAGCTCGGCGTAGCGCACCATGTCGGCCACGGGCATGCCCGTCAGGCGCAGCTTGCCGACCAGTTCGAGCCAGTCGAGGTCCTTGTCGGTGAACCGGCGCTGCCCGGTGTGCGACCTGTCCACGTGCGGCATCAGCCCGATCCGCTCGTACCAGCGCAGCGTGTGGGCGCTCAGGCCCGTGCGCGCCGCGACCTCGCTGATGGTGTACCTGTCCTGCCCTCCGGGCCTCGGGGACACGGTCTCCCGCGCCGCACCCGCGTCCGCCGTCTCCGTCGCCGTCTTCGTCTCCGCTGCCGTCTCCGTCGCCGCCTTCGTCTCCATCACGCTCACAAGTGAACGCTACGGACTTCGAGCGCACTCCAAGCAAGCGCAAAACCGGGGCCAATTCTCCCGGGGTTAGGCTCGGGGCCATGGACAGCCTGCGGATGATCGAGAACTGGCCCGTGGACAACGCGGCGGCGGCCGTCGTACGCGCGGACGGCACCGTCGCGGGGACGCAGGGACCGGCCGGACGGCGCTTCGACCTCGCCTCCGTCACCAAACCGCTCGCCGCCTACGCCGTGCTCGTCGCCGTCGAGGAGGGTGCCGTCGAGCTGGACGAGCCCGCAGGGCCCGAGGGCTCGACCGTCCGCCATCTGCTCGCCCACACCTCGGGCCTCGCGTTCGACGAGGACCGGCCCATGGCCGCGCCCGGCACCCGCCGCATCTACTCCAACGCGGGCTTCGAGGCGCTCGGCGACCACCTCGCCAAGGCCACCGAGATCCCCTTCCCGCAGTACGTGCGCGAGGCGGTCTTCGAGCCGCTCGGCATGACCGCGACGGACCTGCCCGGCTCGCCCGCGAAGGACGCCGTCTCGACGGTCGGGGACCTGACGCGGTTCGCCGCCGAACTCCAGGCACCGCGCCTCGTGGCCCGTACGACGCTGGACGAGGCCACCTCCGTCGTCTTCCCCGGCCTGAAGGGCGTGCTGCCCGGCTACGGGAACCAGTCGCCCAACGACTGGGGCCTGGGCTTCGAGATCCGCGACGGCAAGTCCCCGCACTGGACGGGCGCCTCGTCCTCGCCGCGCACCTTCGGGCACTTCGGGCAGTCGGGCACGTTCCTGTGGGTGGACCCGGAAGCGGGCGCCGCGTGCGTGGCCCTCACGGACCGCGCCTTCGGCCCGTGGGCGACGGAGGTGTGGCCGCCCCTCACGGACGCGGTGCTGGCGGAGCTGCGCTGAGGCACGGGGCGCCCGCGCCCGGAATCCGCCGACGCGGGGTCACTGGACGCGGGGCCACTGGACGCGGGACCCCGGGCCCGGCCCGGCGGACGGGGCGGCCTGTGGACGGTGCCGTCCCGTGAACCGCCCGCCCTGCAAGCCGCCCGCGCCCCCTCACCCGTACGAGGGCTCCGCGTGCATCTCCCACAGCAGCAGCTCCGCCGGGCCGCCCAGCGCCGCCGCCTCCAGCTCCGCCGCCTCCGTGATCCGCGCCGCGTCGCCCCCGGCCAGCTCGTGCCCGTCGAGCACCACGCGCCCCCGCACCACGTGCGCGTACACCCACTGCGCGTCCGGCACCGCCGTGCGCTCCCCCTCGGCGAGCCGCCGCACATGCAGCACCGCCTCCGTACGGGGCAGCGCGAAGGGGGTGTTGTCGGCGATGCCGTGGACGACCTCGTACTCGGGCTCCGTGCCGAAGGCCCCGGGGACGAGCCACATCTGTACGAAGCGCAGCGGCCCCTCGCCCGCGTTGCGCTCCACGTGGCGCACTCCGCTGCCCGCGCTGAGCCGCTGCACGTCACCGGAGCGCACGAGGGAGGTGTGGCCCGCCGAGTCGCGGTGCTCCAGCTCGCCCTCGGCCACCCATGTGACGATCTCGACGTCGCGGTGCGGATGCTCCTCGAAGCCCGCCCCTACCGCGAGGCGTTCCTCGTTGCAGGCCACGAGGAGGCCGAAGTTCACGTTGTCCGGGTCGTAGAAGCCCGAGAAGGAGAACGCGTGCCGGGTATCGATCCCGGCGTCCGCTTCGCCGCCCCGATACCGGTCGTCAGCCCGCCACACCTGAAGCATGGGCACCACGTTGACGTGCTCCCTGGTCTAAAGTCCAGGGCTTCCGGCCTGGGTCGTGTGGCCCTTCCGGGGGCTTCCTGCTTCACCGCGCTGTGCGGGCACGGGTGCCCGTCTTACCGGCGCTCCACAGGCGTTTAGCGTCTCCGCCCGTCCGGCGGCGACGATACGGCGTCCCTCGAAGAGGACATTGCGGGCCGCGTTGTGGTCACGCTCATGCACCGTGCCACACACGCCGCACGTCCACTCCCGCACATGCAGGGGCTTGGGGCCGTCCCGCACTCCGCAGACCGAGCAGACCTGCGAGGACGGGAAAGCACGGTCCACCCTGGCGAAGGCGCGCCCGTGCTTGACCGCCTTGTACTCCAGCATCCCAGTGAACGCGGACCACCCCGCGTCGTGCACGGACTTGCCCAGCCGGGTACGGGCGAGGCCGGCCACCGCGAGGTCTTCCACATACACCGCTTGGTTCTCGCGGATGATCCGTGTGGAAGCCTTGTGGTGCCAGTCCCGGCGCCGGTCCACCACCCGGGCATGCTGGCGCGCGACCTTGATCCGGGCCTTGGCCCGGTTCTTCGATCCCTTGGCCTTGCGGGACAGCTCCCGCTGAAGGCGCTTGAGCTTCTTCTCCGCCCGGCGCAGGAAACGCGGGCTGGCGATCCTGGAGCCGTCGGACAGGACCGCGAAGACGGACAGACCCAGGTCGATACCGGCCTCCGCTTCCACCTCGGGGAGGATGTCCGGCTCGGTCTCCACGACGAAACTGAGGAAGTACCGGCCCGCGCCGTCCCTGGTGACGGTCACAGAAGTCGGGGCCGCCGGAAGCCGACGCGACCACCTGATCTTGAGATGGCCGACCTTGGCCACATACACCCTGCCGTCGCCGGGGAGGGAGAAGGCGTTGGCGTTGAGGCGGACCGACTGCCGGGTGTCCCTCTTCGACTTGTACCGGGGCGGCCCCACCTTGCGACCGGACCGCTTACCCTTCAGCGAGTCGAAGAAGCTCTTGAAGGCCACATCCAAATCCCGCAGGGACTGTTGCAGGACGACCGCCGACACCTCAGCGAGCCAGGCACGCTCCTCGGTGCGCTTGGCCTGGGTGATACGCAGCCGCGACAACTCAGCCGACGTGACATACGGCAGTCCTGCCGCGTGCGCTTCCCTCCGGTCACGCAGGCAGTCGTTCCACACCACACGCGCACACCCGAACGCTCTGGCCAGCGCACGGCACTGGGCGGCATCCGAGTAGACCCGGTAGTTGTAACGAAGCTGCACAAGCCCGACCCTACTCACCGTCACGCCATAGACGCATAAACCCCCCACAAGCGCGGCAGATACGTGGTTTCGGCGATGTATGCGCACTCAGTGATCAACCATGCCCCTCACCACAGGCACCTGTCCTCCCACTCTCCGCATCATGCGGCGGAGCACCGTTGGCGATCACCCGTCAGCGCGGCAAGCAGCAAGAACGTCCCCTCTAAGGTGCACTTCAGAGCAGTCTTGAGATGCATTCACCCCCGGCGTGAACGCCGGGGCCTTCTGCAAGAGCCCCGGTAATCCGCCCAGGTTGTCCGGAGACGGCCCCCGCACCCGCTTACGCCATCCGATAAGGCAGGCTTGTCACGTGCCCGAACCCACAGAGCCCTCCCCCAGCCCGCAGCCGGACCCGCGAAAGCGGCGGCAGGAAACGCCGGAGCACCCGCACACGGCCACGCTCCGGAGGCTGGAGCAGTCCTCCGGGAAGCTCGCCGCTTCGGCCATCGCGCGCATGGACGAGCAGTTGCCGTGGTACCGCGCGATGCCCCCGGAGAACCGCTCCTGGATCGGGCTCGTCGCGCAGGCGGGCATCGCGGCCTTCACCGAGTGGTTCCGGCACCCGGAGACGCCGCAGGCCATCAGCACCGACGTGTTCGGCACGGCGCCGCGCGAGCTGACGCGGGCGATCACGCTGCGGCAGACCGTGGAGATGGTGCGCACCACCATCGAGGTCGTCGAGGCCGAGATCGACGAGGTCGCGGCGCCTGGTGACGAGTCGGTGCTGCGCGAGGCGCTGCTCGTCTACGCGCGGGAGATCGCCTTCGCCACCGCGCAGGTGTATGCGCAGGCCGCTGAGGCGCGGGGCGCCTGGGACGCGCGTCTTGAGTCCCTGGTGGTCAACGCCGTGCTCTCGGGCGAGGCCGACGAGGGCGCCGTCTCCCGGGCCGCCGCGCTCGGCTGGAACTCGCCCGAGCACGTGGCGGTGGTCCTGGGCACCGCGCCCGACGGGGACAGCGAACTGACCGTCGAGGCCATCAGGCGCGCGGCCCGGCACGCCAAGCTCCAGGTCCTCACGGGGGTGCTCGGGAACCGGCTGGTGGTCATCGCGGGCGGCTCCGACGACCCGCTGCGCTCCGCGAAGTCCCTGATCGGGCCGTTCGCGCCGGGTCCCGTCGTGGCGGGGCCCGTGGTGGGCGACCTGCTGTCGGCGACGCGCTCGGCGCAGGCCGCCGCGGCGGGGCTGCGGGCCTCGGCCGCCTGGCCCGACGCGCCCCGGCCCGTACTCGCCGACGATCTGCTGCCGGAGCGCGCGATGGCGGGCGACCCGGCCGCGCGGGACCTCTTGGTGGAGGAGATCTACAGACCGCTGGAGGAGGCGGGCTCGGCGCTGCTGGAGACGCTGAGCGTCTACCTGGAGCAGGCGAGCAGCCTGGAGGGCGCCGCCCGGATGCTGTTCGTGCACCCCAACACCGTCCGCTACCGGCTGCGACGTGTGACGGATGTCACCGGCTGGTCGCCCTCGGACGTCCGGTCCGCCTTCACGCTGCGTATCGCGCTGATCCTGGGGCGTCTCGCCGACTTCGAGAGCCAGCCCTAGGCTCGGACGCGCCCTTTGTCGAGGGTTCACAATTCCCCTGACGGTTCTTCGTATCGGTCCCCACGGGCGGGGACCGCTGTCCACAAGAGAGAGTGAAAGAGTGCTCGTACTCGTCGCTCCCGGCCAAGGCGCTCAGAAGCCTGGCCTCCTGAACCCCTGGCTCGACCTCCCCGGTGTCGGTGACCGGCTCGCGGAGTGGTCGGCCGCCATCGACCTGGACCTGGTGCACTACGGCACCGAGGCCGACGCGGACGCGATCCGCGACACGGCCGTGGCCCAGCCGCTGCTCGTCGCCTCCAGCCTGATCTCGACCGAGGTCCTGCTGGACGGCCAGGACCCCGCGCGGGTGCTGGGCGCCACGGCGGGGCACAGCGTCGGTGAGCTGGCCGCCGCCGCGATCGCAGGTGTGCTGTCCCCCGGCGACGCCATGTCGCTCGTCCGCACCCGCGGCCGGGCCATGGCAGAGGCCGCCGCCGTGACCGAGACCGGGATGTCCGCCGTGCTCGGCGGGGACCCCGAGCAGGTCACCGCGCACCTGGAGAAGCTCGGCCTCACCGCGGCCAACGTGAACGGCGGCGGCCAGATCGTCGCCGCCGGTACCGCGGAGGAGCTGGCGGCCCTCGCGGAGGACAAGCCCGAGAAGGCCCGCGTCATCCCGCTGAAGGTGGCGGGCGCCTTCCACACCCGTCACATGGCCCCCGCGGTCGCCACCCTGGAGTCCGCGGTCAAGGACGTCACCGCCTCCGACCCGGCCGTGCGCTACGTCTCCAACCTCGACGGCCAGGCCGTCGGCTCGGGTGACGAGGTCGTGCGGCGGCTGGTCAACCAGATCTCCGCCTCCGTGCGGTGGGACCTGTGCATGGAGACCTTCAAGGAACTGGGCGTCACCGCCCTCATCGAGGTCTGCCCCGGCGGCACCCTCACCGGGCTCGCCAAGCGCGGCCTGCCCGGCGTGCAGACCCTCGCGCTGAAGTCCCCCGACGACCTCGAAGCGGCCCGCGCGCTCATCGCCGAGCACGCGCCGACCGCCTGAGCCCCTAGGAGCCCGGAGAGCATGACCGCGAAGATCAAGCCAGCGAAGGGCTCCCCGTACGCGCGCGTTCTCGGTGTCGGCGGCTACCGCCCGACCCGTGTCGTGCCGAACGAGGAGATCCTGAAGCACATCGACTCGTCCGACGAGTGGATCCGCTCCCGCTCCGGCATCGCGACCCGCCACTGGGCAGGCCCCGAGGAGACCGTGGCGGAGATGACCCTGGAGGCGGCGGGCAAGGCCGTCGCCGACGCCGGGATCTCGCCCGACCAGGTGGGCGCGGTCATCATCTCGACCGTCTCGCACTTCAAGCAGACGCCCGCCGTCGCGACGGAGATCGCCGACCGGATGGGCGCGGGCAAGGCCGCCGCGTTCGACATCAACGCGGGCTGCGCGGGCTTCGGCTACGGCCTGACCATCGCGAAGGGTCTGATCACCGAGGGCAGCGCCGAGTACGTCCTCGTGGTCGGCGCCGAGCGGCTGTCCGACCTGACCGACCTGACCGACCGCTCCACCGCGTTCCTGTTCGGGGACGGCGCCGGCGCGGTCATCGTCGGCCCCTCGGAGGAGCCCGCCATGGGCCCCACCGTGTGGGGCTCCGAGGGCGACAAGTCCGACGTCATCAGCCAGACCGTGTCCTGGGAGGCGTACCGCCAGGATCCGGCCTCCGTCGAGAAGTTCCCTGCCATCCGGCAGGAGGGCCAGACGGTCTTCCGCTGGGCGGTCTTCGAGATGGCGAAGGTGGCCCAGGAGGCCCTGGACGCCGCCGGGATCTCGCCCGCTGACCTGGACGTCTTCATCCCGCACCAGGCCAACATGCGGATCATCGACTCGATGGTGAAGACTCTCAAGCTGCCGGAGCACGTCATGGTCGCCCGTGACGTGGAGACCACCGGCAACACCTCGGCCGCCTCCATCCCGCTCGCCATGGAGCGGCTGCTGGCGACCGGGCAGGCGAAGAGCGGCGACACCGCGCTCGTCATCGGATTCGGGGCGGGTCTCGTGTACGCGGCTACGGTCGTTACCCTCCCTTAGTCAAGATCCCCGCAGTCCGTACAAAGGCGTACGGACGCCCAGACACCCACCGCAACACACCGAAGGAGCGCCGCAATGGCCGCCACGCAGGAAGAGATCGTCGCCGGTCTCGCTGAGATCGTGAACGAGATCGCCGGTATCCCCACCGAGGACGTGAAGACCGAGAAGTCCTTCACCGACGACCTGGACGTCGACTCGCTGTCCATGGTCGAGGTCGTCGTCGCCGCCGAGGAGCGCTTCGGCGTGAAGATCCCGGACGACGACGTCAAGAACCTCAAGACCGTCGGCGACGCGACCGAGTACATCCTCAAGCACCAGGACTGACCCGTCCGACGACGCGTTTGTCGCCACCCGCTTCCGAGGTGGCTCAAATGCTCACCCTCTACCAGTGGAGACAGGAATCCAGTGAACGCGACCCATCACACCGTGGTCGTCACCGGTATCGGCGCAACCACACCGCTGGGTGGCGACAGCGCATCGACCTGGGAAGGTCTCGTCGCCGGGCGCTCCGGTGTACACCTTCTCGAACAGGAATGGGCGGCCGAGCTGCCGGTCCGCATCGCCGCCGAGGCGGCGGTGGACCCCGGTGAGATCATCCCGAGGCCGCAGGCACGCAAGCTCGACCGCTCGGCCCAGTTCGCGCTGATCGCCGCCCGCGAGGCGTGGGCGGACGCGGGCTTCACGGCCAAGGCGGGCGAGGACGCCTCGGTGTCCCCCGACCGCCTCGGCTCGGTCATCGCGTCGGGCATCGGCGGCGTGACCACGCTGCTCGACCAGTACGACGTGCTCAAGGAGAAGGGCGTACGCCGCGTCTCCCCGCACACCGTGCCGATGCTGATGCCCAACAGCCCCAGCGCCAACGTCGGTCTGGAGGTCAACGCGCGCGCCGGTGTGCACACACCGGTCAGCGCCTGCGCCTCCGGCTCCGAGGCCATCGGCTACGCGGTCGAGATGATCCGTACAGGCCGGGCCGACATCGTCGTGGCGGGCGGCACGGAAGCGGCCATCCACCCGCTGCCCATCGCCGCCTTCGGCAACATGATGGCGATGTCCAAGAACAACGACGACCCGCAGGGCGCCTCCCGCCCGTACGACGTCGACCGCAACGGCTTCGTCCTCGGCGAGGGCGCGGGCGTGATCGTGCTGGAGTCCGAGGAGCACGCCAAGCGGCGCGGCGCGAAGATCTACGCGGAGGCCGTCGGCCAGGGCATCTCGGCGGACAGCCACCACATCACGCAGCCGGAGCCCAGCGGCAACGGCATCGCGCTGGCCCTCCAGAACCTGGTGGAGCGCAACGATCTGAAGCCCTCGGAGATCGTGCACATCAACGCGCACGCCACCTCCACGCCGCAGGGTGACATCGCCGAGCTGAAGGCGCTGCGCAAGGTCTTCGGCGACGACGTCGACCACATGGCGGTCTCCGGCACCAAGTCGATGACCGGGCATCTGCTCGGCGGCGCCGGCGGTGTCGAGACGGTGGCCTCGATCCTGGCGTTGCGCGACCGCGTGGCCCCGCCGACGATCAACGTCCAGAACCTGGACCCGGAGGCGGACGCCGACGTGGTGACGGGCGAGGCGCGGTCCCTGCCCGAGGGCAGGATCGCGGCGCTGAACAACTCCTTCGGCTTCGGCGGCCACAACGTCGTCCTGGCCTTCCGCTCGGTCTGAGCTGCTGAGCTGCTGAGCAGCATCCGGGCGGTGAGGGTGTGAGCCGGTAGCCGGGCCCGCCGGACACCACCGGTGGGCCCGGCGCCCGCGCCATACGGGTAAGGGGCGGTCTCCTTGGAGGCCGCCCCTTACTCATGCTCGGGGGCTCACTTCGGGGCGCGGCCGTCCGCGAAACTCGCGTAGTACGAGGCGGCCATGTCCGCTTCGCCGTGGCCCTGTTCGGCGGCGCGACGGAAGCGCTCGGCACCCGCTTCCATGACGTCCAGCCTGACGCCGACGTCCCCTCCCGCCTCGACGATGAGCCGCGCGTCCTTCTCGGCCGTCTCCACGGCGAAGCTCGGGGTGAAGTCGCGGGAGCGGATGGCGGCGGCCTTGAGCTGGAGATAGCCCATGTCCAGCGGGCCGCCCGCGATGGCCTCCAGGAAGCTCTGCGGATCGACCCCGAGCCCGTCGGCCAGCGCCAGCGCCTCGGCCGTGCCGTGGGTGACGGTCAGCACCCAGCTGTTGCAGACCAGCTTCAGCCGGGTCGCGGCACCCGGCTCCCCCGCCACCCAGACCGTGCGCGCGGCGACCGCGTCCAGCACCGGGTCCAGCCGTGCCCGCGCCCGCTCTGGACCGGCCGCGAGGACCAGGAGCTGCCCCGTCTCCGCGGGCTGCCGGGTGCCCAGCACGGGCGCGTCCACGAAGGTGATCCCCCGCTCGACGGCGAACTCCGCCAGCGGCGGCAGCCCTTCGGTGCCCGCCGTCGTGCACTGGAGCCACACCGTGTCGCGGCCCAGCCCCGGCTCGGCGGCGCGCATGGTCTCCAGGGTGGCGGGCCCGTCGTAGAGCATGGTGAGCACCACGTCGGCGCCGTCCACCGCCTCCGCCGGGGTGTCGGTGACGCGTACTCCGTCGTCGGCCAGGGGCCGGGCCTTGGCGCGGGTGCGGTTCCAGGCGCGGACGTCGAGTCCTGCGCGGCAGAGGTTGCGGGCCATCGCGGCCCCCATGATTCCTGTGCCCAGCACTGCTACTGAGGTTCGGTCAGCCATGCGTGCACGCTATGCCCTGACACGCGCGCGGTGTGGGTGCGGCGCCGTGCGTTGGGCCGTACCGGGTGCTCCCCGGGGAGGGTGCGCGGTCAGACCACCTGGTGCAGCCAGCGGACGGGGGCGCCCTCTCCGGCGTAGCGGAAGGGCTCCAGCTCGTCGTCCCAGGGCTTGCCGAGCAGCCGGGACAGCTCGGCCTCCAGATCGCCTTCTCCGCGCTTGGAGCGGGCCAGCGCCGCACGCAGTCTGTCCTCGGGGATGAGGATGTCGCCGTGCATGCCGGTGACGGCGTGGAAGATGCCCAGCTCGGGCGTGGAGCTGTAGCGCTCGCCCTCGGCCGTGGGGCAGGGCTCCGCGGTGACTTCGAAGCGCAGGAGGTGCCAGCCGCGCAGCGCCGAGGCCAGCTTGGAGGCGGTGCCGGGATCGCCCTGCCAGGAGAACTCGGCGCGCCAGGTGCCGGGTGAGGCGGGCTGTCTGATCCAGTCGAGATTGACCCGGGCGCCGAGGACACCCGCCACGGCCCATTCGACGTGCGGGCACAGCGCGCGGGGCGCGGAGTGCACGTACAGAACTCCACGTGTCGTCACCGGGACCTCCAGTGCGGTTCGAGGGCCGCCTCGCCGACGGCCTCGATGACCTGCTGGTCACGCGCCGGATCGGCGCCTGACATTCTGCACCATCGGCCACTCCCTACCAGCGCCCGAGGTTACGAATAGTAAACACCATTGCGATCAATTCTCCCCGAAAGGGACATGAAGTGACGCGATGTAATATTTAGTTGTCGCTGTGCGCTCCCTCACCCCACAGGCCACGGGGCAAAACTACCCTGCGGGACCGCACCACGAGTGACGTACCGTCGGATGGACGCCGGGGAGCCGGTCGGACAGGGAGAGACGGGGACGCGCATGCGGGACAGCCATCCGGTCGGCACGGGCACAGGGGCGGGCCGCCGCCGTCGCGTGCGGGCCGTCGCACTCGGCGCCTTCGCCGCCGTGCTGGCCGGAGGGATCGCGCTCGCCGCCTTCGGTGGCGCCGGGGACGGCGGCGGCCAGGAGACCCGGCAGGGCCCCGGCGGCAGACAGCCGTCCGCCTCGCCCTCCCCCACCCCCGTCTGGGACCGGCACCCCGAATCCCTCGCGGCCGTCGGCGACTCCATCACACGCGGCTTCGACGCCTGTTCGCTGCTCGCCGACTGCACCAGGGTCTCCTGGGCCACCGGTTCGGACACCGGGGTGGACAGCCTGGCGGGCCGCCTGCTGGACGACCCCTCCGGCGACAGCTGGAACTACGCGCGCAGCGGCTCCGTCATGGCCGACCTGCCGCGCCAGATGAAGCGCGCCGCCGGGCGCGAGCCCGACATGGTGACGGTGATGAGCGGCGCGAACGACGCCTGCCAGCCGACGGTGGCCCGCATGACCTCCGTCGACGACTACCGCGAGAGCTTCCGCGAGGCGATGCGCACCCTGCGGAAGGAGAGCCCGAAGACGCAGGTCTACGTGGCCAGCGTGCCGGACCTCAAACGGCTGTGGTCCGAGGGCCGGGCCAACCCGATGGGCGAGCGGATCTGGCGGCTGGGGATCTGCCAGTCGATGCTGCGGGACGCGAAGTCGGTGACCGAGGCGGCCGAGGAGCGGCGCCAGGAGGTGTACGAACGGGTGGTGGCGTACAACCGCGTACTGGAACAGGAGTGCGCCGAGGATCTGCGCTGCCGCTATGACGGGGGCGCCGTCTTCTCGTACCGCTTCACCGAGACGGAGCTGAGCGACTGGGACTGGTTCCACCCCAGCAAACAGGGCCAGCGCAAACTCGCCGAACTCGCCTACCGCGAGATAGTCGCCCCCAACGAGGGCTAACCCCTTCACCGCTATGCCCCCCTTCACGGGGTGCGACGTTGACCGCCCCACAGGGTGCGCGTCTCCTCTGGGGGTGCGGTGGCCTCGCGGCTTCGTTTCCGGGTGCGGCTGTATGGCTACGGCGCGGCGTGTGGTTGCGGTGCGATGCGGCTTGCGCCGCGTGGTTCTTGGCTTGCGCCCGTGGCCGTGTGGGGCGCGTGCTCTTGGGTGTCCGGTGCCGTGCCCCCGGTGGCCCACTGCCACTCCGGATCCGCTGAGGCCGACTCCATGCCGTGCGGCGGCACGCCCCAGCGCGGGACCTACGGTCCCCACTCCCCGGGCCGACCGTCCCGCGCGACACCCCCGTGCAGGGGCAACCCCCCGTTTCCTTCCGCACCCCGCGAAGGGGAACCGCGAAAGACCCCCCACACAACCCATTGACGCGGCTCGCGCGCGCTCAATAGATTCACGCCAGCATTTCGAACGTGTGACGAAATATCGAACATCGTAAGGGGTCAACTGCCGTGCGCATCACCGGAATCAGTACCCACGTCGTCGGGACACCATGGCGCAACCTGACCTACGTACAGGTGCACACGGACGAGGGGCTCACGGGGGTGGGCGAGACCCGGATGCTCGGGCACACCGACGCGCTGGTGGGCTATCTGCGGGAGGCCGAGGCCAACCACATCGCCGGGTCCGACCCGTTCGCTGTCGAGGACCTGGTGCGCCGCATGAAGTACGGCGACTACGGGCGCGCGGGCGAGATCGTGATGTCCGGCATCGCGTGCGTGGAGATGGCCTGCTGGGACATCAAGGGCAAGGCACTGGGCGTGCCGGTCTGGCAGCTTCTCGGCGGCAAGGTGACCGACAGGGTCAAGGCGTACGCGAACGGCTGGTACACCACGGAACGCACGCCGGACGCCTACCACAAGGCCGCCACCGCCGTGGTGGAGCGCGGTTACCGCGCGCTGAAGATCGACCCCTTCGGCACCGGGCACTTCGAGCTGGACCACGAGCAGACCGGCTACGCGGTGTCCCTGATCGAGGCCGTAAGGGACGCGATCGGCCCCGGTACCGAGCTGATGCTGGAGATGCACGGGCGCTTCAGCCCGTCCACAGCCGTGCGGCTCGCCAAGGAGATGGCGCCGTTCCGCCCGGCCTGGCTGGAGGAGCCGGTGCCGCCGGAGAACCTCAAGGCGCTGGCCAAGGTCGCCGAGAAGGTGGACCTGCCGGTGGCCACCGGCGAACGCATCCACGACCGCATCGAGTTCCGCGAGCTGTTCGAGTCGCAGGCGGCCGACATCATCCAGCCCGACGTCGGCCACATCGGCGGCATCCTGGAGACCCGCAAGCTGGCCGCGACGGCCGAGACCCACTACACGCTGATCGCCCCGCACAACGTCGGCGGCCCGGTCCTCACCGCCGCATCGCTCCAGGTCGCGGGCTGTACGCCCAACTTCAAGATCCTGGAGCACTTCAACGACTTCGCCGACGCGGAGATCAAGAAGGTCGTCAAGGGAGCCCCGCAGGTCGTCGACGGCTACTTCGAACTGTCCGATGCCCCGGGTCTCGGGGTCGAACTGGATACCGAAGCGGCGGCAGAATTCCCCCAGCAGCAGGCCCGGTTCGATCTGTGGGCCGAGGGCTGGGAGAAGCGGGACCCCAAGGGCGGCGAGCGGTGAGGGAAACGGCGCTCGGGCCCGTACGGTCCTTCGGACCGGCGGGCCAGGAGGCCCGCCCGGCGAAGGGAGCACCGGTGGAGACGACTTCGGCCGACGCGCACGAACCCGGCACGCACGAACCCCACGCGCACGAACCCGACGCACAGCGCCCGGACGGCGCGCGCGCTCTCGTCATCGACAAGCCGGGCACCCACCGGCTGGTGAGCGGGCCACGCCCCTCCCCAGGCCCCGGCGAGGTGCGGATCGCCGTGCACGCGGCGGGCATCTGCGCCAGCGACCGCGAGGTGTACGACGGCACCAGGGCGGCGGGTTATGTCCGCTATCCCGTCACCCCCGGGCACGAGTGGGCGGGGACCGTGGACGCGGTCGGCGAGGGCGTGGACCCGGCGCTCGTCGGGCGCAAGACCGTCGCGGAGGGCTTCCGTGCCTGTCTGCGCTGCGGGCGCTGCCGCGAGGGCGAGACGAGCCTGTGCGAGAGCGGCTACGACGAGACCGGCTTCACCCGCCCCGGCGCCTTCGCCGACGCGCTGGTGATCCCGGCCAGGCTGCTGCACCCGCTGTCCGACGACGCCGATCTGAGCGCGGCGGCCCTGCTGGAGCCGGCGGCCGTGGTCGCCGCAGCGGTGCTCGCGGGCGGGCCGCTGCCCGGCGACCGCGTGGCGGTGGTGGGCGCGGGGACGCTGGGGCTGCTGGCGGTGCAGATGCTGGCGGCGTACTCGCCGGGCGAACTGGTGGCCGTCGACCCACGGGTGCGGCGGGCCGAGCAGGGGCTCGGCATGGGCGCGACGCGAGCGGTGACCCCCACGGAGGCGGCCGGGGAGGCGGGGCGCTACGACCTCGTCGTGGAGACGGCGGGCGCGCCCAGCACCGCGGACGACGCGTGCCTGCTGGCGCGGCGCGGCGGCCGGGTCGTGCTCACGGGGATGTTCGAGCCGGGCGCTCGGGGCATCGATCCCGTGCATCTCGCCGTCAGCCAGCTCACGGTGCGCTCGGTCTTCGGCGCCCCGTCGTCGGCCTGGTCGCACGCCGTGCGGGCCTTCGACGCGGGGGTCATCGATCCGGCACCGCTGATCACGCACGAGCTGCCGCTGACCCGGTTCGCCGAAGCGATCGGGCTGGTGGGCAGCGGGGATCCCGGCGTCGGGAAGGTCCTGCTGCGGCCCTGACGGACCACGGCGCCCCGGGCCCGTCCGGTTCCGGGCCCTCCGGTTCCGGGCCCCTCCTCCCGGACCCGGGGCGCCGCCCGTCCGCACCGCCTCGTTCCGGCCCCGCAGCGGCGGGACCGGAACCGGAACGGAACCCTCAACCGAATAGCGTCCGAAGTACCGAACAGTCATGACGCGCGGCCCTTCCGGGTGCCGCGCCTCCGAACAACCTCTCAGGAGCACTGTGACCACCGCCCCCTCCGGCCCCGGCCCCCGTCAGCCCGGCGCCGCCGCGCTCGCCGCACTCGGCGTCGCGGCGCCCGGGCCCGAGCCCGCCGACGCCTCCCCGCACGCCTTCCCCGACGGCGGCACCTGGCGCACCGAGATCCCGTCCTGCGAGGGCCCGGAGGCGCTGGCCACCGTGCTCAAGGAGGCGGCCTCCCTCGACGTGCCGGTCCACCGCATCAGCCAGGGCAGCGGCGTGTGGATGCTGACCGACGCCGAGATCTCCGAGATGGTCGACGCCTGCGCGCAGCGCGACATCGAGCTGTGCCTGTTCACGGGCCCGCGCGGCACCTGGGACATCGGCGCCGCGACCCGCAGCGACTCGCGCGGCGGCGGCCTGCGCGCCCGTGGGCACGACGCCGTCGCGGGCTGCGTCGAGGACGCGCTGCGCGCCACGGAACTCGGCGTGCGCTGCCTGCTGGTGGCCGACGAGGGCGTGCTGTGGACGCTGCACCAGATGCGCGAGCGGGGCCTGCTGCCCGCCGACACCACGCTGAAGGTGTCGGCGCTGATCGGCCCCGTCAACCCGACCGCGTTCAGCGTCCACGAGGGCCTGGGCGCGGACTCCATCAACATCCCCTCGGACCTGACGCTCCAGCACCTCACGGAGATCCGCCGGGTCAGCAGGGCACCGATGGACTTCTATCTGGAGGCGCCCGACGACCTCGGCGGCTATGTGCGGATGTACGAGGCGTCCGAGCTGATCCGGCGCGGTGCCCCCATCTACCTCAAGTTCGGCCTCAGCAAGGCCCCCGGCATCTACCCCTACGGCGCCCACCTGCGCGACGTCACCCTCGACTCGGCCCGCGAACGCGTGCGCAGGGGCAGGCTCGCGCTCGATCTGCTGGCCAGGCTCGGCGCCGACGGCGGGATGTCGCCGCTGGGTTCGCGGCTCCCTGGCGAGCTGCGGCGCTTCCCGCTCCCCGAGAGGAACTGACGACATGGGCACCCGCACACGTACCACCCCAGGACGCTCCCGCTCCCGCGCCCGTACCGGCGCCCGTACTCGTACCCGTACCCGTACGGCCCCGGTCGCCGCCGTCGCCGTCGCCGGGCTGCTCGTCGCGTCGCTCGCGGCCTGCGGCCAGGAGGCGAAGGGCGGCAGCCGCTACAAGTCGGAGAAGACGGGCAAGGGCGGCACCATCGGCCTGGCCATGCCCACCAAGTCCTCCGAGCGGTGGATAGCCGACGGCAAGAACATGGCCAAGCAGTTCGAGGCGGCGGGTTACGAGGCCGACCTCCAGTACGGCGACGACAAGGTGGAGAACCAGGTCGCGCAGCTGGAGAACATGATCGCCAAGGGCCACCGGCTCCTGGTCATCGCCGCCATCGACGGGTCGGCGCTGACGGACGTGCTCCGTCGCGCCAAGGAGGCGGACATCCCCGTCATCTCCTACGACCGCCTCATCCTCGGCACGCCCAACATCGACTACTACGCGTCCTTCGACAACGAGCGCGTCGGCGAGCTGCAAGGGCAGTACATCGTCGACAAGCTCAAGCTGGACGAGGAGTCGAACAAGGACGAGGAGTTCAACGTCGAGCTGTTCGCCGGGTCGCCCGACGACAACAACACCAAGTTCTTCTGGGACGGCGCGATGAAGGTGCTGCGCCCGTACATGAAGAAGGGGCAGCTCAACGTCCTCAGCAAGCAGACGAAGATGAACCAGACGACGACCCTGCGCTGGGACGGCGGCACCGCGCAGAAGCGGATGGACGACCTGCTCAGCAAGAACTACGGCTCCGAGGACGTGGACGCGGTCCTCTCGCCGTACGACGGGATCTCCATCGGCGTCATCTCGGCCCTCAAGAGCGCGGGCTACGGCTCGGGCGACCAGCCGTTCCCCGTCGTCACCGGGCAGGACGCGGAGCTGGCCTCCATCAAGTCGATCCTCAAGGACCAGCAGACGCAGACCGTCTACAAGGACACCCGCAAGCTCGCCCAGCAGGCCGTGGACATGGGCGACGCCGTGCTGACCGGCAAGAAGCCCGAGGTCAACGACACCAAGACCTACGACAACGGCAAGAAGGTCGTGCCCGCCTACCTCCTCAAGCCCGTCAGCATCGACAAGACCAACACCGACCGTCTCGTGGAGGACGGCTACTACAAGGCGGGGCAGCTCAAGTGAGGCGGCCCGTACTGGAGATGCGGGGCATCACCAAGACGTTCCCCGGGGTCAAGGCGCTCTCGGACGTCAACCTGACCGTCGGGAAGGGCGAGATCCACGCCGTCTGCGGGGAGAACGGCGCGGGCAAGTCCACGCTGATGAAGGTCCTCAGCGGGGTGCACCCGCACGGGACGTACGAGGGCGAGATCCTCTTCGAGGGGGAGCCGGTCGCCTTCAAGGACATCCGGGCCAGCGAGCGGCACGGCATCGTCATCATCCACCAGGAGCTGGCCCTCGTCCCCTATCTGTCCATCGCGGAGAACATCTTCCTGGGCAACGAGCACGCCACCCGGGGTGTCATCAGCTGGAACGAGACCCTCCGGCACGCCGACAAGCTGCTGAAGCGGATCGGGCTGCCCGACAAGCCGCAGACCCGCGTCGCGGACATCGGCGTGGGCAAGCAGCAGCTGGTCGAGATCGCCAAGGCGCTCTCGAAGGAGGTGAAGCTGCTCATCCTTGACGAGCCGACGGCGGCGCTCAACGACGAGGACAGCCGCAAGCTCCTCGATCTCATCCTGGAGCTGCGCGCGCAGGGCATCTCCTGCATCGTCATCTCGCACAAGCTCAACGAGATCCGGCAGGTCGCCGACTCCGTCACCATCCTGCGCGACGGGCGGACCATCGAGACCCTGACGGTGCGCGAGACCGAGGAAGCGGAGGCCGAGGTCTCCGAGGACCGCATCATCCGCGGCATGGTCGGCCGCGACCTGGACCACCGCTTCCCCGAGCGCACCCGCTACGAGGGCGAGGACGCCGGGCGCACGGCGCTGTCCGTGTCCGGCTGGACGGTCCACCATCCCATCGACCACCAGCGCAAGGTCGTGGACGACGTGTCCCTGGAGGTGCGGCGCGGGGAGATCGTGGGCATCGCGGGGCTGATGGGCGCGGGCCGCACCGAGCTGGCGATGAGCGTCTTCGGGCGCAGCTACGGCCAGTACGCGGGCGGGACGGTGCACGTCGACGGGCGCGAAGTCTCGACCCGTACGGTGCCGGAGGCGGTGGCGCACGGCATCGCGTACGTCACCGAGGACCGCAAGACCTACGGCCTCAACCTCATCGACGACATCAACCGCAACATCTCGCTCGCCTCCCTGCGCGGGCTCACCCGGCGCGGCGTGGTGGACGACCACGAGGAGCGGCGGGTCTCCGAGCGCTACCGGCGCTCGATGAACATCAAGGCGCCCACCGTCCACGAGCAGGTCCAGCGGCTGAGCGGCGGCAACCAGCAGAAGGTCGTCCTCAGCAAGTGGATCCACGCCGATCCCGAGGTGCTGATCCTGGACGAGCCGACGCGGGGCATCGACGTCGGCGCGAAGTTCGAGATCTACACGGTCGTCGACCAGCTCGCCGCGCAGGGCAAGGCGGTCGTCTTCATCTCCTCGGAGCTGCCGGAGCTGCTGGGGATGTGCGACCGCGTCTACACGATGGCGGCGGGACGGCTGACGGGCGAGGTCTCCCGCGAGGACGCCTCGCAGGAAGTGCTGATGCGCCTGATGACCAAGGACAAGCCGGAACCGGGCACGACGAGCGACAAGAGCTGAGGCCGACCCATGACGACCGTGACCTCCGAGAAGCCGGAGCAGACGCCCGGGGGCCCGAACCCCGGTAGCGGGGACAGAGAGAGCGCGGGTTCGCTGCTGCTGCGGACCGTGCGGAACAACATGCGCCAGTACGGCATGCTCGTCGCACTCGCGCTCATCGTCGTGCTGTTCCAGATATGGACCGACGGCGCGCTGCTGCTGCCGAACAACGTCTCCAACATCGTCCAGCAGAACAGCTACATCCTGATCCTCGCCATGGGCATGATGATCGTCATCATCGCCGGGCACATCGACCTGTCCGTCGGCTCGCTGGCCGCCTTCGTGGGCGCGGCAGCCGCCGTGATGATGGTCAAGCACGACATGCCGTGGGTGCTGGCCCTGGTGGTCTCGCTGCTGATCGGCGCGGCGGCCGGTGCCTGGCAGGGGTTCTGGATCGCGTACGTCGGCATCCCGTCCTTCATCGTGACGCTGGCGGGCATGCTCCTCTTCCGCGGCGCGACGCAGATCCTGCTGGAGGGCCAGTCCGTCGCGCCCTTCCCCAAGAGCTTCCAGGACATCGCCCAGGGCTTCATCCCTGAGATGGGCCCGTACACGCAGTACCACAACCCGACGCTGCTGATCGGCCTCGTCGTGATCGCCTTCGTCCTCTTCCAGGAGTGGCGCGACCGGCGCCGGCAGCTCGCCTACGAGCTGGACGTGCTGCCGTTCAAGCTGTGGGTCATCAAGTGCGCGGCGATCGTCGCGGCCGTGGTGGCCTTCACCCTGACGCTGGCCAGCTACCACGGCGTCCCCGTCGTGCTGCTGATCATGTGCGCGCTGCTGATCGGCATGGGCTTCGTGATGCGCAACGCGGTCATCGGCCGCCATGTGTACGCGCTGGGCGGCAACAAGGCGGCGGCCAAGCTCTCGGGCGTGCGGGACAAGCGGGTCACCTTCCTGGTCTTCGTCAACATGGGCGTACTGGCGGCCCTCGCGGGCTGTGTGTACGCGGCACGGCTGAACGCGGGCACACCGCAGGCGGGCATCAACTTCGAGCTGGAGGCCATCGCGGCGGCGTTCATCGGCGGCGCCTCGATGAGCGGCGGCGTCGGCACGGTACTCGGCGCGGTCATCGGCGGGCTCGTCCTCGGCGTGCTGAACAACGGCATGTCGCTGGTCGGCATCGGCACGGACTACCAGCAGGTCATCAAGGGGCTGGTGCTGCTGGCCGCGGTGGGCTTCGACGTCTGGAACAAGCGGAAGGTCGGTTCCTGACGGCCGGTTCCTGACCTGAGCCCAGGCGGGGTGCGGCCCGGATCACGGGCCGCACCCCCGTAGCGAAGTAGCGAAACCTTGGTCGGACCCCGTGCCAACACGCGCTGGACGCGAAAGAGTTGGCTCACCCACTTCCGAACAGAAGGGCGCTCTATCCACCATGACCACAAGAAGACGCACAGTTCTGGCAGCGGCGGGCGCCGCGGCTGCGGCAGGCGCGACGGGCGCCGCCGGTACGGCACACGCGGCGCCCCGGCGCGGCGCCGAGGGACAGGGGAACGGTCCGGTGAACGCGGCGAAGGCGAAGGAGCACTTCGGCACCCTTGAGGACGGCACCGAGGTACACCGCTGGACCATCGAGAACGGCGGCACCCGGCTGCGCGTCATCAGCTTCGGCGGCGCCGTCCAGTCGCTGGAGATACCGGACCGCCACGGCCGCCGCGCCAACATCTCCCTCGGGTTCGACAACCTGGAGGGCTACGTCAAGGACACCTCCCACTTCGGCGCCCTCATCGGCCGGTACGGGAACCGCATCGCCAAGGGCCGCTTCACCCTCGACGGGAAGACGTACCAGCTCCCGCTGAACGACGGCCCGAACAGCCTGCACGGCGGCGACAAGGGCTTCGACCGCAGGGTGTGGGACGTCGAGCCGTTCGAGAAGGGCTCGGACGTCGGGCTGACGCTGCGCTACACCAGCGCCGACGGCGAGATGGGCTACCCGGGCAAGCTGAAGGTGCGCGTCGACTACACGCTCGCCTCCGGCGGCGAGTTCCGCATCGACTACGAGGCCGTCACCGACAAGGCCACCGTCGTCAACCTCACCAACCACACCTACTTCAACCTCGCAGGAGAGGGCAGCGGCGACGTCTACGGCCACAGGCTGGAGCTGGACGCCTCCCGCTACACGCCCGTCGACTCCACGCTCATCCCCACGGGCGAGCTGGCGAAGGTCGCCCGTACCCCCTTCGACTTCCGCCGCGCCAAGCCCATCGGGCAGGACATCCGCGTCCCGCACGAGCAGGTGCTGTTCGGCAAGGGCATCGACCACAACTTCGTGCTGGACAAGGGCATCACGCCCCGCCCCGAGCGCTTCGTGACCGTCACCGAGCCCACCTCGGGGCGCGTGATGCGCATCGCCACCACCGAGCCGGGGGTGCAGTTCTACACGGGCAACTTCCTGGACGGCTCGGCCGTCGGCACCTCCGGCGCGGTCTACCGCCAGGGCGACGGCTTCTGCCTGGAGACCCAGCACTTCCCGGACTCCCCCAACCAGCCCGGCTTTCCCTCCACGGTGCTGCGTCCGGGCGAGACGTACCGCAGCAGCACGCTGCACTACTTCGGCATCCGCTGAGCCGGATCCGGCCACCCGCGACGGGCCGCCCGCCCCCACGGCGGGCGGCCCGTCGCCGCGTGTCAGCCCAGCCGGATCACGTTCCAGGACAGCGGCTCCAGGCTCGCCCGCAGCACCCCGTCCCGCAGCTCGGTGCCCTCGCGGGTGTGCGGGGTGACGCGCTCGGGGTCCGCGAGGGTGTTGCGGGCCTCCGGGTCGGCGTCGGCGAGGGCCGTGTGCTCCAGTACACGGGCGAGCCCCAGCCCGTGCAGCGCCGCCTCCAGGGGGAGTTCGGCGTGCTGGTCGCGGTTGACGGCGAAGACGGTGACCTCGCCGCTCGCCTCGTCCCGTACGGCCGTGACGTGCAGCAGCGGCACCTCCCCATACTTCTCCGTCGCGTACGTGGGCGAGTCCGCCCGCACCTCCAGCACCGTGCCGCGCCCGTGCCGGGACGCCTGCGCGAAGGGGAAGAAGGTGGTCTGCCGCCAGGCCGGGCCGCCGGGCTCGGTCATGATCGGAGCGATGACGTTGACGAGCTGCGCGAGGCAGGCGACGGTGACCCGGTCCGCGTGCCGCAGCAGGGCGATGAGCAGCGAGCCGAACACGACCGCGTCGGTGACGGTGTAGACGTCCTCCAGCAGCCTCGGCGCCTCCTGCCAGTCCTCGACGGGGTGCGGGTTGGGCCGGGACTGGTACCACACGTTCCACTCGTCGAAGGAGAGGTTGATCCGCTTCTTCGACTTGAGCCGGGCCCCGACGTGGTCGCAGGTGGCGATGACGTTCTCGATGAAGGACTCGGTGTCCACGGCCGAGGCGAGGAAGGAGTCCCGGTCGCCGTCCTTCTCCTCGTAGTAGGCGTGCAGCGAGATGAAGTCCACGTGCTCGTAGCACTCGGCGAGGACCTCGGCCTCCCAGGCGGCGAAGGTCTCCATGGCCTGGTTCGAGCTGCCGCAGGCGACCAGCTCCAGATCCGGGTCGATCTGCCGCATGGCCCGCGCGGTCTCGGCCGCGACGCGCCCGTACTCGGCGGCCGTCTTGTGCCCCGTCTGCCAGGGCCCGTCCATCTCGTTGCCCAGACACCACAGCCGGATGTTGTACGGGTCCTTGTCGCCGTGCGCTATCCGGCGGTCGGACAGCTCGGTACCCGAGGGGTGGTTGGCGTACTCCTGGAGCTGGATGGCCTCCGCCACCCCCCGGGTGCCGAGGTTGACGGCCAGCATCGGTTCGCCGGACACCTTGCGCACGAAGTCGGTGAACTCGGCGAGCCCGAAGCGGTTGCTCTCCGTCGAGCGCCAGGCCAGGTCGAGACGGCGCGGGCGCTCCTCCCGCGGTCCCACGCTGTCCTCCCAGCGGTAGCCCGAGACGAAGTTGCCGCCCGGGTAGCGCAGGGTGGTGACCCCCAGCTCCCGCACCAGCTCCAGGACGTCGGTGCGCAGTCCTTCGGCGTCGGCCGTGGGGTGGCCGGGCTCGTAGACGCCCGTGTACACACAGCGGCCCAGATGCTCGACGAACGACCCGAACAGACGCGGGTCCACGTCGCCGACGGTGAACGCGGGGTCGAGGGTGAAGCGTGCGGTGGTGCTCATGGGGTCCCTTCGGTGCGGGGTGTGCGGGGTGTGCGGGGGTACGTGGGGTGTGCGGGAGGAGCGGGCGCGTTTCCTGGCGAGGGGGCGGGGCTCAGTAGACGGTGGGCCAGCCTCCGGACCAGCTCATGAGGTTGACGCCGAGCTTCGGCGTGCCGTTGTCGTTGCCGTCGTAGTAGTGGTAGACGAGCAGGTCACCGTCCGAGTCGTGGAGGACGTCCTGGCCGCCGGGGCCGATGATCCTGTCGTGCGTCTCCAGCACCGGCGTGCCGCCGCCGGCCGTCAGCGCCTTGCCCGAGCGGTCGGTGAAGGGCCCCGTCGGCTTGGTGGAGCGGCCGACGCGGATGCTGTACGTGCTGGACGTGCCCGCGCAGCACTTCCCGTAGGAGCTGAACAGGTAGTAGTAGCCGCCGTTCTTGACCATGGTGGGGCCCTCGATGCCGCCGCTGGCCGAGGCGACGCCCGCCATCGAGGAGTTGAGGCGCTTGCCCGTGGCCGGGTTCAGCTCCATGACCTTGATGCCCGTCCACCAGGAGCCGAACGTCATCCACCAGCGGCCGTCGCTGTCCACGAGGAGGTCGGGGTCGATGGCGTTGTGGTCGCTGCTCGTGCTCGTCGAGTAGACGATGCCCTTGTCGGAGAAGCTGCCGGGCGCCCCGGTGGAGCTGGTGGCCAGCCCGATGGCGGACTTGTTGGAGCCGAAGCTGGAGACGGCGTAGTACATGTAGTAGGTGCTGCCGACCTTGGTGATGTCGGGCGCCCAGGGGCTCCGCTCGGGCGAGTAGGTGCCCCACCAGCTCAGCGGCTGCGAGAAGGCGGAGCCCGCGTTCTTGAAGGCGGTGCGGTCGGGGGATGTGCGCGCGTCGAGGCGGTTGTTGGAGCCGTAGAGCACGTAGCCGCTGCCCACCTTGGCCATGGACGGGTCGTGGATGCCGATGTCGCCCGTCACCACGCCGGGGCCCGGGTAGGCGGCCGAGGCGGTGCCGGGGACGAGGGCGATGACGGTGCCCAGGACGGCGGCCGCCAGTGGGGCGCCGACGAGCGTGGCGCGTCTGCGGCGGCGGGAGCGGCCGGAGGGACCGGAGGGGTTCGAGGTGCGTCGTCGTGCGCTGAGGATTCGCATGGGGTGCACTCCTTCGTGCGGACGGGGGTTCCTCGCTTGGTGGTTCCTCGCTAGGTCGCCGCCGCGCGGCCCGGAGTTGCCGCGACGCGGTGACGCGGTGACCTGGTGACCCGGTGGCTACCGGCCCGGCGGCTACTGGCCCGCGAGGCCCGTGTGCGCGACCCCGCGGACGATCTGGCGCTGGAAGAGAGCGAACACGACGAGCAGCGGCAGGCCGGCGATCACCAGCGAGGCCATGACCTGCGAGTAGCGCACGCCGTAGCTGGACTGCACGTTGACGAGCCCGACGGGGAGCGTCATGCCGTTCGGGTCGGTGGTCACCAGGAACGGCCAGAGGAAGTTGTTCCACGTCTGGATGAAGGTGAAGATCGCGACGGCGGCCAGGATGGGCCGGGACAGCGGCATCACGATCGTCCAGAAGACCCGCCAGCGCCCGGCACCGTCGCAGAACGCGGCCTCCTCCAGCTCGCGCGGTACGCCCTCGAAGAACTTGACGAGGATGAAGACCATCGCGGGCACGGCCACCTGCGGCAGGATCACGCCCCAGTACGTGTCCACCAGGCCGAGCGCCAGCATCTCCGCGAAGAGCGGCGCCATCAGCACCTGCGGCGGCACCATGATCCCGGCCAGTACCAGCCCGTACAGCACCCGCCGCCCGCGGAACTCGGTGCGCGAGAAGCCGTACGCGGCCATCGCGCACAGCAGCACGGTCAGCACGGTCGTCATCGCGGAGACGTAGAAGGTGTTGAACATCCACTGCGGCAGGTCACCGGCCTCCCACACCTTCTGGTACGCCTCGAAGGTGACCGTCGAGCCGATCCACTGGAGCGGGGTCTTCACCTCCTCGCCAGCGGGCTTCAGCGAGGTGGCCACCCCGTAGGCGAGCGGCAGCACCCACGCGACGGCCAGCACCACCGCCACGCACAGCATCGCGAGGCGGCCCGGGGTCCAGCGGGCGCGCCTGCCCGACTCGGCGAGCTGTGTCGTCATGCGGCGTTCTCCTCACGGGACCTGCGGGCAAGGCGGAGCTGGATCAGCGAGACGAGCACGATCAGGGCGAAGAAGATGTACGAGACGGCCGAGGCGTAGCCGATCCGGTAGCCCGTGAAGCCCTGCTGGAAGACGTACTGGAGGATCGGGCGGGTGGAGTCGTCGGGGCCGCCCTGGGTCATGATGTAGACCTGATCGAAGATCTTGAGCGAGGCGAGCAGCTGGAGGATGACGACGACGCCCGTCGTGCGGCGCAGCATCGGCAGCGTGATGTGCCAAAGCTGCTGCCAGCCGGTGGCCCCGTCCAGGTCGGCGGCCTCGTAGAGGTGCTGCGGGATGGCCTGGAGCGCGGCGAGGTAGAGCAGGAAGTTGAAGCCGACGGTCCACCAGACGGTGGTCAGCACGATGGAGAGCATCGCGTAGCGCGCGTCCGTCAGCCAGCCGATGCCGGGGTGCAGCCCGGCCGAGGCGAGGAGCTGGTCGGCGAAGCCGAAGTCGGACGGGTAGATGATCCACAGCCACAGCAGTCCGACGACGCCCGAGGGCAGCAGGAAGGGCGCGAACCAGCTCAGCCGCCACAGCCAGCTCACCACCCGCAGATGGTGGGCCAGCAGCGCGAGGACCATGCCCATCACGACCAGCGGCACGGTGGACAGCACCGTGAACCAGACCGTGTTCCACAGCGAGGACCACACATCGGGGTCGGCGAGGGCCTCTGTGTAGTTGTCGAGGCCGACGAACGAGCCGCCGCTGCCGGTGATGTTGTCGTCGCTGAAGCTCATCTTGACGCCGAGCAGCAGCGGCCAGACCAGGAAGAACCCGTAGACGAGGAGGAAGGGCGCGGTGAAGGTGAGGCCGTGCTCGGTCCAGCGGCGGCGTATGCCCTGGGGGCGTGCGGCGGCGGGGGGCCGCGCGGGGCCGCCCGCGACCGGGTCCGGGAGCCCGTCCGGCATCGCCGCGGTGGGCGTGGGAGCGGTCATGCGGTCTCACCTCCGCGGGAGCCTGGGGCGGTGCGGGTGCCGCGCGCACCGAGCGGGCTGGGGGTGTCGAGGAGTTCGCGCAGCCGGGACTTCGCCTCGTCCAGCGCCTCGCGCGGGGTACGGGAGCCGGTCAGCACGCCGGAGAAGACGGCGCCCAGCGCCAGCCACATGGAGGAGGCCGAGCCCGCGAACCAGGCGGGCGGGTCGAGCGCGACGTCCTCGATCACGGAGCGGTAGGCGGACTGCGGCTCCAGCTCCAGATACTCCGGCTCCTCCAGCGTCGGCAGATACGCGGGCACATGGCCGCCCTTGGCCCAGTCGGCGCTGTGCCGCATCATCCAGCCGACGAAGGCGTGCGCGGCCTCGTTCGGCGGGCCGCCCCTGTCCTTCTGGTGGGGCAGCACGAAGGCGTGCGCGTCGGCCTGCACGGTGGGGCGGCCGAAGAGGTTGGGGACGCGCGTCATGGAGAAGGGCAGCTTGCTCTCGGTGAAGGTGGAGACCTCCCACTCGCCGTTGAGGTAGAAGCCGGTCTCCCCCGCGTTGAAGACGGCGACCCCACCGTTGTAGTCGACGCGCCGCACGGCGAGGCCCTCGTGAGTGAGGGTGCGCATGTACTCCAGTGCCCGGAGGGCCTTCTCGTCGTCGATGGTCATGCGGGTGCCGGTGGGGTCGAGGAGGGTGCCGCCGGTCTGCGAGTAGAAGGTGGCGAATATCCGCCAGGGGCCGACGACATCGGGCCCGAGGGTCTCGGTGACCAGCGCGGGCCGCTTGGTGACCTTGGTGATCGCGCGCAGCGCCTCGGTGAACTCCTCGGCGCCGCGCAGAGTCTTCAGCTTGCCTGAGCCGTCGAGCAGCCCGGCCTTCTCGCAGATCTTGGTGTTGTAGAACAGAACGATCGGGTGGGTGTCGAGCGGCACGGCGTACTGCTTGCCGTCCACGGCGCCCCGGCGCCAGATCTGCTCGGGGAAGTTCCCCGGCTCGACGCCGTGTTCGGCGAGCAGGTCCAGGTCGAAGGGGTCGAGAAGACGGCCTGGTCCGAACCCGGGTAGCCGCGCGAGATGCAGTGCCGCGACCTCGGGCGCCCGGCCGCCCGCGCCCGCCATGCCGAGCTTGGTGTAGTACGGGGCGCCCCACTGGAGCTGGGCGACCTCCATATCGAACTGGGGGTGCTCCTTGCGGAAGACGTCGAGCATGGCGCTCATGTTGACGCCGTCGCCACCGCCGTAGAGGTGCCAGAAGCGGAACGGGGTCTTTCCCGCGGCGACGGAGGCGGGCGCGGCGCAGCCCGCCGTGCCCAGGGCCCCGGCGGCCCCGAAGGCGCCGAGCCCGGCGAGTCCCGCGGCCTTGGCGGCGGTTCCGAGCAGACGCCGACGACTGGGCGCCTGACGGGGAGTTGAAGTCATGCGGCTCTTCCCCGGAGTGGTGGACAGGTCTCGGTGGTGCGGGGTGCTGCGGCGTGCGGGCATGCGGGGGTGCGCGATCGGGGGTACGGTGCGTTCGATATCCCGTACATCGATCGGTTATCCGAACGGGAACGTAGAATCGAAGCGCTCCTACGTCAATGCTTTGCGCAGAAACGGGGTCGCGAGGGCGTCAGGGGGAAGGCGACCGGGCCCAGTCAGGGGTCGTCATGCTCCTCGCCGGGCCCGCAGATGGCAGGTGACGAGCCCCGCCACGCACAGCGTGGTGACCACGCCGCAGACGAGGTGGATCTGCGTGGAGGCGGCGGCGAACGAGGCCACCATGTTGCCGACGGTGCTGATGACGAGCACCAGCCACAGTGCCGCCCGGACGACACCGCCCCCGGTGACACTGTCGCGCGGTGCGCCCGGGTCGACCGGGCGCGGGTCCTGGGCTCCGCCGTCGAGGCGGTTGGGGTCCGTGGTGGTCATCGCTGTCCCTCTCCTGGGTCCCGGATCGTCGGGTCCTGCTGTCGTGCCACCGAAACTACGGACCGGGACCCGGCCGGCCGAGCCCGCCAGCCGCCCGACTGGGGGTACGGCAGGCTGTACCTCTACGCTCCTCCTCTACGGCGAACCGGCCGCACCGAAGGGGGCTGTTGGTGACAGATACGGAGAGGGGAGCGGGTGCGGATACCGGCATCCATCCGGGCCACCACGGTCCGGGCCGCCACGGTCCGGGCGTCCGCAGTCCGGGCGGCGGGCGCAGCCGTCGCCGCGCTCGGCGAACTCGTCAGCGGACTCCGTACGGCATTCCTCGCGCTCCTCGTCCTGGTCTGGGTGGCCGTGACCGCCGTGACGTCCCTGGTGGGCGTCGGACTGCTCATGGCGCCGGCCGTGCTGCGCACACTGCACGCGCTCGCCGCACGCGAACGCCGACGGCTCGGCCGCCGCGGCCCCGAGGTCATCGGCCCTGACCCGGCGCCCACCCGGCTGCGGCTCGCGCTCGTCGACCCGACCACCCGGCGCGAGCTGCGCTGGCTGGTCCGCCACGCCTCGCTGGGGCTCCTCCTCGGCCTGTGCGGCGCGCTGCTCCCGGTGCTGGCCGTGCGCGACGTGGCCTTCCCGCTGTACTGGCGCCTGCTGCCGGAGGGCTCGACCAGCACCTCCCTGGGCATCGGGGTCGCCGAGACCTGGGCCGACGCGCTCGCCGCCGCCCTCGTCGGGCTCGGCTGGACCGCCATCATCCTGGGCCTCACCTCCGGCATGGCACGGCTCCAGGCGCGGCCGGGGCGCACCCTCCTCGCGGCCAGGCCCGGCACGGACCTGTTGCTGCGCGTCGCGGAGCTGACCGCCACCCGGGCGGCCGCCCTGGACGCCCACGCCACCGAGCTGCGGCGCATCGAACGCTCACTGCACGACGGCACCCAGAACCGGCTTGTCACGGTCACCGTGCTGCTCGGCGCGGCGCGCCGTATGGTGGCCCGCGATCCGGCGGGCGCCGAAGAACTCCTCGAACGGGCCCAGAGTGCCGCCGAGCAGGCCCTGTCGGAGCTGCGTTCGGTCGCCCGGGGCATCCTGCCGCCCGTGCTGGCCGACCGTGGGCTGGCCGGGGCGCTCACCGGGCTCGCGGCGAGCTGCCCGGTGCCCTGTCGGATCGACGTCGAGGTGCCTGAGCGGTGCGCGGCCTCCGTGGAGGCGACCGCCTACTTCGTGGTGGCGGAGGCCCTGACGAACATCGCCAAGCACAGCGGCGCACGGCAGGCGTCGGTCACGGTCCGCGGCCGGGGCGGCCGGCTGCGCCTGGACGTCACCGACGACGGCCGGGGCGGTGCCGACGAAGAGGGCGGCTCCGGGCTCGCCGGCATCCGCGACCGGATCGCCGCCCACGACGGCGCTCTCGAACTGGCCAGCCCGCCCGGCGGCCCGACGACTCTCAAGGTGGAACTGCCATGCGGATTGTGATCGCCGAGGACGACCCGCTGCTGCGGGAGGGGCTCGCGTTGCTGCTGCGCGCCGAGGGCATCGACGTGGTGGCCACGGCCGGTACCGTCGACGGCGTTCTCGACGCCATCGACACCCACAAGCCGGATGTCGCCATCCTCGATGTGCGGATGCCGCCGACGCACACCGACGAGGGGATCGTCGCGGCGGTCGAGGCCCGGCGGCGACGGCCCGATCTGGCGGTCCTCGTCCTGTCGGCGTACGTCGAGCAGTCCTTCGCCACCGATCTGCTCTCGGGCGGCATCACCGGGCTCGGCTATCTGCTCAAGGAGCGGGTCGGGCGGGTCGAGGAGTTCCTGGACGCGCTGGGCCGGGTCGCGGACGGCGGCACGGCCATCGACCCTGAGGTGGTCGCGCAGCTCTTCACCCGCAGCCGCCAGGACACCCGCCTGGAGCAGCTCAGCCCGCGTGAACGCGACGTGCTCGGACTGATGGCGGAGGGCCTGGGCAACAGCGCCATCGCGAAACGGCTCGTTGTTACCGAGGGCGCCGTCCACAAACACATCCGCAGCATCTTCGCCAAGCTCGGCCTGTCGCCCGCCGACCAGGTGGACCGGCGGGTCGCGGCGGTCCTGCGCTACCTCGACGACACGCGACGCCGCTCCTGACGCCCCGTCATGGAGCGTGCGTCCAGCGCGCGTGCATGCCCCCTCGCGTGTCCCCCGGCGTGTGCGTCCCCGCCCCGTCGGACCTCCGGCCGGTGCAGCACGCGCTACTCGCACCTGGGAGAAGGCACCCCCACCGAACGGCCCGCCTGCCCCATCGTTTCGCGGAGCCGGAGTTCCTAGCGTGGTGGTCACGCCGCGACGGCGGCACGACCGCGACGACGACCGAGGAGTCCGCGACTCATGAAACCCGAGCTCACTTCCCGTGTGGCTGCCACGGCCCTGGTGACCGCGCTCGCGGGAATCGGCCCGACCCTGCCCGCGGCCGGCGCGACCGGTTCCGTGCCCGTGCACGGCGGCACGCACGACCGGACGCACAGCACAGCTCTGGAGGCCGGCGTGGACGCGGTCATGAAGACGGGGACCGTCGCAGTCGTGGCACAGTCGGCCGGGCCGCGCGGCACCCGGTATGCCACCGGCGGGGTGGCCGACCAGGCCACAGGGGAGCGGGCACGCCCCGGTGACCGGTTCCGGATCGCCAGCACCACCAAGACGTTCGTCGCCACGGTGGTGCTGCAACTCGTCGGCGAGGACCGCCTTTCGCTGGACGACACGGTCGAGCACTGGCTGCCCGGCGTGGTCTCCGGCAACGGCAACGACGGCAGCGCCGTCACCGTGCGGCAGCTCCTCCAGCACACCAGCGGACTGCACGACTACGCCGCGGACCTCCCCCAGTTCACCAGCAAGGCCGGTTACCTGGCCGACCGCTACACCACCTGGCCCCCCGAGCGGCTGGTCGCCACCGCGCTGCGGCACGCCCCGGACTTCGCGCCCGGCGCGGGCTGGAGCTACTCCAACACCAACTACCTCCTCGCCGGAATGATCATCGAGAAGATCACCGGACACAGCTGGAACCAGGAGGTCACCTCCCGCATCATCCGCCCGCTGGGCCTGCACGACACGCTCGCCCCGACCACGAACCCGCGGATGCCCGGCCGCCATCTGCACGGCTTCTCCGCCTTCGACGAAGCGGGCCCGGCGATCGACGTCACCGCGCTCAACCCCTCCGCGGGTGGCGCGGCAGGGGCCATGATCAGCACGACAGCCGACCTGAGCCGCTTCTACCGGGCGCTGCTGGGCGGCCGGCTGCTGCCCCCCGCACAGCTGGCGGCGATGAAGACGACGGTACGGGCCCCGGAGCTGGACCCCGCGTGGGCCGGTGTGCGTTACGGCCTCGGCCTGATGGAGGTCCCGTTGTCCTGCGGCGGCACCTACTACGGTCACGGCGGCGACGTTCCCGGCTACACCACCCGTAACGGCGTGAGCCCGGACGGCCGCCGTGCGGTGGTCCTGAACGCGACCGGCGACGGCTCCGCGGACTCCTCCACCCAACAGGCCCAGAACCACCTGATCGACAGCGAACTCTGCGCGTGAGGACCGGCTGACCAGACCCTGCGGGTAGTGCCTGCACTACCCGCAGGTGGGCAGCAGTTGGGTTGGTGACGGACCCCGCGTCCACAGGAATCTGGAGGCATGAAGCGACGTACGGCACTGCTCGTTCCCTCGGTCCTCTGCTCCCTCGGCGCGCTGGCGCTCGCCACGCCCGCCACCGGGTCCACCACACACACCTCGTCGGCCACCGTCTCGCGGGCATCGGCCTCGCGGCAGCACCACGGGAGTGTGGTCGACGCCATAGACCGCAGCGCCCACACACTCAGGACCACACGGCCCACGGGCTCTCTGCGGGACCTGGACGCGCTCGGCCGCATGATCAAGGACGCCGACGTCGTGGGACTGGGCGAAGCCACCCACGGTTCACGGGACTTCTTCCGTATGAAGCACCGCGTCTTCCGCTACCTGGTGGAGAAGAGGGGCTTCCGGTCCTTCTCGCTGGAACTGCCCTGGAGCAGCGGCGTGCGGCTCGACGAGTACGTGGTGCACGGGAAGGGTGATCTCGATGAGATAGTCCGGGAGGAGTTCCAGGGCACCTACCGGATCTGGAACAACCAGGACTACCGCGACCTCCTCACCTGGATGCGCGACTACAACCGCCACCACCCCGACGACCCGGTGCGGTTCATGGGCAACGACATGGGCTACGCCGGCCCGGAACTGTACGGGCGTGTCACCGACTACGTGTCCCGCAGATACCCGCGGCTGCTCGAACAGGTCACCGAGTTGTACCGCGGTCTGGCCCCGACCACCGACGCCGCCACCTACAGCGAGGCGTACCTCAAGCTGCCGCTCGGCGAACGCCAGGAGCGGGCCGAACGGACCAGGAAGGTCTACGACCTCCTGCGCGCACAGCACCCCGGCACCGGTGGCAGACAGGACCACGTGTGGATGGTGCAGCACGCCCTGGCGATCCATCAGATGGCCAGGGGCATGTCCTTTGACCTCGATGACGAGGCCCAGATCGCGCAGATGATGAAGCTCCGCGACCAGGTGATGGCCGACAACGTGCGATGGTGGCGCCGGCACACCGGTGACCGCACGCTGTTGTCGGCCCACAACACCCATGTGTCCTACGACTCGTTCGACGCGCGCTACCCCAAGACCCAGGGGTCCTTCCTCCACGACGCACTGGGCAGCGGGTACGTCAGCGTCGGCTTCAGTTTCTACGAGGGCGCCTTCAAGGCGTTCGGCACCGACGACAACGTGATGCGCACCTACCGCGTGCCCGGAGCCCCGCAGGGCTCCAACGAAGAGACCCTGGACAGGTCCCGCCGGGAGGACTACATCCTGGACATGCGCACAGCGCCCAAGGCGGCGCGCGCGTGGCTGGACGAGGAACGCGCCACGTGGAACATCGGCGCCGGGTGGCCCGACCCTACGCGGTACACGGCCGCACCCGGCCGGGCCCACGACGTCCTCATCCACCTCCACGACATCGAGGCCACCACCTACTTGGGCACTCCCTGACCTCCCGCGACCTCCCGCCCGCTCCAAAGGGCCGACGCGTAAAGGGCCACCCCTGCCGGATGGCGGGGTGGCCCTTCGGGACGTGAGGCGGAGGGTCAGGCGACGTCGAGGGTGACCTCGATGTTGCCGCGGGTGGCGTTGGAGTACGGGCAGACCTGGTGGGCCTTCTCCAGCAGCTCCTTGGCCTTGGCCGCGTCCACGTTCGGGATGTTCGCCTCAAGGGCCACCTTGAGACCGAACCCGCCCTCGGGGGTGCTGCCGATGCTGACCTTGGCCGTCACCGTCGAGCCGGAGATGTCCGCGTTCTCCTTGCGCGCGACGACACCGAGCGCGCCCTGGAAGCAGGCGCTGTACCCGGCGGCGAAGAGCTGCTCGGGGTTGGTGCCCGCACCGCTGCCGCCCATCTCCTTGGGCGGGTTGACCACGACATCGAGCTGTCCGTCATCGGTGGAGACGCGGCCGTCGCGGCCGTTCTCCGCCGTGGCGACAGCGGTGTACTTGACGTCGATGGACTGGATGGACATGAATCCTCCTGTTGGATGGCGTGACCAGGGGCCTCGCGCCCACGACTCCACTGGCCGCTGCCGAGCCTAGCCGCCCCTCGGCACCCGCCCGGGGGCCGCCCCTCGCGGACGAGCCGGAGAGGCGGCCCGGAGGGGCGGCCCGGGGTGGGGCGGGGGCGGCTGCCCCGCGTGGTCACTCGCCCAGGGAGACGACCATCTTGCCGGTGTTCTCGCCCTTGAGCAGGCCGAGGAAGGCGTCCACGCCGTTCTCCACGCCCTCGACGACCGTCTCGCGGTACTTCAGCTCACCGGAGCGCACCCAGGCGGAGACCTCTTCGACGAACCTCGGCTGAAGGTCCTCGTGGTCGCCGACGAGGAAGCCCTCGATGCGCAGCCGCTTGCCGATGAGCATGGCGAGGTTGCGCGGGGCCGGGGTCGGCTCGGTGGCGTTGTACTGCGAGATCATCCCGCACACGGCGATCCGGCCGTGCAGGTTCAGACGGCCGATGGCCGCCTCCAGGTGGTCACCGCCCACATTGTCGAAGTAGACATCGATGCCGTCCGGGGCCGCGGCCTTGAGCTGGTCCTTGACGGGGCCGTTCTTGTAGTTGAAGGCGGCGTCAAAGCCGTACTCCTCGGTGAGGACCCTGACCTTCTCGTCCGAACCGGCCGAGCCGATGACGCGCGAGGCGCCCTTGAGCTTGGCGATCTGGCCGACCTGGCTGCCGACGGCACCTGCCGCGCCGGAGACGAAGACCGCGTCGCCCTCCTTGAAATCGGCCACGCGCAGCAGTCCCGCGTACCCGGTGAGGCCCGGCATGCCGAGCACCCCGAGGTAGGCGGAGAGCGGAGCCGCTTCCGGGTCCACCTTCGTCGCGTGCTTGGCGGGGAACGTGGCGTACTCCCGCCAGCCCGCGAAGTGCAGCACGTGGTCACCCGGCGCGATGCCCTCGGCCCCGGACGCGAGCACGACGCCGACCGCGCCGCCCTGCATCGGCCGGTCCAGCTCGAAGGGCGGCACGTACGACTTCACGTCGTTCATGCGCCCGCGCATGTACGGGTCGACGGAGAAATACAGGTTCCGCACCAGGACCTCGCCCTCGCCGGGCGCGGCCACGGGGGCCTCGCGCAGGGCGAAGTCGGCGGGCGTGGGCCAGCCCTGCGGCCGGGCGACCAGGTGCCACTCACGGCCGGTGGCGGGCAGGGATGCGGTGTCGGGCGATACGGGGCCGGTCGAGGTCATGAGGGCTGCCTCCAGAATAATGCTTCAGATACTGAAACAACCATGCTCCTCGATATTTCATGTTGTCAAGCAAACGGGTACCCTGGGTGTCATGGCTCGCAGTACCCGCTCACGGAGCACCGACCCGCTCACCCGTGAGGTCGTGGACCTCATAGGTTCGGTCGTCGCGCGCTATTACGCGGAGTACGAGCTGGCGGCGGCCCACCACTCCCTCACCGGCGCCCAGGCCCGCGTCCTCGCGCTCCTCTCCCGGGAGCCCACGCCCATGCGCAAGGTGGCCCAGCAGCTCAAGTGCGAGCCGTCGAACGTGACGGGGATAGTGGACCGCCTCGAAGTGCGCGGGCTCGTCGAGCGCCGTCCGGACCCCGCTGACCGCCGCGTCAAGGTCGCCGCCGCCACGGACGAGGGCCGCGCCACCGCCGACCGGCTGCGCGAGTCCCTCGATTTCGCCCGCGAACCCCTCGGCGAGCTGACGAACGCGGAGCGGACGGTGCTGCGGGATCTGCTGAAGCGGATGCTGGGCGAGGACGTGGCGGGCCCGGCGGAGAGCTGAGCGGGGCACCGGGCGCCCCGCCCCCGCCCTCGCCCTTGCTAGCCCGCGAACACGGGCTGCGGCAGGCCCTGCCCCGCGTCCGGCAGCACCAGCAGGGAGCCCGCCAGCGGCTGCCGCGCCGGCTCTGCGCCCGTCAGCGCCGTCGTGACGTACAGATCGCGCAGCCCGGGCCCGCCGAAAGCGCAGGCCGTGGGCCGCCGCACCGGCAGCGGAACGGTGCGGTCCAGGGCGCCGTCCGGCGTGTAGCGCCGCAGCGCGGCCCCGTCCCACAGCGCGACCCAGACGCATCCTTCGGCGTCGACGGTCAGGCCGTCGGGGTAGCCCGCGCTCTCCTCGATCTCGGCCAGCGGACGGCGGCGCGAGACGTCCACGTCGTGGCCGTCGAAGGGGAGGACGTCGATGCGGCCTGTGGGGGTGTCGATGTAGTACATCAGCCGCCCGTCCGGGCTCCAGCCCGCGCCGTTGCTGACGGTGACGTCGGGCAGCACCGTGCGGACCGCGCCGTCCCCCGTCACGCGGGCGAGGACGCCGCCGCCCGCCGCCTCGTCGTAGCGCATGCTCCCCGCCCACAGCGCGCCGTCGGGCGCGACCGCCGCGTCGTTGCCACGACGCCCTGGGACGGGGTCCCTGTGCAGCCAGGAGAACGCGCGACGGGGCACGGCTCCCGCGTCGGCGCCCGTGTCCGCGTCCGCGTCCTCCGGGCCGAACAGCCCGATGCCGTCGCGGAGGTTGACGACGAGGCCGCCGCCCTCGCGGGGCTTGGCCGCGCCCACGTGCTGCTCGGTCACCAGGACCGTACGGGCGCCGGTGGCCGGGTCGAAGGTGTGCACCCGTGAGGTGAGGATGTCCACCCAGATCAGCCGCGCACGCGCGGCGTCCCAGGTCGGCCCCTCCCCCAGCTTCGCGTGCGCCCGCACGGCGACGTCCAGTGCGCGGGGCGTGCGGGGTGGGTGTGTGCCGCTCATGCGCTCTCCGTAAGTCGTCAGGCGGCCCGAGGGCCGGGGGTGTTCAGGGGCGGCGACGGTGACCGAGCCGCTCGGACAGCTCGCTCGCGCCCTTCACCGCCAGCTCCTCCAGCTCGGCCAGCCGCTCGTCGCTCCACCGGATCATGGGCACGGAGATGCTGAGCGCCGCGACGACCTGGCCCGCCGAGTTCCGTACGGGCGCCGCCACACAGCTCACGTCCGGGTTCGACTCGCGCTGTTCCACGGCGACTCCGCGTCCCCTGATCTCCGTGAGCGCCTCGCGCAGCGCCTCGGGCGAGGTGATGGAGTTCGGCGTCATCGCCGCGAGGGGCTCGCCCGCGGGCAGCCGCGCCTCCAACTCGTCCTCGGGGAGCGACGCGAGGAGCATCTTCCCCACGGAGGTGCAGTGCGCGGGCAGCCGCCGCCCGGCGGCGGAGACCATGCGGACGGCGTGCGTACTGTCCACCTTCGCGATGTAGATGACGTCCATGCCCTCCAAAAGGGCGACGTGGACCGTCTCGTCACAGGTCTCGGCGACGGTACGGGCCACCTGCTGGCCCTCGGCCGCGAGGTCGAGCTGTTCCGCGTAGCGGCTGCCGAGCTGGTACGTGCGGACGCCCAGGCGGTAGCGGCCCGGCTGGTCGGGCAGCGGGACGAGGTAGTGACGGGCCGCGAGCGTCGTGACCAGCTCGTGCACGGTGGTGCGCGGGAGCTGGAGCTTACGGGTGATTTCGGGCGCGGAGAGGGTTCCGTCGCCGTCGAGAAACAGCTCCAATATGTCCAGAGCCCTGGTTACGGCTGGCACGAGACGTCCCATGTTCCGCGTCTCCCCTTGTAGCTGGTTGCAACTGGCGGCAGTTCGATATCCCGACACCTGATCGGTATCGCGAACGTAGCCTAACGCGGATTCGGTTGGAAGAAACGGGGGGTTGCCGCTTCACCGGGTTGCGCCCCCCTCACGGGGTGCGGGGTGACGGCCACACGGGGTGCCCGGCTCTTGCAGGGGTGCGCCTTGGCTGGTGCCTCTTGGGGTTCGTTCGCGTGTTGCGGGCCGGTGGCACGGGTTGTGCCCACCCGTCCCGCCTTGCGGAACGTTTGCCCACAACATTTGGCGCCGTCGCCCTGCGGTACGGGGCCGGGTGCGGGTCGGTGGCTTCGGCGCGGCGTATGGACCGGTAGTACGCGGCTGGCGCCGCGTGATTCGTGGCTTGCGTCAGTGGTTATGGGGCCCGTGTGTGGTGGGGGTCGGCGCCGCGCCGGGGTGTCTCCTCGGGCGGCGACAAGTGCGGGTCTCGTTGTCGGGTTTCTCCCGGCACTCGTCGCCACCACTTGCGGGGACACCCCACCGCACCACCTCC
>NZ_JBSHAO010000065.1:0-43349 GCF_053611545.1 Streptomyces sp. NPDC054796 | reverse complement strand
ACCGCCTTGCCCTGGTCGTCCATCTTCATCAGCTCGGTGCGCGAGGCCGAGACCACAAGACGCGTCTCGTTGTCCGCGATCGGCACCCCCCGCGCGTCCAGGATCGAGCCCCGCGTGGCGGGCTGCACCACCTGCTGCACGTGGTTGCCCGCCGCCTCCTTCTGGTACTCGTCGCCATTGCGCACCTGGAGGTACCACAGCCGCCCGCCCAGCGTCAGCAGCAGCGACATGACGAGAACCTGTATCCCCACTAACCGGATCGTGACCCGGGGCGTACGCCCGGTCTCCGGAATGTTGCTCACTCCGCCCCCGCCCTCCACCCTCGTCCTCAACCCCTTGCCCCCAGGCAGAGGTTATGCGTCCCAGGAGGTCACGGGACAGGTTCGCAAGGACGTGCGGGGGAAGGTTTAAGCCTTTTCTCATCGGGCCTCGTCAGGCCCACCACCAGGGCTACCCTCGCGCCGTGACCACCCTTCACGAGACCTGGGACCCCACCGCCACCGGAGTGCTGCGCCTGCCCTCGGGCAGGCTCGTGCGCGGCAGGGGGCTGCGCAAGCCGCTGCCGGAGGGGCCTGTGCCCTCCTTCGCGCTCCATCTACTGGGCCATGAGCCGCCCGCCGCCGACTGGGAGACGCGGTGGCTCCGCTGGCCCGACTTCCGGCTGCCGGCCGACCGTCGGGCGGCGGCCGAAGCGCTGCGCGAGGTCTGGGAGCGGGCGCGGACCGAGCGCGTCGAGGTCGCCTGCGGCGGTGGCTACGGCCGTACGGGCACGGCCCTGGCCTGTATCGCGGTGCTGGACGGGGTGCCGGGCGGCGAGGCGGTGGCCTACGTCCGGGCGCACTACGCCGCACGCGCCGTCGAGACGCCCTGGCAGCGCCGCTACGTCGCCCGCTTCCCCGGCTGACGCGTGAACGCCGCCCCGCCGCCCGCCCTCCTTGGCGACGCGGTGGCTCGGTGGCTCAGAGCGGGACGAGCGTGACCTCGGTCGCCTTGACGCTCGTCCAGACGGCGACCCCGTCGGCGAGGCCCAGCTCGGCGGCGGCCCCCGGGGTCACCTCCGCGATCAGGTCGGGGGCCCGTTCGGAGGCGACCAGTACGCGCAGGCGGCTGCCCAGCGCGGTGATCTCCCGGACGGTGCCAGGCCACACGTTACGGGGGCTGCCGCCCGGCTTGTCCCGGTGCACCGAGACGGCCTCGGGCGCGATGACCGCCAGCGCCTCCGTCCCCTCCTCCAGCGCGTCGGCGACCACGAGACGGCCGCCTCCCGTGAGCGCGAGGCCGCCTCCGGAAGCGGTTCCGGGCCACGCGTTGCTGCCGAGCATGCGGGCCACCCACGGGGAACGGGGGTGCCGCGTGACCTCGGCGGGCGGCGCGTCCTGGAGCGTGCGGCCCTCGTCGAGGACGAGGACGCGGTCGGCCAGCGAGACGGCCTCGACCGGATCGTGGGTGACGATCAGGCAGACCCCGCCGAAGCCGTCGAGGTGGGTGCGCAGCGTGTGCCGCACCTGGGCGCGCGTCGTCTGGTCGAGCGCGGCGAGCGGCTCGTCGAGCAGCAGCAGCCTCGGCCGCGCCGCCAGCGCGCGTGCCAGCGCGACGCGCTGCGCCTGGCCCCCGGAGAGCTGGGCCGGGCGGCGGCGCGCGAGGTGGCCGACGCCGAGGCGGTCGAGCCACCCCTGCGCGGCCCGGCGCGCCTCGGCACGCGGCACGCCCTGCGCCCGCAGCCCGTACGCCGTGTTCGCGAGGGCGGTCTGACGGGGGAACAGCGCGCCGTCCTGGGGCACCCAGGCCACCCCGCGCCGGTGCGGGGGCAGCGCGGTGACGTCGTCGCCGCCGAGCCGGAGCGTGGCGCGGGCGCGCGGAGTGAGGCCGAGGAGGGCGCGCAGGAGGGTGGTCTTTCCCGCGCCGTTCGGGCCGACGACGGCGACGGTGGTACCGGCGTCGGCGTCGAGGGTGAGCGTGGTGAAGCCGGTGACGTCGGTGTGGAGGGGCCAGCGGGAGGGGGCGGCGGGGAGCGCGTAGGCACCGTCGCGGGGTTCCGCTTCCGCCTCCGCTTCCGGTTCCGGCCCCGGTCCCGGACCGTGCGGCGGGCGCCGGGACGGGGGCGCGGAGTCCGCCGGTGCCGCCTCCGGCCGCCGGGGACGGGTGCCCCGGGTGCTCTCCGCTGCGCTTCCCGTCCACCGTCCGCGCATGCCGATCAGGACGGCCATGGCGATGGCGAGCAGCAGCAGGGAGACGGACGTGGCGGCCTCGGGCTCCTCCTGGAGGAGCAGATAGACCTGGAGGGGGAGCGTCTGCGTGGTCCCGGACAGGTTGCCGGCGAAGGTGATGGTCGCCCCGAACTCGCCGAGGGCCCGCGCCCAGGTGAGCGCGGCGCCCGCGGCCAGCCCCGGGGCGACCATGGGCAGCGTGACCGTGAAGAACACCCGCACGGGCGAGGCACCGAGAGAGGCGGCGGTCTCCTCGTAGCGCGGCCTGAGCCCGGCCAGGGTGCCTTCGAGGCTGATGACGAGGAACGGCATCGCGACGAACGTCGCGGCGACGACGGCGCCCGAGGTGTGGAACGGGAGCGTGACGCCGAAGGTGTCCTCCAGCCAGGGTCCCAGCAGCCCGCGGCGGCCGAAGCCCAGGAGGAGGGCGACACCGCCCACCGTCGGCGGCAGCACCATGGGCAGCAGCACCAGCGAGCGCACCAGCGCCTTGCCGGGGAAGCGCACCCGCGCGAGCAGCCAGGCCAGCGGCACCCCCAGTACGAGAGAGAGGGCCAGGGCCCAGCAGGAGACGACCAGCGAGAGGCGCAGCGCCTCGGTGACGCCGGGGCTGGTCAGCTGGCCGCCCAGCCTCGACCACGGGGTACGGGCGAGGATCCCGAGCAGCGGCAGCAGCAGGAACCCGATCGCCAGCAGCGCGGGCACGGTCAGCGCCAGGGGAGCCCGGGCACCGGGGACACGGGGACCGCGGCGGCCGGAGCCGGGGATACGGAGGCTTCTCATCGGGGTCCCTGGGTGGGGCGTACGGGGGGCATGGCCGGGAGTGAGGGGGCCGGGGTCAGGGCTTCTGGAAGCCGCCGTCCCGGAGGATCTTCTGGGCCTCGGACGAGCCGAGCCACGCCACGAACTCCTTGGCCTCCTTCTCGTGCTCGGAGGTCTTGAGGGGCGCTGCGGGGTAGGAGGCGACGGCGTTCTGGTCGTCGGGGACCGTGACGGCCTCGACCTTGCCCGGCGCGGTGGCGGCGTCCGTCTTGTAGACGATGCCCGCGTCGGCCTCGCCCAGCTCCACCTTGCTGAGCACGGCGCGGACGTTGGCCTCCTCGGAGACCGGCTTGACGTCGATCTTCTGCGCGTCGAGCACCTGCTTGCTGTAGCGGCCGACGGGCACCTCGGGCGCCGCGAGCACGACCTTCAGCTTGCTGTCCGCGAGGTCCTTGAGGTTCTCGACCTTCTTCGGGTTGCCCTTGCCTGTGGCGATCACGAGGCGGTTCTTGGCGATGACCTCCGGGCTGCCGGTGTCGGAGGAGAGCCCGTCCATGGTCTTGGTGTCCGCCGTGACCAGCGCGTCGGCGGGGGCGCCCTGCTTGACCTGCGCCGCGAGTTCCTGAGATCCGGCGTAGGAGAACTTCACCTTCGTGCCCGGGTGCTTCTTCTCGTACGCGGCGCCCGCTGTCTTGAACACATCGGTGAGGGACGAGGCGGCGAGGACGGTCAGTTCGACCTTGGGCGCGTCACCGGAGGCGCCGGACTCCGCGCCGCTGTTCCGCCCGCCGTCGTCGCCGCTGCCGCAGGCGGCCAGCGGGGTCAGGAGGGCCGCGGTCACGAGCGCGGCAGCGGTGCGTCGTCCGGTGGAGGCGAAGGACATGGGGCGGGGGCTCCTCGGGGTGGTGCGGGCCGGGGCTTGCCGGTCGCGACGGATGGGACGGACGGTCGCGGGCTTGGACGGACGTGGGCTGGGACGGTCGCGTGCTGGGGCGGCGACGCCGCGGCGGGGCCTGATCAGGGCCGGTCGATGTGCACGCTGGTGGACTTCACCCTGGCGGTGGCCTGCATGCCGACCTCCAGACCCAGTTCCTCGACCGCCTCGCGGGTCAGCAGCGACACGAGCCGGTGCGGCCCCGCCTGGATCTCCACCTGCGCGGCGACGTCGCCCAGCTTCACCGCGGTGACGATGCCGGGGAAGGCGTTGCGCGCCGAGGTGTACGAGGCGTCCTCCTCGCCGTTCCCCGCCTGGCCGACCTCGACGGAGAAGGCGGCGAGGTCCCGGCCGTCGATGAGGCGGCGCCCGCTCTCGTCGCGGTGTGTGGCGACCCGTCCCGCGTCCGCCCAGCGGCGGGCCGTGTCGGGGCTGACGCCGAGCAGGCGCGCGGCCTGGCCGATCGTGTAGGACTGCATGTGCGACAAGGTATGCCGGTTTACCTGGCATGTGCAACGCATTGGGGGATGCTACGCAGCAGATGCGACCCCTCTTGGAGAAAGGAACAGGGCGCCCGCGTGCATACTCGCGGGTAGCAACAGCCGTGTACGTCGCACCGCATGCGTCGGACCGTGACGTCGGGACGGCGCGAGCCGAGCAGGGGAGAGAAGCATGAGCCAGGGCCAGAAGACCGCCGAACGCTTCCGGGGCGCCGTCGAGAAGCGGGACCTCTCCGCGCTGACGGACCTGTTCACCGAGGACATCCGCTTCTACAGCCCGGTGAAGTTCACCCCGTTCGAGGGCAGGGACATGGTCCTCGGCCTCTTCGGCGTGCTGCTGCGCACCTTCGAGGATTTCCGCTACGTCGGCAGCTTCGAGGGCGCGGCCGAGACGAGCCGCGACGGTGTGGAGACCCCGGCGGAGATCCTGGAGTTCCGCGCGACGGTGAACGGCAAGCAGATCCACGGCATCGACCTGCTGCACTTCGACGAGGCGGGCCTGATCAAGGAGTTCACCGTGATGGTCCGCCCGCAGTCCGCCGTGCGGGCGCTCGGTGACGCGGTGCTCGACGGACTGGTCGCGGACGGCCTGGTGCCCGCGCCCTAGGCTCCGTTCACGGCCGGCGCGCGGTGAGCCGGTGGCGGGCCGCCTCATGGGACCCGCCCATGGGGCCCGCCCGCCCGTCCAGCCCCGTTCAGTCGCGTACCAGCGCGGGCCGCTTCGCGTCGAACCGCCAGTCGGGGACCAGGAACCGCATGGCCGCCGCGTCGTCACGGCCGCCCAGGCCCAGCGAGCGGTACAGCTCGTGCGCCTCCTCCACCCGCTCCATGTCGAGTTCGACGCCGAGGCCCGGGCGTTCGGGGACGGTGAGGGTGCCGTCCTCGATGCGGAAGGGCTCGGCGGTCAGGCGCTGTCCGTCCTGCCAGATCCAGTGGGTGTCGATCGCGGTGATGTCACCGGGCGCGGCGGCTGCCACGTGCGTGAACATCGCGAGCGACACGTCGAAGTGGTTGTTGGAGTGCGAGCCCCAGGTCAGCCCCCACGCGTCGCACAGCTGGGCGACGCGCACCGAGCCGTGCAGGGTCCAGAAGTGCGGGTCGGCCAGCGGGATGTCGACGGCGTCGGCGCGCACCGCGTGGCCCAGTTGCCGCCAGTCCGTCGCGACCATGTTGGTGGCCGTCCGCAGTCCCGTCGCGCGGCGGAACTCGGCCATGGTCTCCCGCCCCGAGTAGCCGCCCTCCGGGCCGCACGGGTCCTCCGCGTAGGCGAGGACGTCGCGCAGTTCCCGGCCCAGAGCGATCGCCTCGGCCAGCGGCCACGCGCCGTTGGGGTCCAGGGTGATGCGCGCGTCGGGGAAGCGCTCGGCCAGCGCGCGCACCGCCCGCGCCTCCTGCGGGCCCGGCAGTACGCCGCCCTTGAGCTTGAAGTCCTGGAAGCCGTACCGGCGCTGGGCCGCCTCCGCGAGGCGCACGACGGCCTCGGGCGTCAGCGCCTCCTCGTCGCGCAGCCGCAGCCATTCGTCCTCGGCGCCGGGGTCCGAGCGGTAGGGCAGGTCGGTACGGGTGCGGTCGCCGACGTAGAAGAGGTACCCGAGCACGGGGACCCGCGTGCGCTGCCGCCCCTCGCCCAGCAGCGCGGCGACGGGCACGCCCAGGTGCTGGCCGAGCAGATCCAGCAGCGCCGCCTCGACGGCCGTCACCGCGTGCACGGTCACCCGCAGATCGAAGGTCTGCGCCCCCCTGCCGCCCGCGTCCCGGTTCCCGAAGCGCTCCCGCAGCGACCGCAGCACGGCGTGGAGGTCGCCGACGGCCGCGCCGACCACCAGGTCCCGCGCCTCCTCCAGTGTCGCCCGTATGGGTTCGCCGCCCGGCACCTCCCCGACGCCGGTGCGGCCCTCGGAGTCGGTCAGCACGACGAGGTTGCGGGTGAAGTGCGGGGCGTGCGCGCCGCTGAGGTTCAGCAGCATGCTGTCGTGCCCCGCGACGGGGATCACCCGCATCGCGGCGACGGCCGGACGGTCGGCGGACACGGGAGCGGAGGCGGGGACGGGGGCGGTCGCGGCCATGCGGAGTCCTTCGGTGCGTACGGACAAGGCGGGACGGAGAGGGGACGGGCGGAGTGCTCAGGAGGCGGGGTGCGGCGAGGCGGGCCCCGCCTCGGGACCCGGCCGGGACTGCGGGGCCTCCGGGGCCTCCGAGGGCGGCGTCGGCCCGATGAGGGAGCGGTCGCGGCGCACCAGCAGCACCAGCGCGGCCCCCACCAGCGAGGAGAGCGCCAGCGCGTACAGCCCGTACGTCACCTGCCCCGTCGCCTCCTTGACGAGCCCGAAGCCGTACGGCGCGACGAAGCCGCCGAGGTTGCCCAGCGAGTTGACCAGCGCGATGGCCGGGGCCAGCACGGCCGGGTGCATCGTGCCCTGCGGGATGGTCCAGAACAGCGGGCTCGCGCTCTTGAAGCCCATCGCGGCGACGCACAGGAATACCAGGGCGACCACGGGCGAGGCGATGGCCGCCAGATAGGTGCCGCCGGCGGCGACCAGCAGGGAGAAGATCAGCAGCGGCTTGCTGCGCCCCATGCGGTCCGAGGCCCGCCCGGCCAGGTACATGGCGATGACCGCGCAGATCCAGGGGAGCGAGGAGAGCAGGCCGACGGTGACGTCGTTCGTGCCGTCGATGCGCCGCACGATGCTGGGCAGCCAGAAGGTGTTGGCGTAGATCGAGAGCTGGATGGCGAAGTAGATCCCGCAGAACACCAGCACCTGCGGGTGCAGCAGCAGCCGCCACCGCGACACCGAGGCGGCCTTGGCGCCCGCCTCCGCACGCCTGGCGTCGTCCTCCAGCCGCACGCTGGCCGACAGGGCCTCTTGCTCGGGCGCGTTGAGCCACTTGGCGTCCTCGATCTTCGAGTCGAGCAGCCGGTAGGCCACGCAGCCCACGACGATCGACAGCAGCCCCTCCAGGCCGAACAGCCACTGCCAGCCCGCGAACCCCATGAACCCGTGCAGGGAGAGCAGCGGCCCCGAGACCGGGCCCGAGACGGCGGCGGCGATCGATGAACCGGCCACGAACATTGCGGTGGCCCGGCCGCGGTGCGAACCGGGCAGCCAGCGTGAGAAGTAGAAGATGATCGCGGGGAAGAAGCCCGCCTCGGCCACGCCCAGCAGGAAGCGCAGCACGTAGAACATCTCGGGCCCGTTGACGAACGCCATCGCGGCGGACACCGCGCCCCAGCTGACCATGATCCGGGTCAGCCAGACCTTCGGCCCGTACCGCTCCATCAGCACGTTGCTGGGGAGTTCGAAGATCGCGTACGCGACGAAGAAGAGCCCGGCGCCCAGCCCGTAGGCCGCCGCGCCGATGCCGACGTCCGTCTCCAGGTGCGTCTGGGCGTAGCCGATGTTGGAGCGGTTGAGCTGATTGCAGATCAGCATCACGACGAACAGGGGGACGACGCGGCGGAAGACCTTGGCGACCGCGCTGTCCAGGGGGGAACCGGAGCGCGGGACATGAGCGGAGGGCATCGGCGACCTCTCTCCTCATCGGGCACCTCGCGGGTGCGGCGCGGCCAGGCTGTCCGCCCGGCCGGAGCGGGAGCCGCACGCGTGCCGTCAGCGCTCGTACGAGGCCCTGACCAGGGGCACCGTCGCGACTCCTGCCTCACAGGAAGCTAGAAGTGATGCGCGGTCAGGTCCAACACTCATTTCGTATGGTCCGATGCCGGAATTGAATCGATGACTCCGCTACGGGCGCCCCTACGGGCGGGGGTGCCGCTACGGGCGGCGCGAGGCGTCCTCGGGGGCGCGGTAGCGCAGCCCGTCCAGCAGCAGATCGAGCAGCCGGCGCGCCTGCTCACGCTGCTCCGGCCGCCCCGCGGCGAGCGAGACACCGCTGAGCGCGATCAGCACGTCGACGGGATCGACGTCCGGGCGCAGCGCACCGGTCCCGGTGCCCGCTTCGAGGAGCAGGGTGATCGCGGCGGTGAGCTGTTCCCTGCTGTGCGCGAACGGGTTGCCGCCGGAGGCGATGACGGCGTGCAGCGCGTCGGCCATGCCGCGCTTGGTCGTCATGTACTCCAGGCAGCGTTCCATCCACGCGCGCAGCGCCTCGTCGGGTGCGTGCTCCTCCAGGAGCCCGGGGACGGCGCCGCACAGGCGGGACAGCTCGTTGCGGTACGTCTCCTCGATCAGCGCCTCGCGCGTCGGGAAGTGCCGGTAGAGGGTGCCGATGCCGACGCCCGCCTCCTTGGCGATGGCCTCCAGCGTCGCCTCGGGCCCGTCCTCGGAGAAGGCGCGCAGGGCGGCGGCGAGCAGACGGTCGCGGTTGCGCTGGGCGTCGGCGCGCAGCGGTCGGGGGCCGGTGGCCGGCACGTCGTTCTCCCTCGGGGCGGGGTCGCTTGCAAAGCGGAGGATCCTCCGGTTACCGTCGGGGTGAACGGAGGGCCCTCCGTTTCTCATTCTACGGGCGCGGCCCATGCGCCGCGCCATCGAGACGGGAAAGAGCCATGACCTCCACCGAGCGCATCACCACACCCTTCGGCGCCACCTCCACGGCCGCCGAGGTCATCGACGGCATCGACCTCACCGGGCGCCGCGCCCTCGTGACCGGCGCGTCCTCCGGCATCGGCGTCGAGACGGCCCGCGCCCTCGCGGGCGCCGGGGCCGAGGTGACCCTCGCCGTGCGCGACACGGCCGCCGGCGAGCGCACGGCGCGCGACATCTCCGCCACCACGGGGAACGCGAACCTCCGCGTCTCCCGCCTCGACCTCGCCGACCCCCGGTCGGTCGCGGCCCTCACCGGCGCGTGGGACGGGCCGCTGCACATCCTCGTCAACAACGCGGGCGTGATGGCCGCGCCCGAGACTCGCACCCCTCAGGGATGGGAGTCGCAGTTCGTCACCAACCACCTCGGCCACTTCGCGCTGGCCACGGGGCTGCATGGCGCGCTCACAGCGGCTCAGGGAGCCCGCGTCGTCTCCGTCAGCTCCAGCGGGCACCTGCGCTCGCCCGTCGTCTTCGACGACATCCACTTCCAGGAGCGCCCGTACGACCCGTGGTCGGCCTACGGGCAGTCCAAGACGGCCAACGTGCTCTTCGCCGTGGAGGCCACCAAGCGCTGGGCGTCCGACGGCATCACCGTCAACGCGCTGACGCCGGGATCGATCGCCACCAACCTCCAGCGGCACGTCTCGCAGGAGGACCTGGAGCGCATCCGGGCCCAGGCGGGCGCCACGGGACTCACGCGCAAGACGCCCGAGCAGGGCGCGGCCACATCCGTGCTGCTCGCCGCCTCGCCGCTCCTCCAGGACATCGGGGGCCGCTACTTCGAGGACTGCGCCGAGGCCCTCGACCACCAGGGGGGCTTCCTCTCCGGCGTCGCCCCGTACGCGCTCGACCCGGAGGCGGCCGGGCTGCTGTGGCAGGTCTCCGAGGACACGCTGGCCTCGGCACGCTGACGGGGCACGTGTCGGCGCGCCGCGCGTGGGGGAGTGGGGAGGTGGGGGTGAGGGAGTGCTCACGACACCGCTGTGCACGACGCTGGGCATCGAACTGCCGGTCATCCAGGCCCCGGTCGGCTCCGCGACGACGCCCGCGCTGGCCGCCGCCGTCACGGAGGCGGGCGGCATGGGAACCCTCGCGCTGACGTGGGACACCCCCGCACGGGCCGTGGCGAGGATACGCGAGGTACGACGGCGCACGGCCGGGACGTTCGGCGTCAACCTCGTGCTGGACTTCCCCGTCGAGGAGATCCTGACGGCCTGTCTCGACGAGGGGGTGCCCCTCGTCTCCACCTTCTGGGGCGACCCGGCGGGACTGCCCGACCGCGTGCACGCCGCGGGCGCGCTGCACTTCCACACCGTCGGCGGCGTCGAGGAGGCCCGCCGCGCGGCGGAGGCGGGGGCCGACGCGGTGGTGGCCCAGGGCTGGGAGGCCGGGGGCCACGTCAGGGGAGAGGTCTCCACCATGGCGCTGGTGCCCGCCGTGGTGGACGCGGTGCGGCCCCTCCCGGTCGTCGCGGCGGGCGGCATCGGCGACGGCCGGGGGCTCGCCGCCGCGCTCGCGCTCGGCGCCCAGGCGGGCTGGCTCGGCACGCGCTTCCTGACGGCGCTGGAAGCGGACACCCACCAGCGGTACCGGGCCCTGCTGCGGGACGCGACCGAGGCGGACACGGTGCACACCCGCTGCTTTGACGGTGGGTGGCCGGACGCGCCGCACCGGGCGCTGCGCAATGCGACGTCGCTCCGCTGGGAGGACGCCGGGTGTCCACGTGGTCCCGGTCGCCCCGGCGAGGGCGAGGTGGTGGCCACGGACCGGCACGGCCGTGACCACCTCCGCTACGCCGACATGGTCCCCACCGCCGACGCGACGGGGAACGTGGACGAAATGGCCCTCTACGCGGGCCAGTCCGTCGCCCTCACCACCGGCCCCCCTGCCCCGGCCGGGCGACTCGTCTCCACCCTCATCAAGGAGGCCGAAACCGCACTGGGCCCCCTCCACTGAACGCCCAGTCGGGGCGCGTACCCGGGGTGCCCTTTCGGGGTTTCGTTCGCGGCTGCGGCCCGGTGGCCGGGTTGTGCCCACCCTCCCCCAGCTACCGCTGGGAGGTGCCCCCTCGCCATGCGGAACGCCTGCCCACAACAGTGGTGGCCGGAGCCCCTCCGGCACGGTGCCGGGGCGGGTCCACGGTGCTGGCGAAGTGCCGTCCACAGCGTGGGAACAACCGGCACCGGCCACCGGCCGGGAGTTGGTCACCGGGTGGGAGGCGACGTGGTGGGGTGTCCCCGCAAGTGGTGGCGACGAGTGCCGGGGGAAACCCGTAAACGAGACCCGCCCTTGTCGCCGCCCGAGGAGACACCCCACCACGGCACCGACCCCCACCACACAGCACCCCACACGCCCACCGGCCGAAACCCGGAACCACGCGGCGCCAGCCGCGAACGCACCGCCACCACACGCCGCGCCGAAGCCACCCACCCGCACCCGAAGAACGGCGCCCCGCCACCCCACTGCGTGCAGCGGCACAAAAACCAGCGCGGGACCCTACAGCACCCACCACACCGGCCGACCGTCCCGCGCAACACCCCCGTGAAGAGGGCAACCCACCCAACGGCGAACCGCCCAGCGCAGCGCCTCAGCCGCGTGCCTGCCGCGCCGGGTCACCCTGCGAACCGGACGCGTCCAGGCCCGGCGCCGCGCGGCGGGGCAAGCGGCCCTGGGTCGCCGCCAAGGCCGCGCCCGACAGAAGCACCAGCGCCCCCACAGCCTGCATAACCCCGAACGTCTCACCGAGCAGCAACGTGCCGCACACCGTGTTGACCACCGGCACCGTGAACATCATCAGCGAGGCCGAAGCGGGGCCCACGGCGTGCACGCCGCGGTAGTAGAGGAGGTTGGCGAGGGCGGCGGCGCCCACGGCAAGGTACGCCGCGTTCGCCCAGACGCTCGCGGGCAGTTCACCCCAGCGCACGGCGGGCAGATCGGGCGCGGCGACCAAGCCGAGGAGCACCGCACCCGCGCAGGTCGCGTACGTCGTGGCGCGCAGCGGATCCGTACCGGCGAGCACACGCGGCCCGGCGAGCGTATAGGCGGCCCAGCAGACCGCGGCGAGCAGGAACAGCGCGTCCCCGGCCAGCCGGGCCGGGCTCCCGTGCGTGCTGCCGCCCGCGCCGAGGAAGAAGACCACGGCTCCCGTGACCCCCAGTCCCAGCCCGGCCAACCGCGCCCGCGAGGCCCGCTCCCGGCCCGTCACCAGCAGGAAGGCGCTCGTGAGCACCGGGCTCATGACGGGGATGAGGATGCCCGCGTCCAGGGAGGGAGCGAGGGAGAGGCCCCAGAAGAACAGGCCGTTGTACGCGAAGACCCCCAGCACGCCCGCCAGCGCCGCACGCGCCCCCGCACCCGCACCGCCGCCCCCACCCGCGCCCCCACCCCCGCGTCCGCGCCCGAAAAGCGCCAGCGCCACGAGGAGGGCGAGGGCCGCGCCTCCGAACCGCAGCAGCGCGGCCACCGGGTGCGGCACGTGCTCCACCACGGACTTGGAGCTGGAGAAGGCGCTCCCCCAGAGCACCATCGTCACGGACAGCATCAGATACGGGCTGTTCAAGCCCCTCTTCGTCGCCATGGCCCGACTCTGGCGCCCCGGACATCCGCCCGTCTTGAACGCTGGTGCGGGAGCGATAATGCGCCCATGGGATCGTCGGACGCGAGCCTGGACACGGGCCCGGACGCGGGCGGCTGGGTGCGCTACTGGCGGGACGGCGCGCGCCCCGTCGAGGCCATGCACGCGCACTTCCTGGACCACGTCTATCCGCCGCACAGCCACGACACGTACTCCTTCGGCATCACCGACGCCGGTGCCCAGCGCTTCCGTTGCCGGGGCGCAGCGCACACCAGCGGCGCCGGGATGGTGATGGCCTTCAACCCGGACGAGGTCCACGACGGGCAGGCCGCAGCCGAACTGGGCTACCGGTACCGCATCGTGCACCTCGGCCCCTCCGTGGTGAGCGAGGTGCTCGGCGACGCGACGGGCGGGCGCTCCGGCGGACTGCCGCTGTTCCGGCAGCCGGTGCTGACCGACCCCGTGCTCGCCGGTGCCCTCGCCCGCCTGCACGCCGTGCTGACCAAGGACGCGCCCGCGCTGGTGCGGGACGAACGGCTCACGGCGGCCGTCACCGCCGTCGCGCGCCGTGCCGCCGTCACCGCGCCCACCGGCCTGCTCCGGGCCCCGTCCGAGCGCGCGGGGCGCCAGGCGGCCCGCCGGGCGCGGGCGTTGCTCGACGAGACCTGTCCTGAGCCGGTGACGGCCGAGAGTCTGGCGGAGGCGGCCGGGTGCAGCCGGTTCGCGCTGTACCGCGCCTTCCGCGCCGCGTACGGCCTCGCGCCCAGCGACTACCAGCGTCAACTGCGCCTGCGCCACGCCCGTACGCTGCTCGCGGCGGGCACCCCGCCGTCCGAGGCGGCAGCGGTCACCGGCTTCGCCGACCAGGCCCATTTCAGCCGCTGGTTCCAGCGCGTCTACGGGATCACGCCCGGCACGTTCCGGCGCGCCTGAGCGGCGTCGGAGCCACGTCGGAGCACCCTCAGCGCTCCTTGCACATGCCCCTTTCGGGTCCGAGTCGGCGGCAAGGGGGTGCACAAGCGTGCGCGGGCCCCGATAGTGGGACGAGGCTCTGGGGTGCTGGACGGTGACCCCCCGGAGCGAGCGGGCCGCCGCCGCGCTCATCGGCGGCGGGCCGCGGCGAAGCCGGTTCCGCCCCCCGCCTCCGCCCTCCGTCTCCGCCCCCGTTTCCGGCCCCCACGTCAGACGACGCCCTGCGCGAGCATTGCCGCCGTGACCCGTTCGAACCCCGCGATGTTGGCGCCCAGCGCGTAGTTGCCGGGGGAGCCGTACGCCTCGGCCGTCCCGGCGCATGTGTCGTGGATGCCGTGCATGAGGTCGGCGAGCCTCTTCTCGACCTCGGCGAAGGGCCAGGTCTCGCGCCCCGCGTTCTGCCGCATCTCCAGCGCGCTGACCGCGACCCCGCCCGCGTTGGCGGCCTTCCCCGGGCCGAAGGCCACCCCGGCCTGGTGCAGCATCCGCACGGCCTCGGGCGTGGCGGGCATGTTCGCGCCCTCGGACACCGCCCGCACCCCGTTGCGGACGAGGGTGACGGCGGCGCTGGCGTCCAGCTCGTTCTGCGTGGCCGAGGGGAGGGCGACATCGACGGGCACGTCCCAGACGCTGCCGTTCGGCACATACCGCGCCGCGCCGCCGCGCCGCTGCGCGTAGTCGCTGATCCGGCCGCGTTCGGTCTCCTTGATCTGCTGGAGCAGGGGGAGGTCGATGCCCTTCTCGTCGAGCACGTAGCCGCCGGAGTCGGAGGCTGTGATCACCTGGGCGCCCAGTTCCCGCGCCTTCGCGATCGAGTGGAGTGCCACGTTCCCCGAGCCGGAGACGGAGACCCGGCTGCCCTCGAAGGACGCGCCGCGTGCCTCCAGCATGCGCGCGGCGAACAGCACGTTCCCGTAACCGGTGGCCTGTGTGCGCACGGCGGAACCGCCCCACGCGGTGCCCTTGCCGGTGAGGACGCCGGACTCCCAGCGGTTGGTGATCCTGCGGTACTGGCCGAAGAGGTAGCCGATCTCCCGGCCGCCGACGCCGATGTCGCCTGCCGGGACGTCCGTGTGCTCGCCCAGGTGCCGGTGCAGTTCGGTCATGAACGACTGGCAGAACCGCATCACTTCGGCGTCGGAGCGTCCCCTGGGCGCGAAGTCGCTGCCGCCCTTGCCGCCGCCGATGCCCAGCCCGGTGAGGGCGTTCTTGAAGATCTGCTCGAAGCCCAGGAACTTCACGACGCCCAGATCCACCGAGGGGTGGAAGCGCAGACCGCCCTTGTACGGGCCGAGCGCGCTGTTGAACTCCACGCGGAAGCCCCTGTTGACGTGTGTCGTGCCGGAGTCGTCCTGCCACGGCACGCGGAAGATGATCTGCCGTTCGGGCTCGGTGAGACGCTCGATCAGTCCCGGCTCGGCGAACTCCGGGTGCCGCTCCAGCACCGGCGCGAGCGACACCAGGACCTCGTGCACGGCCTGGTGGAACTCGCTCTCCCCGGGGTTGCGGCGCTGGATCTCCGCGTACAGGTCCTTGAGGCGGGAGTTCCGGGCGCGGGGGACGGCGGGGGCGGCGGGGGCTTCGGGGGTGAGGATGGGCATGGGCCTTCCTTCTGTGGAGCGAGCCTTCTGCGGGGAGCGGGCGGGCCGGAGGCTTTTGCGCTGCGCTGCGCTGCGCTGCGCTGCGCCGCACCGCACCGCACCGGAGCGCCCCTGCCTTCTTGCCCTCCCTCCGATTCAACAACGGAGTACGCGGCGCCGGCCGCGTCATGGTCGCCGCGGGTGATGAAGCGCGTGAAAGGGCGGCGGTGCGCGCCTCGGCAAGGGCGCCGCTCAGCCGCGGTGGTGGAGCGCGGACGCCGCCGCGCGGTCGAGAAGCTGCTCGGCCGCGCGTACCTGGCGGAACGGGGCCAGCAGTTGACGCAGCCGCTGGAAGGCGGAGTCGGCCGTGCCGGAGCGCAGGGTCGGGTAGTGGTCGAGGAACTTCCGCCAGGAGCCGCAGGCTTCCTCCACGTGCCCCGTCGCCACGAGGATCTCCGCCTTCCGCGCGTGGCTCAGGGCCAGCCCCCTGCGGTCCTCGGCGGGCCGTCGCGCCAGGGAGCGGGACAGCGCCTCGCGCGCGGCGGGGACGTCGCCCGTCTCGCGCAGGACCGCCGCGCTCTGGTACTCCAGCGCGGCGCGGGAGTAGCGCTCGAACGGGCCCCGTGCGCGCGCGTTCTCCTCCTCAGCCGCCACGGCGCTCTCCGCGCGGGCCAGGGTCTCGCGCGCCGCTGTCTCCATGCCGCAGGTCGCCTGCGTGACCGCGAGCTGCGCCAGCAGATAGGCGCTCGGCCTGCCGTACTCGCTCCCGCCGGTCTCCGCCGCGGCCACGGCCGCGTCCAGCGCCGTGCGGCGGTGCCCGAGGGCGAGGGCCTGTGCGCTCATGCCGCGCAGGGCGATGCTGCTGGCCGTGGGGTCGCCGGACTCCTGCGCCAGGCGCAGGGCCGTGAGGAAGTGGCGCTGCGCCAGCCCGTGCACCTCCGTGTCCTGATACATCCTGGCCAGCAGGAACGAGAGGTGCGACGCTTCCACCAGCAGGCCCCGGCGCACGTCCTCGCCCCTCAGCTCGCGCAGCCGGGGCGCGATGTCGTCGGCGAGATAGGCGGAGAGCGCTGAGCGCGCGTTGCCGCCGCCGTGCGCGTCGAAGGAGGCCGCGTAGAAGCGCACGGCGTAGCGCACGATGCCGAGTTCGCCGGGGGCCTCCCCGTTCTCGTTCCCGTACAGGTACAAGTACCCGTTCGTGTTCCCGCCGCCGCCCTGCCCGTTGCCGTTCCTGTTCCCGTTGACCCGCCCGTTCGTGTTGTCGCCGCCACGGCCGTGCCCCGGGGCCTTGTACGGCCGGGAACGGGGCGCGGGGACCCGGCGGCACGGCCTGATCTTCAGCGCCTCGACGAGGTCCGCCTCGCGGTAGGGCTGCTGCTGGGAGGTGAGCCTCTGGGCGGGGTCGGCGTCCGCCTCGCACAGCTCCTGAAGGCTCGTCTCGGTCCGCTGCGCGCCCATCGCGTACAACTCGTGGGGCGCGGAGGGCGTGCCGGAGCCGAATCCCGCCGCCGCGGGGGCGATGGTCCGTCCCAGGCGCCTGGTCAGCGCCTCCGCCACCAGCTCGGGCACCGGGGGGTTGGGCTGGGTGCCGCTGAGCCAGTGCGCCACGGCGGTGCGGTCGTAGCTCAGCTCCATGTTGACCTCGGACGCGAGCGCGTTCACGGCTCGTGCGAGCGAGACCTGGGTCCAGCGGGCCTCGGCCAGCAGGGTCCGTAGCCGGGTGTTGGGACGTCGGGGTGACGGCACTGTTGCTCTCCTGGGGGAACGGCTGTGGGGGACGCGTACGGGGAGGCCGTACGTCCGCTTTCCGTGACGGCGCCCCGTCACGCGGTATCGGCGAAGAGAGCGGGGGAGGCCGGCGGAGGGCGACGCTCCGGGTACCTTCCACCGCTTCCCGCTCCGGATATGCGCGTGGGACCCGTATGCGGGAGAGAGAGTGTGGGCACCAGTGAATTCCTGTGAGTCGCTTGAATGTCAGCAGCTTGCGCACCACGTGACGGGGCCCAGGAATTCCCCCGAGGTTTCTGCCGTGAGCGGCGGGGCGCCGGAGCGCCGAGAGCCGGATCATCTGTCCGGCTCGGAACCGTCGGCCCCCACTGGCGTATTTCACGGGAGAGGAGGGCGAAGTCAGCGGTTCCATCAACGCAATCACGAATCAAGGGGATTGGGAACCACGCCTGGGGGGCGGGCTGCGTGAAAGCGTTGAATTTTGCGGTTCTCCGTCGGGTTACCCGCTCGGTCGCCGTCGGTTCTCCGGCCTCTTCCGACGGGCGCTATGGGTCAGTTCACGGACGGCGGCGCGAAGGAGGCGCGCAGGTAAGAGGCGTCCAGCGGGCGGGGTTCGGGGGCGCCCAGCGCCGTGCACCGGCTCCTGTCGTAGGTGCGGTGCAAACACGCGTAGGCGGCTACACCGGCGCTCTCCCGCATCAGCGCGCGCTCCAACGAACTTCTCCGCGCGCCCCCTGCACGCCCGCGCCCTTCGTACCCCCGTTCCCGCCCCTCGCCGTCGAGCCGCAGCCGCAGCCACGGCGTGTGGTGCGTCAGCGCCTCCAGCAGGCTCTGGACGGGGGTCTGGCGCGGATGGACCACGTGATACGTCGTCACTCCGCCCCCGCCTTCGCCCCGGTCCGCGCCCCCGGCGCGGGAGGCGGCGGCCTGGCCGAGGCCGATGTGGAGCATCGTCTCCGCCGCGTCCTGCACCGGCAGGATGTTCATGTGCGCGTCCGGATCCCCGGGCATGCGGGCCGTCAGCACGCCGTCGCGCACCGCACCGGAGCGCGCGGCGGGAAGCGCCGGCAGCCTTCGGCCCAGCATGGCCAGCCTGGCCGCCAGCACACTGTGCGGGCCCCGTGGCGCGCCCGGCCGCGGGGGTCTGTGATCCGTCAGCACGCTCGGGCGGAAGACGGTGACGCCGCCGCCGACCTCCTTGGCCAGGCCGCGCACCAGCCGCTCGGCGCGGTGCTTGGAGCCCTCGTACTCCGTCAGAAAGCCCTCGCCGCCCCCGATGTCGTCCTCGGCCACGTGCCCGTGCGTCAGCGCGCCCGCCACATAGGCGGTGCTGGTGTGCAGCAGGTGGGGGCGGCGCGGGGCTGTCGCCGCGAAGCGCAGCATGTGACGGGTGCCCTCCACGTTGACGCGGTCCAGCGCGGAGGGGCGGTGCACCAGGCGGATGTCGCCCGCCATGTGCCATACGGAGTCGGCGTGCCGCGCCAGTTCGCGGTAGGCGCGAGAGGACAGGCCCAGGTGCGGGTCGGTGAGGTCGGCGCGCACGGTGCTGACCCGTTCGCGCAGGTCACGGGGCAGCGGTACCCCCGTGGCCCGCAGCGCCGTCGCCAGCCGGGCCGCCGCGAGGCCGGGCTCCTGGCGGGTCAGCGCCACCACGGAGGTGTTCGCGTTCCGCAGCAGCATTCCGGCAAGCACGTGTGAGCCGAGAAAACCGGTGGCACCCGTCATCACCACAGTCCCGGAGGCGCCGTTCGTCGTTCCGGTGTCCCGCATGCGCGTTTCCCCTCTTCCCCTCTTCGTCTCTTCGTCGCCCCTGTGGCAGAAGTGCTGCTGAGGATTGATCGGCGACAACACGCTGTCAAGCAGGAGAAAGCGCGCAACAGAGGTATGGAGGAATTCACTCCAGGGAAATTCCGGCCGTCCGTGGAAAGCGTGGTACGACCGGCCCACGCGGGTGCGTGTCTTGGCCGTCGAGGACTTTCCCGCTGCTAGTTTCGCTGTTGGCGGCGCGATCTTTCGTTCCGTCGTAATCCCGTGCGTCCAGGAAATGTGGAGTTCGCGATGGTGGACATGTACCGCACGCTGGAGGAGCAGATCACCCAGCACTTCAACGTCCCGGCGGAGGAGCTGAGCCCGCAGACCACGCTCGTCGAGGCGGGTCTCGATTCGCTGGCGCTGCTGGAGCTGATGACGATCCTGGAGAGCGAGTACGGGCGCTCGGTGGCGATGGAGGACGACGCTCCCGGCCCCCACAGCACGCTGGGCGAGGTGGCGGCCTGGCTGGAGGAGGCGTTCGCGCCCGAGGAACTGGGCGGCCTCGAATTCGTCCCGGCCCCCGCGGCCGGTGCCGAGCAGACCGCTCCGTGAAGCGGGACGCCGTGGTGGTCACCGGGCTCGGCCTGGTGACCCCCGCCGGGACGGGCGCCGAGGAGAACTGGCACACCCTGTGCGCGGGGGTCTCCACGGCGCGCACCGACCCGCTGCTGGCGGGCATGCCCGTCGGCTTCTCCTGCCAGGTACCGGACTTCGACCCGGTGCGCGACGTGGGGCGTGCCGCCTGGCGGATGGACCGCTTCGTCCAACTGGCGGTGTGCGCGGCGCGTCAGGCCGTCGCCGACGCCGGCCTGGACACCGGCTCCTGGGACGGCACCCGCGTGGGCGTCGTCATCGGGGTGGGCGCGACGAGCATGGAGACCTGGCGCGTGGAGTTCGCGCACCTGGAGGCGGGACGGCTGCGCCGGGTCTCCCCCCTCGCGATGCCGCGCAGCGTGCCGAACATGGCGGCCGGCGAGGTGGGCATCGACCTGGGCGCGCAGGGCCCCAACCTGGCGGTCAGCACCGCCTGCGCCTCGGGCGCCACCGCCATCGGCACGGCCAAGGCCCTTCTCCAGGCGGACGCCTGCGACATCGTCATCGCGGGCGGCAGCGAGTCCCCGCGGAACAGCGCCATGACGGGGCTCTGCTTCTCGCGGATGACGGCGCTGTCCGCGCGCGGGGACGATCCGGCCACCGCCTCCCGTCCCTTCGACGCGGACCGCGACGGCTTCGTCCTCGGCGAGGGCGCCGGGCTGCTCGTGCTGGAGCGCGCGGAAGGGGCACGCGCGCGCCGCGCGCCCGTACGGGCCAGGCTGGCCGGGTACGGGCTGTCAGCCGACGCGCACCATCCCACCGCACCCGAGCCGCGGGGCGAGGGGCTGGAGCGGGCGCTGCGCGCGGCGCTCGGCGACGCCGGGATGACCCCGGCCGACATCGGCCACGTCAACGCGCACGGTACGGCCACGCGCACCAACGACGCCGTCGAGGCCAGGGTGCTGAGCCGCGTCTTCCCCGCCGCGCCGCCGGTCACCGCGTCCAAGAGCGTCATCGGGCACGCCATCGGCGGCGCGGGGGGCATCGAGGCGGCCTTCAGCGTGCTGGCCCTGGAGCACCAGCTCGTGCCGCCGACCGCCAACCTCGACCGCCTCGACCCGGACATGGACCTCGACGTCGTCGCCAAGGCGCCCCGGCCGGTGCGGATGGAGGCCGTCGCCTCCAACTCCCTCGGCTTCGGCGGCCAGAACGCGGCCCTGGTCTTCTCCGCGCCCTGACCCCGGCTGTGCCGATGCCGGTGGCTGGGCCGGTCGCTACGAGGTGTAGTCCGCGTTGACGCGGATGTACCCCTCTGTCAGATCGCAGCCGTAGACGGTGCAGGTGGCGTCGCCGAGGCCGAGGGAGACGGTGATGTCGACCTCGTCCCGCCGCATGGCGGCGACGAGCCGGTCGAGGGTGTCGGCGCCGGGTTCCTCGGGATAGACCTCGGTCTCCCCGAAGGACACGGTCACCAGGCCGGGGTCGATGTCCATGTCGTCGGTGTTCTTGCCGACGGCCATGACGACGCGGCCCCAGTTCGGGTCGGCGCCGTGCACCGCGGCCTTCACCAGGGGCGAGTTCACGACGCTCTTCGCGACGCGCCTGGCCTGCTCCGCGTCCCTGGCCCGGCCGACCGTCACGCGCAGGAGCTTGGTGGCGCCCTCGCCGTCGCGGGCCAGCTGGGTGGTCAGGTCCAGGCACAGGCCGGCCAGCGCGTCGGCGAACTCCGCCTCTTCGACGGGTCCCGCGGCGCCGTTGGCGATCAGGGCCACGGTGTCCGAGGTGGAGGTGTCGGTGTCCACGCTCAGACAGTGGAAGCTCTTGTCGACGGCTGCACGGAGAGCGGCGTCGGACTGGGCCGGGGACAGCTCCGCGTCGGTGAAGACGTAGGCGAGCATGGTGGCCATGTCGGGCTCCAGCATGCCGACGCCCTTGGCGACGCCGACGACGCGGGCGCGGCCCACGGTCCGCACGGCCGTCTTGGGCCGGGTGTCGGTGGTCATCATCGCGCGGGCCACGTCGAGGGGCCCGGCGTCGAACGCCGAGGGGCCGCGCCGCGTGGCCTCGTCCAGATGCGTGCGGAGCGCTTCCATCGGCAGCGGGCGCCCGATCACGCCCGTCGAGCCGAGCAGCACCTCGTCCTCCGGTATGCCGAGGATCCCGGCGATGCGGTGCACGACCTCGGCGGCGTTCTCCTCGCCCTGGCGCCCCGTGGCGACGTTGGCGTTCTGCGCCAGCGTGCCCAGCGCCCTGACGCGCTGCCCGGCGGCGTTGACGCGGCCGAGCCGCACGGCGGGGCCCGCGAAGCGGCTCCGGGTGAACATCGCGGCGCTGACGGCGGGCCTGTCCGACGCCACGACCGAGACATCGTCCCCCTGGTCGCGCAGCCCCGCGTGCCCCGTGTAGGCGCGGAAGCCCTCCGGCCAGGTCAGTGGGGGTTCGTCGGGTGATGCTGCATGAGTATGTGACATGTGGAATAGATTTACAGTGGGGCTCGTGGCGTGTCCACTCTTTTTCATGTGACCGGGCCAGACCGGGCCAGGGGAGGGGGAGTGGACGGCACGGTAATGAACGGGCGTCACAGGGGCACCGTGCTGGTAGGAATCGGCCGGGGTGCCGCAGGGCACCGGCGCGCGGAGCGGATGCGGAGGACGCGAGGCAGATGGGTGTGAAGAACGAGAGGGAAGCCACGGCAGGGGAGCACGGCGCGTACGGCGTCGGCGGGCCGCTGTCGGGATGCGTCGCGCTGGTGACGGGTGCCTCCAGCGGCATCGGAGCCGCCACGGCCTCCGCGCTCGCCCGCCAGGGCGCCACCCTGGCGCTGGCGGCGCGGCGCACGGACCGGCTGGAGGAGCTGACCGGTGTGCTCAGCGGCCAGGGCGCCACGGCCGTGCCGCTCACCGCCGATCTGCGCGACGCCGGGCAGGCGCGGCGGGCCGTCGCGGAGACCGTGGAGCGCCTGGGGCGGCTCGACGTGCTGGTGAACAACGCGGGTTACGGGGCGCGCAGCGCCGTGGAGGAGAGCGACCCGGAGGACTGGGACAGGATGGTCGACCTCAACCTCAAGGCCGTGCTGGCCACGTCGCGAGCCGCCCTTCCCCATCTCCTCGGCGCCGTCGCCGACGGCCCGCGCGGGGTCGCCGACCTCGTGACCGTCAGCTCGGTCGCGGGCCGCGTGCCACGCAAGAACAACAGCGTGTACTCGGCGACGAAGCACGCGGTCGGCGCGTTCAGCGAGGCGCTGCGGCAGGAGGTGACGACGCGCGGGGTGCGGGTCGGCCTCGTCGAACCGGGCATGACCCGGACCGAGATGACCATGGGAGCCGCCTCCTCGGCCTCGGCCGCGCGCGGCATGCCGGAGGAGACATGGCTGAGGGCCGACGACATCGCGCGAGCCGTCCTCTTCATGGTCACCCAGCCCGCGCACGCGGCGGTCAACGAGATCATGGTGCGCCCGACGGCCCAGGAGCACTGACCGCCCCCCCGCTGGAGCGCCGGAGCGCCGGGCCGCTGTCCGAGCGGCCCGGCGCCCCGTGTGCTTCCGGCCCCGACGCAGGTCAGCGGCTGCTGTGGAAGGGCGTGCGGCGGCCCCCGTCGGCGTGCGGGGGAGCGGCCGGGGCGCCATCGGCCGGTGCGGCACCGGAGCCCCTCGCCGGGTTCCCCTCCCCGCCCTCCAGGGCGCTCCCGGCCTCGCGTCCCTCGCGTCCCTCGTGCTCGGGTTCCCGCAGCGCCCCGTTCGCCCCGTTCGCGCCGTCCGTACGGCGGACCGACACCGGGCAGACCATGCGGCGCCCGTACCCCACCCTCCGCTCGGGCCCGGTGAGGCGGAGCGCGAGCCGCCGGCGGACGTCGGCGCTGGAAGCCGCGAGCCGCAGCTCCAGCGCACCGGGCTCGACGACGCGGTGCCCCTCGCGCACCGTGTACGAGGCGAGGTCGGGGTGGAAGGCGAAGCGCACCTCGGCGGACTCGCCGGGGGCGAGCGGGACCCGCGCGTAGCCGACGAGCCGCTGCACGGGGCGGGCCGTGCGGGCCACCGGGTCGTGCAGATAGAGCTGCACGACCTCGGTGCCCGCGCGCTCGCCCGTGTTCGTGACGGTGACCCGCACCGTCGCCTCCTCGTCCGTGTCCAGCGGCACTTCGCCGACCGCTTCACCCCGTACGCGCCCGCTCTCGCTCTCGCCCTCGCCGCCGTCCGATTCCGGCGCGACGACGGCCGCGTCCCGCCAGTGGAAGTCGGTGTAGGACAGGCCGTGCCCGAACGGGTAGAGCGGGGTCGGGTCGAGCGAGCTGGCCTCGCCGCGGTGGCCGAGCGGCGGGGCGAGGTACGTCCACGGCTGCCCGCCGGGCCCGTACGGCACGCTGACCGGCAGCCTGCCCGACGGGTTCACGCGTCCGGCCAGCACACCGGCCAGCGCGGTGCCGCCCTCCTCGCCGGGGAAGAACGCCTGCACGACCGCGGCGGCACCATGGCCCGCGCCGCGCCCCGCGCCCTGCTCCGTAGCCGCCGCGTACCGGCCCAGCGCGTAGGGACGGCCCGACAGCACGACGAGCACGAGCGGCGTACCGGTGGCGAGCAGCGCCTCCACCAACGCGCCCTGGCTGCCCGGCAGGTCGAGGTCGGGCGCATCGCAGCCCTCGCCCGAGGTGCCCCGCCCGAAGAGCCCGGAGCGGTCCCCGACGACGGCCACGCACACCTCGGCCTCACTGGCCAGCGCGACGGCCTCGGCGAGCTGTCCCGCGGCGGCGTCCGCGTCCGGGCCTGGCGCGGCGGAGGCATTGCCCGTCGCGGGGCCCGGCGGCGGGCAGCCCGGCGCGTGGGTGATCTCCGCGTCCGGCAGCGCGTCCCGCAGGGCGGCGAGCAGCGTCGGGATCTCCACGCCCAGTGGCAGTCCGGGGTGCTCGACGCCGACGTGACGGGGGAAGGTGTAGCAGCCGAGCATCGCGGCGGGGTCGTCGGCCTGTGGCCCGATGACGGCGATGCGGCTGCCGGGGCGCGCGGTCAGCGGCAGCACACCGCCGTCGTCGGCGAGCAGCACCACGGACTCCTCGGCCAACTGCCGTGCCACGTCCCGCATCTCCGCCGGATCCAGGTCCAGGTCCGCGTCCGCGTCCGCGTCGGAACCGGGGTCGGCCCCGGACGCGACCCCGGGGCGCGGGTCCCAGCCCGGATCGAGCATGCCCAGCGCGCACTTCTGGCCGAGCACCCGCGCCAGCGCGCGGTCCACCAGGGCCTCCGCCACCTCGCCCGCCCGTACCGCCTCCCGCAGCGGTTCCCCGTAGCAGCGCACGGCGGGCAGTTCCACGTCCACGCCGGCCGACAGCGCGAGCGCGGCGGCCTCGCGGGGCGATCCGGCCACCCCGTGGGCGAGTTCGAGGAAGGAGACGCCGAAGTAGTCGGCCACGACCGTGCCGGTGAACCCCCACTCCTCGCGGAGCAGCCCCGTCAGCAGCGAGGGGTCGGCGGCGGCGGGGACGCCGTCGATGTCGTTGTAGGCGTGCATCACGGAGCGGGCGCCGCCGTCGCGCAGGGCGAGTTCGAAGGGCGGCAGCACCACGTCGGCCAGCTCGCGCGGGCCTGCCGCGACGGGCGCGTGGTTACGGGCGCCGCGCGAGCCCGCGTACCCAGCGAAGTGCTTGAGCGTCGCGATGACACCGCTGTCCTCCAGGCCCCGCACATACGCCGTGCCGACGGTCGCGACCAGGTACGGATCCTCGCTGACGGACTCCTCCGTACGGCCCCAGCGGGGGTCGCGCACCACGTCGAGCACCGGCGAGAGGCCCTGGTGGACGCCGGCCGCGCGCAGCGAGGCGCCGATCAGCCCGGCGGCCCGGCCCACGAGTGCGGGGTCGAAGGAGGCACCCCAGGCGAGCGGGGTGGGGAAGACGGTCGCGCCCCAGGTGGTGAAGCCCGTGAGGCACTCCTCGTGGGCGATCGCCGGAATGCCGAAGCGGTTCCCGGCCATGACGCGGGCCTGGGTGGCGGCCAGCGCGCGCACGCCCTCGGCCGCCGTCACCGGCGCGGTGCCGAACGGGCGCGTCAACTGGCCCAGCCCGTGCGGGAGCAGCGCGTCGAGCCCGCCGTGCGGGGAGGCGGCCGTCACCTCGTGCTGGAGCGGCGCGACGTCCTCGCCCTCCGCGTCGGCGCCCGGCCACACGCTGGAGAGCTGGGCGAGCTTCTCCTCCAGCGTCATCCGGGAGATCAGGTCGCGGACGCGGTCGGCCGCGGGCTGCGAGATGTCCCGCCAGGGGCCGTCGGTCTCGTGGTGCATGGGACTCCTGTCCGGCTGGTTTCGCGCGGTTTTCCCGCTCTTCCCGCTCATTTGCCGCCGACGCCCATCAGGCCGCTGACGAGCTGGCGGCGGGCGAAGAGGTAGACGGTGAAGAGGGGCACGATGGAGAGGACGACGGCGGCGAGCAGTGCCGGGATGTCCACCCGGAACTGGCCGACGAAGTCGTACAGGCCGAGGGTCAGCACGCGGGTGCCGGGCGACTGGGTGAGGATGAGGGGGAAGAGGAAGTTGTTCCACGCCTGGAGCGCCGCGTAGACGCCGACGGTGGAGATCCCGGACCGGCACAGCGGTACGACCAGTTGCCACAGGATCCGCGCGGGACCCGCGCCGTCCAGGGCCATCGACTCGTACATCTCCTCGTCGATGTCGCGCATCGTGCCCGTCAGGACGAGGACGCTCACCGGCAGCGAGAACGCGGCGGTGGGCAGGATGACGGCGAGCAGGCTGTCGTACAGGTGCAGTTGGGTGATGACCAGGTACACGGGCACGATCACGGCCTGTGCGGGGATCGCGAGGCCGAGCAGGAAGACCTGGAAGATCCGCCGGGAGAAGCGGCTCCTGTTGCGCACCACGGTGTAGCCCACCGTCACCGCGAGCACGAGGACGATCGCGACGGAGGCGGCGGTGACGACGGCGGTGTTGGCGAGGTAGCGCAGGAAGTCGCTGCCGAGGACGCGCTCGTAGTTGTCGAGCGTGGGGTCGCCCGGCAGGGAGAGGGGGCCGTTGTCGAGGTAGTCGTCGCGGCTGCGGAAGGTGGAGCCGACGAGCGCGTACAGCGGCAGCCCGACGATCCCCAGCCACAGCAGCGCGCCGATACCCGCCGGGATGTTGGGACGGCTCCGGCGGGGGCCTCGGCGTCGGCCTCCGCGGGTGCCGGGCGGCGTGCCGGAGCCGGGTGGCCGGGCGTCCTCCGTACGGGCGGCGCGGTGCAGCACGTCGGTCACATCCCCTCCCGGGTGCTGCGCATGGCGCCGAAGCCGGTCAGCCGCACGAGGAGCAGCGAGACGCCGGTGGCGACCACGACCAGGGTCGTGGCGACGGCGCTGGCGTAGCCCATGTCGAAGGCGTCGAAGCCGGTCTTGTACATGAGGTAGGGCACGATCGTGGTGTCCGTTCCGGGGCCGCCCTGGGTGAGGATGAGCACGGTGTCGAAGAACGTCAGCGCGCCGACGACCATCAGGACGGACGAGGTGATCACGGTGTTGCGCAACTGGGGCAGCGTGATGTGGAAGAACTGCCGCACGGTGCCCGCCCCGTCGATGCGCGCAGCGTCGTAGAGGGACGCGGGGATCTGGCGGGTGCCGCCCTGGTAGAGCAGCGTGTGGAACGGGATGAACTGCCAGGACGCGACGAAGAGCACCGCCGCGAAGGCGCCCTGCGGATCGCCCAGCAGATCGCCGTCGGCGAAGCCGATCCAGGGCCCGATGTCCCCGATGATCCCGAAGTTGGGGTCCAGCAGCGACTTCCACAGCAGGGCCAGCGCGACGGAGGAGGCGAGCAGCGGCAGGAAGAACACCGCGCTCAGCACGGCGCGGGCCCGCTGCCGCCCCGCCGCCCAGACGCCGAGCAGCAGGGCCAGCGGCGTCTGGACGAGCCAGGAGAGCGCGGTCAGCAGCAGGCTGAGCCAGACGGCCTGACGCATCGTCGGGTCGTTCCACAGCCGGGACCAGTTGGCGCCCCCGCTCCAGGAGGGCACGCCGATCCCGTCCCAGGAGGTGAGGGAGAGCAGAGCCACCAGGCCCATCGGCAGCATGGCGAACAGGGTGAAGAAGACCAGCCCCGGCAGCGCCCACAGGGTGCCGGGGCGCCCCGCGCCACCGGGGTGCGCCACGACGGCGGGAAGCGGCATCACAGGCCCTTCATGGCGGTGACGAACTCCCGCGCCGTGGACTGTCCGTTGAAGAGCTTCTGGATCTGGGTGAGCATCGCGCTGGACTGCTCGGCCGGGAGCGCCTGGTCCCAGGAGAGGGTGAAGTGCGGTGCCTGGTCGACCATGTCGTACTGGAACTGCGCGTACCCCGGGTTCTCGTGGGCGCCGAGCCGGGAGCCCGCGTCCCGGGTGGTCGGCACGTCGCCGTTGGCGATGAGGTCGTCGGCGTACTTGTCCTCGGCCGCCATCTTGACGAAGTCGAGCGCGGCCTCGCGCTCCTCGGCCTTCTTGTTGACGGACCAGTAGTTGGTGGGGTTGCCGACGACGTTCTTCGGGTCGCCCTCTCCTTCGGGGTAGGCGGGGAAGGAGGTCCAGCCGAGCCCGGACTTGGCGAACTCGGGCTGGTTCGCCTTCTGGTTGGCGTACTCCCAGCTCCCCATGAGGTGCATGGCGGCGCGGTCCTTGGCGAAGAGGGTGGAGGCGCCGTCGGCGGTGTAGTTGACGGAGGAGAAGTTCTTGCCGAACGCGCCCCGGTCGACGAGGTCCTCGATGGTCTGCGCGGTCTTGAGCACCGCCGGGTCGCCCCAGCCGCTCATGTCCCCGTCCTGGATCTTCTGGAAGACCTCGGGCCCGCCGATGCGGTCGAGCAGGTACTCCACCCACATCAGCTCGGGCCAGGCTTCCGAGCCCGCGAGCGCGAACGGGGTCACGCCCTCCTTCTTGAACGTCCCGATGAGGGAGATCAGGTCGTCCCAGGAGCGGGGCGGTTCGGCGTCGGCCTTCTTGAAGACGTCCTTGTTGTAGAAGAGCATCACGGGCTGCATGCCGCGCATCGGCACGCCGTAGAGCTTCTTGTCCACCTTGCCCGCGTCGAGGATCGGCTGGAGGAACGCGTCCTTCAGCTCGGCGTCCTTGGCCAGTTCGGGGCCGAGGTCGACGAGCATGTCCTTGTCGACGAAGCTGGCGATGCTGCCGCCGCCCCAGTTGAAGAACACGTCGGGAGCGTTCGGGGTGCCCATGGCGGTACGCAGCTTGTCCTGGTAGTTGTCGCCGGGCACCTTGGTCAGTTCGGCCTTGACGTCGGAGTGCTTGTTGAAGCGCTTGACGACTTCCTCCTGCACCTTGGCCGAGGCGTCCCCGTAGACCCAGACGTCGAGCTTCCCCTCGCCGCCGGCCCCCGCGGGACCGCTGCTGCCGCAGCCCGCCAGGGCCGAGGCGCTGAGAAGCGCCGCCGTGAGCACGGAGAGGCCCCGTCCGCGCCGTCGAGACAGATTGGTCCGCATGCCAGCACACCTTCCGGAAGAATCCCGAGAATTCTCGGTCGATGCCGCTGGAAGTTACGGAGAGGCGCGGGAGTTGTCAACGCTTAGGACGTGATCGGGCCGCGCGGGGCACGTGAGGCCACGCGGGGCGCGGGGCAGGGGTGGACGCGAAAGCGGCGCGGGGCGCGCCGTCGCCCGGCGCGGACACGGGCCGACGGGGCCGAGGCGCGCCGACGTGACCCGGGCACGCCGACGCGGCCGCCGACCGTGCGCGGGCGGTCCCGGCCCAGGGGCGCGGTGTGGTGCGGTGTGATCCGGGGCGCGGTCCGTACGAGGCGGCGCGCCCGTCGCGCCTCCATCTGCCGGTCCCGGCCCTCCCCGCCGGGCGTGGGTCAGCCCGCGGGCGGCGCCGAGCTGGCCCGTACGATCAGTTCGGTCGCCAACTCGACCCGAGGGGAGTCCAGTTCCTCCTCACGGGCCAGCCGCAGCACCGTGCGCGCCGCCACCTTGCCCATCTCCGCGAGCGGCTGACGCACCGTCGTCAGCGGCGGGGACGCCCAGCGCATCTCCGGCAGGTCGTCGAACCCCACGACGCTGACGTCGTCCGGCACCCGCAGCCCGCGGCGGCGCAGCGCCTCGATCGCGCCCATGGCCATCTGATCGCTGGACGCGAAGATGGCGGTGGGCGGGTCCGCCAGGTCCATCAGCTTCTGGCACCCGGTGAACCCGGACTCGTGGTAGAAGTCGCCGCGCACCACGAGCGCGTCGTCCGCGCTGATCCCGGCCGACTCCAGCGCCGTGCGGTAGCCGTCGGCGCGCGCCCTGCTGCACAGCAGCCGCTGCGGCCCCGCGACGAGCCCGATGCGCCGGTGCCCGAGGCCCAGCAGATGCTCCGTCGCGGCGAGGCCGCCCGCCCAATTGCTGGCCCCGACCGTCGGCGCGTCCAGCGAGGGCGAACCCGCAGGATCCACGACCACGATGGGCACCTCCAGGCGCCGCAACTCCCGCTGGTGCGGGGGCTCCAGGGCCGACGTCACCAGGATGACCCCGTCGGAGGCCCGGTCCCGCAGGTTCTCCAGCCACTGCCGCGTGGCACCGGCGCGGCCGTGCGTCGCGGAGACCACCGTGCCCATCCCGGACGCGTGCGCGACCTCCTCCACACCGCGGATGATCTCCACGGCCCAGGGGCTGTCGAGATCGCTGAAGACCAGGTCGAGGAGTCCGGCCCGCTCGCGCGCCGCGGGTGCGCGGCGCCGGTACCCGTGCAACCGCAGCAGGTCCTCGACCCGCGCGCGGGTCTCGGGCGCCACGTCGGAGCGGCCGTTGACCACGCGCGAGACCGTGGGCACCGAGACCCCGGCCTCCTGCGCGATCGCGCTGATCGTGACCTTGGGCCGCGACTGTCCGGTCTCCTCGACCGCCATGGAACCTCCTCGCACCGCACGCCGACACCCGTCGACGGGCTTCCCTGCCGCCCCTGCCTTGCCATTTCCGGCGCACCCTCCGATAGCTTGCGGCAGTGTTCCGGAACATCCGGTGCCAAGTGAAGCAGAGAGGGAGCAGCACGAATCTACTGCGCGCCGGGTACGGGCCGCCGCGACGGCTCCCCGGCCCGGGCGCCTCGCTGTGCGGAGGCGTCGGCCGGTGACCGCAGGACCCGGGCCGCGCAGGCCGCGACGACGCAGAAGGCGACGGGCAGGAGAAAGGTGAGGTTGAGCGGGACGAGGTGGGTGAGCGGGCCGATGACGGTGGGGCCCGCGAGCATGCCGAGGTAGCCGAGCCCCGCGACGCGGGAGACGTTGACGCCCGCGGCCTGCGGGTCGGCGTGGCCCGCCGCGCTGAACAACTGCGGGACGCACCCCGAGAGGCCGACGCCGAACACCGTCCAGCCCACCAGGGCCAACGGAATCCACGGGGTGAGCGCGGCGGCGGTGAGGCCCAGCGCGGCGAGAGCCGCGCCGTAGCGGACGATCGCGACGGGGCCCCAGCGCGCGGCCACCCGGTCGGTGAGCAGGCGGCCGACGGTCATCGCGGTGGCGAAGGCGCCGTAGGCGAGCGCGGCGGTGGCGGGCGGCGCGGCCAGGACGTCGCGCATGGCCAGCACGCTCCAGTCGTTGGCGACGCCCTCGCAGAGCATGAGCATCAGCGCGAGCACGGCCAGCGCCCAGATGCGTCCGGGTGTGCGACGCCGGGCCACCGCCGCCTCGGGTGTCCCCTCGGCCGTCCGGGACGCCCCCTCGCCCGTGGACGCGGCGGCGTCCCGCGCGCGGCGTCCGGCCGGTCGCAGCAACGCGGGCGCGGCGAGCCCGGCGACGAGCACGCCGAGGACGCTCACCAGCCCCAGGGCCGTCGCCGCGCTCCAGCCCCAGGTGAGCGTGCGGGCGCCGACCAGGGCCGCGAGCACGCCGCCGACCGAGAACACGGCGTGGAACGCGGACATGACGGGCCGTCCGTAGCCGCGCTCGACCTCGACGGCATGGGTGTTCATGCTGACATCGAGGCAGCCGTTGCCGAAGCCGAGCACCAGCAGCGCCGCGCCCAGTGACCAGGGCCCGGCGGCCAGGCCGGGCAGCACGAGCGCCGCCGCGCACAGCGCCGCGCCGAGCGGGACGGCCTTGCGCGCGCCGAAGCGGTCGGTGAGCGGCCCGGCCAGCCGCATGCCTGCGAAGGCGCCGCCGCCGAGCAGCAACAGCAGCCAGCCCAGCACCGCGTGAGTGATTCCGGCGCGGTGTTCGACGATGGGGATGTGGACGATCCACATCCCCATCACGAAGCCGTTGAGGGCGAAGTAGATGAACGTGGCCAGCCGGGCGGCCCGCAGCGATCTTTCCATGACCGCGAACCTAGCGAACAGATAACGTGTTCGTAAGATGGCAATACGCGCAGATGTGGTGTTCAATCGCATCCATGCCGAGCACCGACCGTCTGAGAACGATCACGGAAGCCGTCCGCGAGGCCGGGGAGTTGAGCGTCGCGGAACTCGCCGCGCGCACCAGCGCCTCGGAGATGACGATTCGCAGGGACCTCGAAACGCTGGCGGGGCAGGGCGTGCTGGAGCGCTACCGGGGCGGTGCCAGAAGCCTGCTGCTGCGCGGCGAGGAGCCGCCGTTCGCGCTGCGCGCGGGGGAGAGCGGGGAGGCGAAGCGGCGCATCGCCGCCGAGGTCGCGGAGCTGCTCGCTGACGGCGAGTCCGTCGTCCTGGACAGCGGGACCACCTGTCTGGAGGTCGCGCGCCTGCTGGTCCACCGGCGGCTGACGGTGATGCCGCTGTCCCTCCACGCGGTCAACGCGCTCACGGGGGCCGCCCGGCTGAAGCTCGTGCTGCCCGGTGGTGAGCCGCGTCCCGGCGAACTCGCGCTGACCGGCCCGCTGACCGAGTCGTCGCTGGCCGCGCTCCGCTTCGACACGGCCGTCATCGGCTGCTGCGGCCTGAGCGCGGACGACGGGCTCACCGCCTACGATCTGGCCGACGCCGCCGTCAAGCGTGCCGCGATCGCCTCGTCCCGCCGCGTGATCGCCGTCGCCGACGCGGGGAAGTTCTCCCGCACGGCACTCGCCCACGTCGTGCCTGTCACCGCGCTCGACGCGGTGGTGACGGAGGAGTCGGCCCCCGAAGACGCCACCGGCGCGCTGACGGCGGCGGGCGTGACGGTGCGGATGGCGGTGTGACGGTGTGACGGCGCGCAGCGTGTGATGGTGCGCAGCGTGTGACGGTGCGGGCGTCGCGTCCCGCGCACGGCGCCACCGCGTCGGACGGGGGCGAGGGCAACCGTGCCGGGTCGGGGACAATGGAGGCTTGTCCCGCGCGCGGCCCGAGGCCGCGCCCCCTCGCGGCAGGAGCGCACGCACGGTGTCCCAGAAGTCCCCCGCCCCCTCTGGTCCCGACGCGGGTCCCGCACCGGGCCCCGCCACCCCGGACAGCGCAGACCGTTCCGCCCTCCAGGCGGACTGTGCGAACTGTTTCGGCCTGTGCTGTGTCGCGCTGCCCTTCGCCGCCTCCGCCGACTTCGCCGTCGACAAGAAGGCCGGACAGCCCTGCGGGAACCTGCGCGAGGACTTCCGCTGCGGCATCCACGCGCGGCTGCGCGAGGAGGGCTTCCCCGGCTGCACCGTCTTCGACTGCTTCGGCGCGGGCCAGAAGGTCTCCCTGACCACCTTCGGCGGGCAGGACTGGCGGCAGGCCCCGGACACGGCGCGGCAGATGTTCGACGTGTTCCCCGTCATGCGCCAGCTCCACGAGCTGCTCTGGTACGTGACCGAGGCGCTGGCACTCACCGCGGCGCGCCCCCTGCACGGCGAGCTGCGCGAGGCGCTGGAGAACACCGAGCGGCTCACCCTCGCCGACGCGGCGACCCTCGCGGCCACGGACGTCCCGGCCGTACGTGAGGAGGTCAACGCGCTGTTGCTGCGCGTCAGCGAGCTGGCGCGGGCCGGTGTCCCGGGCCGCAAGAAGAACCGCAGGGGTGCCGATCTCGTCGGCGCCCGGCTCAGGGGTGCCGACCTGCGGGGCGCCAATCTGCGCGGGGCGCTGCTCATCGCGGCCGATCTCCAGGGCGCGGACCTGCGTGGCGCCGATCTCATCGGCGCGGACTTCCGGGACGCCGATCTGCGCGGCGCCGACCTCACCGGGAGCATCTTCCTCACCCAGGCCCAGATGAACGCGGCCAAGGGCGACGCGGCGACCGTCCTGCCCCGGGACCTCGCCCGCCCCGCGCACTGGTAGGTGGGGAGGGCCCCTAGGGGATGGCGGGACGGCCGGATGGCCGACGGGCTGACCCGGGGTGGTCGGCCGGAGTACGCCCGGTGAACGTACGAGCGGTGCCGGGTCAAGTTCGCTCAAACGATCAGCAAGGGGGGTTCCCAGGGCCCTCATGATCCGTAAGGGTCGGATCATGGACGACCGCACCACCCACGCCCACGCCCACGCGCCCGCCACCACCGCACCCGCCCGTTTCCCCGCGCAGCGCAACACCGAGAGCTGGACGTTCCTGACCGAAGCCGTGCGGGACTTCCGTACCACCGGGGCGATAGCCCCCAGCAGCCGCCGTCTGGCGGGGCTGCTCACCGACGGGCTGCGGGAGCGGACCGGCCGCCCCCTCACCGTGCTGGAGGCGGGCGCGGGCACCGGTTCGGTGACCCGTACCCTCATCCCGCTCCTCGGCCGCGAGTGCCACCTGGACATCGTGGAGGCCAACGAGCGTTTCGCCGCCCGCCTGCGGCACCTCGTGCACGGCCACCCCCATCTGTCGGACCGGCCGGGCGGGGCAGGGCGGGTGCGCGTCCACCCCACCCTCGTCGAGGAGCTGGACACGGGACGGCGCTACGACGTGATCGTCTCCGGGCTGCCGTTCGCCAACCTGGAGCCGGACCAGGTCGAGACGATCATGGACCGCTATCTGGAACTGCTGCGCCCTGGCGGGACCCTCGCCTACTTCGCCTACCTCGGCACCGGAGCCGCCCGTACGCTGCTGGCGCCGCGCGCCGAGGCCGCCCGGCACCGCGAGGTGGAGTCCGTCCTGGAGCGCTACCAGCGGCGCTACGCCACCGGCTGCTGGAAGGTGTGGGGGAACCTGCCCCCGGCCAAGGTCTGGCAGCTCAGCTCCCCGAGGACCCCCGCGGCACCCGCACCGGCCGCCGCCGCGACCGTCTGAGGGAAGCCCGGGTGGTGGAACCCGCGTCAGGGGTCGGCATCAGGGAGGAACCGGGGGTTTTCCCCATGGCAGCGCCCGCGCGGCCTGCCGTAATCTCGTCGCGAATGGTCAGGAAAGCACCTGTGACCAGCGCATTCTCGACGTGACGGGGGAACTCATGAACCGGCGGCTCCGCATTCTCACGGCCTTCGCGGCGGCCGGTATCGGCGTGGGCGCGCTGAGCGCCTGCGCCCTGGGGCCCGCCTCGACAGCCGAGGACGATGCCTCGGTCACCGAGAAGATCACCTCGGTGCGTCTCGACAACAGCTCCGGCGGGGTCGAGCTGCGGGGCGAGCGGGGCAGGGCCGGCGCGTCGGTGCACCGCAGGCTCGAGTACCAGGGGGACAGGCCCGAGGGCGCCACGCACCGCGTCGAGGACGGCGTCCTCGTCCTCGGCGGCTGCGGCGACGACTGCTCGGTCACCTACACCGTCGAGCTGCCCGCAGGTCTCCCGGTGTCGGGCAAGACCTCCTCGGGCGAGGTCGCCCTCTCCCGGGTCGGCGCGGTGGACGTGGCCACGGACTCGGGCGGCATCGAGCTGGACGGGGTCGCGGGCGCGGTCGAGGCGCGGACCAGCAACGGCCGCATCGAGGGGCGCGGCCTGCGGGGCGGGCACGTCAGGGCCGAGACCAGCAACGGCGGCATCGATCTCGCCCCGGCGAAGGCGCAGGACGTCACCGCGAAGACGTCCAACGGCGCCATCGAGGTGACCGTCCCCGCCGGGGCCTACGAGGTGTCCTCGCGGACCAGCAACGGCGAGAAGGACATCGGCATACGGGACGAGCGGGGCGCCCCGCACCGTCTCGACCTGGTCACCAGCAACGGGGACATCACCGTCGGAACCTCCTGAGAGCCGCCGCCCGCGTCTCCCGCTCCCGGTGGGCCGCACCGTTCGCGCACCGTTCGCGCACCACTTGCGCGGCGCTGCCACGGCGCATAAGTTACCGCTTAGTAATCCGTACGGAAGCCCGCTCGCCGACGTCGGGAAGCGGTACCCACGTGCCACGGCCGTGCCCCGCCCGACCCGGCTCCGCCCGCCCGCCCGAGTCCGAGGGAGCCACCAGCCACCATGCCCGCACTCGACCGCCATGACGACGTCTTCGTCCTCGACATCGGCGACAGCGAGAACCGCTTCCACCCGGACTGGATCGCCTCCGTCAACGCCGCGCTCGACGAGGTGGAGAACGCCGAGGGCCCCCGGGCCCTGGTGACCGCGGCCACGGGGAAGTTCTTCTCCAACGGCCTGGACCTGGACTGGCTGTTCGCCCACGCGGACCAGCACCAGGACTACGCCGTCTCCGTCCAGGAACTGCTCGCGCGGGTGCTGGCGCTGCCCGTCATCACCGTGGCCGCACTCCAGGGGCACACGTTCGCCGCTGGCGCGATGTTCTCGCTGGCCCACGACTTCCGCGTCATGCGTGCCGACCGCGGCTACTGGTGCCTCCCCGAGGCCGACATCAACATCCCCTTCACCCCCGGCATGTCCGCGCTGATCCAGGCCCGGCTCTCGCCGCAGACCGCGCACACCGCCATGACCACGGCGCGCCGCTACGGAGGCCACGAAGCCCTCGCCGCCGCCGTCGTCGACCACGCCGTGGACGAGGACGCCGTGCGCGCGACCGCGGTGGAGATCGCGGGGTCGCTGACGGGCAAGGCGGGGCCCACCCTCGGCACCATCAAGGCCCGCATGTACGCGCCGGCCCTGGCAGCGCTGCGGGACAAGGACAACCCCCTCGGCTGAGACCGGTGAGACCGGCGCCGGGCCGGGTGACAGGACCGTCCGGGGTCGCCTCCGCACACGGCGGCCCCGGCACCCCCTTGCCCGGACTACCCGCGCGCGCCGCGCCCCGCCGCGGTGGCCGGAGCCGATGCGGAGGCCGAGGCCGGGGCGCACAGTTCGGCGAACAGCCGCTCCCACCGCGGATGCACGGCCTCGGGCGCGTACGCGCGCGCGGTCTGGAGCGCGGCGGCCCCCATGTCGGCGCGCAGCCCCTCGTCGTTCATGAGCTGGCCCATGGCCTCGGCCAGCGCCTCGATGTCCTCGGGCGGGACCAGCAGTCCCTCCTTGCCGTCGCTGATGACCTCGGCAGGACCGGTGGGGCAGTCGTAGGCGACGACGGGGAGGGCGAGGGACATGGCCTCGATCATGACCATGGGGAGCCCTTCGAAGCGGCTGCTGAGCACATAGAACGACGCCTTCGACAGCTCCGCGTCCAGCGTGGTCGAGTGGCCCATGAGGAAGATGTGGTTGTAGAGGTGGTGCTCGTTGATGAGCGCACGCAGCTCCTCCTGCTTCTCCCCGGTGCCGAAGATGCGCAGCTCCCAGTCGGGGTGCGCCTCCACCGCCTTGCCGAAGGCGGGGATCAGCAGGTCGAAGCCCTTCTGCGCGAAGAGCCGCCCGGCCGCCGCTGCCACGTGTGACGCGTAGGTGGTGTGCTGCCGCGCCTTGGTGTGAACGGCGTTGGGGATGCGCACGATCCGCGCGCCGGGCAGGAGCCGCTCGTAGTCCTGCTGATCGTTCCGGGTGAGGACGGCGATGGCGTGGAAGCGACGGTAATAGCGCGCGATGGCAGCGCGTACGTCGGACCGGTGCACGCTCAGGTTCATGTGTTCCTGGGCGACGAGGGTGACGCCCTCGGGCGCGAAGCGCGCGGTGAGGATGTTCAGCCCCGGCCGGGTGGGGACGAGTATGCCGTCGCGCAGGCCCTTCAGATAGCGGATCACCTCCCGCTCGACGTACCGGTCGAAGTAGCGGATCCCGAACTCGCCGTGCGGCACATAGCGTGCGGCACGGCTCGCCAGCCGCTCGGAGCGCCGCGTACCGGGGCGCCGTGTACCGGAGTTGCGGGACGGGCCGCCCGGTTCCGGCGTCCGCTCCCGGTCACCGTTCTTCCTGTCGTCGACGAGCGTGGTGATCGTCACGCGCGGGTCGAGCGGGAAGCGCGGGGTCGTGCCGCGCCGCAGGACGCTGACGATCTCCACGTCGTGTCCAGCCGCGGCCATCGAACCAGCCTGGTTGAAGACCGTGCGAATGGTGCCGCCGGTGCCGTAGGCGTGCAGCAGCAGGTAACGGATCTTCATGAGGTGCGTGGCACCTCGCTGTCCGAGGCGGAGGCAGTGGCGGTGGCGGTGGCATCGGCGGCGGGGGCGCACTCGATCGAGAGGTTGTTCTTGACGGTGTAGTACGGGCGCACCAGCGCCGCCCCGGCGCGCTTCCCGGCGGTCTGCGCCGGAAAGACCATGACCTTCTTCTTGTTCTCGATGTCGTCGAGGTGCCGCCCGAGCCGCAGCCGTGCCTCGCCGTCCGCGGTCTTCGTCGTGAGGTGGACGTCCCACTCGGCGGGTACGGGCGGCCGGGGGCCCTCGGTCAGCAGGTCGGCTACGGGGAAGTCCACGTCGAAGTGCGTGCCGTCCAGCGTGACGTCATAGGACAGCTGCTTCTCCTCGTGCCCCCTGGGGGTGAGGACCAGCCGCCACGGGGCGTCCGCGGAGGATCCCGGGGAGTCCGAGGAGCCCGGCGCGCCCTGTGTGCCGCCCCGCCAGCCGTGGAGGGCGCCGACCAGGCGGATGCGGCCCTCGCGCGGCCACACCTGCGAGATCTCGGCGTGCGCCTTGCGCTTGGCGCGCGGCTTGGCGCCCTCCTTGCGGCCGGTGTAGCCCCAGGCGGCGCTGATCTCCCGCAGCGGAGCGGGGATCTCCTCGGGGGAGGGCAGCGACCTGCCCTCCTGGACCTTTCCCGCGCGGATCTTCTCCTTCCAGTCGCCGAGTCCTTTGTGCAGCTCACCCTCGGTCTTGGACCCGTAGTCGAGCATGCCGGGCTCCCAGTCCACGCCGAGATAGGCACAGATCCCCTGGAGCACCGTGGCGGGGTCCTCGGTCAGGTCCTCGTAACGGACGGTGTGGCCGTCCAGGTTCTTACGGGCCCGCTCCACGGCTCGCATATAGCGGAGCGCGTCGAGCGCGGCCTCCTCGGGGTTCCGCTTCTCGGGGTCGGCCTCGTGCCATGAGGTGGCGATGGAGGCGGGGTGCCGCAGCAGGAAAAGAAAACGAGCGTCCGGCCAGCAGGCGGCCAGACGTTGGTAGGCGAAGGCGTTGCTGGGGGTCTTCTCCACGAGGATCCGCTTCCCCGAGCGGGTCAGTTCGCGGTGCATCACCCGGTCCCAGAGGAGGTGTTCCAGGTCCCCGCGATCGAGGCCGAGGGCCTCCATGGAGCGCTCGGCGAGCTTGGTGCTGTAGCCGACCTCCAGTCGGCGCACGTGGAGTTCGTGCGGGGAATGGAGCTGGGAGTGGGCGTTGAGAAGCAGTCTGAGCAGGGTGGATCCGGAGCGGACCGGGGAGATCACGAAGACCGGACATCGCAGCAGCCGGTCGGTCTCCGGGTCCTGCGGCGGACGGAAGGCCGTGTGCGGAGAGGCGGGCCGGGCCGCGGCGGCCGCTTCGGAAGCGCTCCCCGCTCCCGTGGCGGCCGTGGCCCCGGCACCGGGCACGCGCCGCGGGACCCTGCGTATCTGAAAGCCCGTGAGAGAGCCCAGTCCTCTGTTCAGTTGCCTGAGGGGATTCATGCCCGCCGACGCTAGCGGGATTGGATGAGAGCGGCTACGGAAGACTTTGAGATTTCCGTTAATGGCGGGGGGTCCGGACGGAGACGTCCAGTGAACGGTTGGACAGTGGCAGCCGCTTCGTCTCGGCCCCCGCCGCCGTGCGGGGCACGGGCCCGGGGTCGGGGCCCCGGGCCGTCGTGCGCACCTGGCCGGTCGGACGGCCAGATGGGGTGGGGGTGGAAGGGGGGTCAGTGCCAGGTGCCGCGGGCAGCGGCCACGGTGAAGCCGGGGCCGAAGGCCACGACGAGGCCCTCGGCGCCCGCGGGGGGTGGCGTCTGGTGGGTGCGGCGCAGGATGTCGAGGACGGCGTTGCCGCCCAGGTTGCCGTTCTCCGTCAGGGAGGTGTGGGAGTGGTGGGCGTCCTCGGGTGTGAGCCCGATGCCCCGTGCGGTGTCGTCGATGATGCGGGGGCCTCCGGGGTGGACCACGGCGAACTCGGGTCGCCAGGTGCCCAGCCACTCCTGGAGGTGGGGCAGCGCGTCCGCGGGTGCGGAGACGGCCTTGCGGGACGAGTCGAAGTGCAGGCCGGCGGTGTCCAGCCGTCCCCAGTAGCGGTCCTGCGAGTCGGGGAGGACGAACTCGAAGGTGTCCTCGATCGCGAACCCCGGGCCGAGCGGGGCATCGGTGACCAGGCAGGCTCCGGCGGAGTCGCCGAAGAGCGCCTTGTAGATCATGCTCTCGATGCTGTCCTCGTCGCGGTGGTAGACAGCCGACAGAACCTCGGAGACGACGACGAGGACCTTCGCTCCGGGGCGTGACCGGACATAGTCCGTGGCCCGTATGAGGGACTGGACACCGCCCGCGCAGGCCAGGTTGGTCTGGGCGAGGCGTGAGACGCCGGGGCGCAGCCCGAGCCTTTCGATCAACTGGATGTCCAGGTTCGGCACCGCCCACGAGGTGCTGTGGCTGGTGATGACGGCGTCGACCTCGTGCGCTTCGACCCCGTGCGCCTCCAGCGCGTGCCGGGCGGCGTCCTCCGCCATGGCGCAGGCGTCCTCGAAAGCGGTGCGGATGCGTTCCAGCAGCCCCTTGGCGGCCACGGCCTCGGTCAGCGGCCGGGTGAAGAAGCGGCTGGTGACCCCGCAGCCTTCCACGACGCGTAAGGCGACGCGCAGACGCGGGTGGTGGGGGTGGTGATCGCGGATGTCGTCGGAGATCTCAGCCGTGGTGATCTTGTGTGCGGGCAGGACTACAGAAGGTCGGGTGACGTAAGCCGACATGGCCGCTCCAGAAGTTTTGGATGCAACATGACTGAAAAAGTAGAGCAATAGTTAGCGCTTGCCCACCCCATATTTTCTTCCCCTCGGGTCGAGAAGGTCGGTTTACCAGCAGGTTTCCCGTGAATCTTCAAGGTGAAGACGACTCCGCGTAACCGGCCAGCGGGTTTGTTTCTGCTTCCCGGTCACATGTGGGCACGTTGATCCGGCCGCCTTTGGTCAACGTCCTTCAGGTGGTCGCCTAAAACCTGGCCTGTGCGGCTCGGGGTGATCTTGAAGGTGTTCTTTCCTGTTTCTTCCGGGGCTCTGTCTGGCCCTTCACATCCGTACTACTGTAATCCGCGATGACGCCTATTGGCCTGGGAGGGGCGCCCTTGACAGTCCAACTGAGATCCAGCAAACATACGGTGGCTGGTACACCCTTCACGTCCGTCCCGTCCGTCACGCTTCCGGCTCCACCGAAGAAATGCGCGGATGCTTCCCTTCCGAGATCCCGACTTGCTGCTGTATACGACCCCGCGGTCATTTCTGGGAACTTCGTAAACGTTCTCGGAGCGCGGGGATTATTCATGGAATTCTCAGATTGCTGAGGTTTCCCGAATGGTGACGAGAGGAACGAGCGCCATGCACCGCACAGATCCGACAGCAGCACGGGCGACGGCGGGGAGACCGCGGGGACGGGGCCGCCCACCGGCGTGGCAGGGCACGGTGCGGGCCCGATGTCGTGCCCGCTGTCGTCACGCGCCGGAGTGATCACCATGAACGGGAAGCCTGATCCTTTACGCGACCGCCCATGCGGTGGCGATCTTGAGTCGAGCTTTCCCCGGGACGGCCGCGCGCTCGGGAGCGGACCGGCCCCGGAGCGGTATCCGGAACGTGAATGTTCCATTCCGCAACGAGGGGGCGGGGAGAGCGGAGCCGCCGAATTGACGGGCCCGGACGGTGCCCCCGCAGGCGGCCTTTTCCGCTGCGCGGAGAGAACTCTTCTCCGTGCGCTCCGGCAGTACGAGAAGAACCTTCACGGACAACCGCTCGATGTCGCCGGACGAGCGATGCCGGGCGGATATCGGCACGCCCTCACGTCAGGCGAAGGAGGGGAATGCGGAGGCAGAGCCGAAAGGAAACGGCTCTCCGTGTCCCCCGCGCCGAGGGTGAAGTCGACCGGCCCACCGCGACGCCGTAGAACCCCTCACAGGGCCCGTGAGAAGGGCTTTTGTGCGGTGGTCCAGGATCGGTGGGCACAGCAGGTATGTGGCGGCACGGCTCTCGCCAGATCGAGGGAGCGTGCCGGGTGCGGGTGAATCCGTTCGGATGCGGTGACCCCCACGGTTTTCCGCCGCAGGAATTTCTTCATGTGCCTCCCTACCGTTACGGGAGGCCATCGAGAGGAGAATTCGTTTTGCCGCGCGCAGAGTTCACACAGAAGCAAGGGCCGAGAAGAGCGCTGCCTGGCCGGTGGCGTGCTGGAGTCGTCACCGTGACCGCGCTGACCGGTCTCACGGTCGCGGGCGCCCCACCGGTGGCCGCCGGGACCGACGCGGCGGACGCCACCGCCGACGCCACGGCCGGCGCTCCGGAGTACGTCACCCGCCCCGACCTCACGCCCCCGGACATCACGGTCAAGGGCGACAGCCGCAAGTCCGCTCCGGGCTACACCCTGATAGCCCCCAAGATGGACGCGACCGTCGGGCAGCCCCCGCCGGGCGGCCCGGGCGGCCCGCCCAGCCCGCCCGAGCAGTCGCCGCACCAGGGCGCGTTGGTGGCGGACAACAAGGGGGAGCCCGTCTGGTTCCTCCCGGCGAAGGCGGCGCATCCCCTCGAGGGCCAGAACCTCCAGCGGCAGACGTACAAGGGCAAACCCGTTCTCACCTGGTACGACGGCGAGGGCGGCGACAAGGGGAGCTGGGTCATCGCCGACGAGTCCTACAAGCCCATCGCCAAGGTACGGGCGGGCAACGGGATCACGACCACGGACCCTCACGAATTCAGGATCACTCCCCGGGGCACGGGGCTGCTCTACGCCAACGTGGGCGTCGAGGGCGAGGTGGACGGCGAACCGTCCATGATCATAGACAACGTCATCCAGGAAGTGGACATCGCCACGGGCAAGGTGCTGTGGGAGTGGAGGGGCCTCGATCACCTCGATGTCTCCGAGTCCTACGCGCGGCCCGACGCCGAGGGGCCGGGGCCGACCTTCGCACAGGACGCCTTCGCGCCCATGGCCGACGACCCCATGCGGGCGTACGACTACCTGCACATCAACTCGATCTCCCTCGACACCGACGGCAACCTCCTCGTGAGCGGACGCCACACGAACGCCGTCTACAAGATCGACCGCAAGACCGGTGAGGTCATCTGGCGCCTCGGCGGGAAGAAGAACGACTTCGCGATGGGGGAGGGCGCGGCCTTCGCCATGCAGCACGAGGCCGAGCGCGAGCGTGACGGGTCGATCTCCGTCTTCGACAACAGCGCGGACAGGAAAGAGGGAAGCGTCTCCCGCGGTCTGCTGCTGGACGTGGACACGAAGAAGATGACCGCCAAGGTGAAGGGCGCCTACCCGAACCCGGACGGTCTGGTGTCGGTGACCCAGGGGAGCACGCAACTGCTGCCCAACGGCAACGTGCTGGTGAACTGGGGCGACGTGGGCGCCTACACGGAGTTCTCCCGCAGGGGCAAGATCCTCGTCGACTCCGCGTTCCCCGACGAGGAACTGAACACCTACCGTGCCATCCGCGCGGACTGGAAGGGCTCTCCCGACGAACTGCCCGCGGTCGCGGGGCGTGACGCCGGGCGCGGCATGAAGGTCTACGCGAGCTGGAACGGCGCGACCGAGGTCGCCGCCTGGAAGGTCAGGGCGGGGAAGGACCCGGATCATCTGAAGCCCGTGGGCCTCGCCCGTAAGAAGGGCTTCGAGACCACCGTGCCGGTCAGCAAGGACAGCGAGTACGTGGCGGTCCAGGCCCTGGACAAGAAGGGGCGGGTACTGGGCACTTCGAAGGCCGTCGAGGTGGAGTAGGAGGACCAGGATCCGACGGTCCGGCCGCCCGCGGGACGCAGTCGCACCGCGCGGCCGTATGCGCGGGACGCGCCCGTACCGTCGAACTATCGCACCATCGCACCGCGAGGCCGTACCGGCCGGGAGACGGGACGCCGCCGCCCGGCCGGTACGGCGGTGTCCCGCCCCGTTATGTTTTTCGTGGTCCTGTAAGAGGGCCGCTGGCCTCCGGGCCCGGCATGACTTTTGCCCCCTGTCGCACGGATGACCTGGGGGGTGG
>NZ_JBSHAO010000064.1:41044-44680 GCF_053611545.1 Streptomyces sp. NPDC054796 | reverse complement strand
CCGGGCCCGGCCGCCCCCCGGCCCGGGGGGGGGGGGGCGCCCCCCCCGGTGGGGCCCCCCCCACCGCGCCCGTACCGCTGTGCGGGGAGCGGGAATTTACGCAGTTGGACATGGCCCGGACAGGCACGGGATTCGTTGAGGATTCTCCGGCCCACTTCTACTCTGTACGGAAATGAGAGGCGCGTCACAGAACTTGGGTACAAGGCCCGAACTTGGATCGCGCGCATTGGGCGGCGGGGGAGAAGATGAAATTTAAAGAACCGCCTGGCCGGTTCTAGGCGTGGATGCCCCCTCCGCGCGCGGACGGCTCACGGATGAATTACCGGCGAGGCACGGCGCCGGCCCCGTAAAGGCAGAGGGAGCCCTCATGGCGGGCGCGGTTCCGGAAGTGGCGCGGCGGCGCGGGCGCGTCGCCGGAGGCCGTGTGCGCGACGGCGGTGAAGCCCTCGGTCACCGCGGGATGTCGCGTCCGGTGCCGGTGCGCCTGGCGAGCCGTGTGGGCGCGTCGTCCGGTCGCCCCGGGAGAACGGGTGCGACGGAGGTGCGCCGCGGGCGAGAGCTGGGCCGGAAGCGACACTGTCCGGTAACTGGCAGGTTCTGTCCGCTGATGTGTCGTATTCCCGGTAGGGGTAGGGGTACCCCCATCCGGGCGATGTACGAGCCGACGCGCTGCCCGTCGGTCCGCGAAGCGCCGAAAGCCCGGGTGGTCTGGTCCAGTTGCTGGACACCCCCACGTTCACCAGGGACTTCACGCGCCGAAGACGTACGTACCAGTGATGATGTCGAGCGCGGTTTCCCGCCCTCAGGGCCGGAGATCGCCGTCCGCTGGCCGAGAAGCCAGGGAAACGTGGATAGGGGTACTGACTGTGAACTCGTGGTGTCGCGGGGTGCTGGCCATTCTTGATCCGCGGGATAAGGCGTAGGCGTGCGGTACGCACAGGGTGGCGGGCTGACCGCCGAACGGCAGGAGTTCCGGGAGCGGCTGAGACTCCAGGCCGCCGAGCGATTCGAACGGGGTGAGACGAACGCCGTCATCGCCAAGGACCTGCGGATCAGCGTGCGTTCGGTGCAGCGCTGGCGCCGCGCATGGCAGCAGGGCGGTCCGCTCGCACTGAACTCGAAGGGGCCCGCGTCCAGGCCCCGGCTCAGCCCCGCGCAGTTCCGCGAGCTGGAGGCCGAGCTGGCCAAGGGGGCCGCGGCGCACGGCTGGGCCGACCAGCGCTGGACGCTGGAGCGCATCAGGGCCGTCATCGCGCGCAGGTTCCACATGACGTACACCATCCAGGGGGTACGCAAACTGCTGCGCCGTCACGGCTGGTCGTGCCAGGTCTCCGAGCGCTGGGCGACGGGGCGCGAGACGCTGGCCGAGGGGTGGATCAAACAGGCGTGGACGCAGCCGGAACCGCCGAGGCGGCGCCAGGTACTCCGCGCCGACGACGCCATGGACGGCCGCGAACTCCTGGTGGAGTGACCGCCGTCCGGCGCGCCTCTCGGTGGCGACTCCCGGCGTGCATCGCGTAAGGCGGTTGCCCACGGCATCCGGTTTTCCTCGCCGTGCGGAAATGTGCACTACGACATCGCGAGTTCAGGGGCGGCAGATAGGGGTGCCTGGGCTCATAAGACGCTGTTAAAGTTAGTGTCCGAATAGGGGAGACTCGTCCGTTTCTACGTGGCGGACTGAGTAACGGGGAGAGGTCGAGTGGAATTGACAACGGGCAGAGTTCTGCAATTCGACGAGATGCGGGGCTTCGGATTCATCGCGGCCGATGACGGCGGCGATGACGTATTCCTGCACACCTCGGTCTTCACGGGGGACCCGAGCGATCTCGTGCCCGGGGCGCGGATCGAATTCGAAATCATGGCCGGTGACCGGGGGCGCAAGGCATTCGCGGCGCGCCTGGCCGAGGAAACCGTCGATGCCGTTGACCAGTCCGCACCGTCCGTTCCCGAGGTGCGGGCGGCCAGGATCGCCGGGGAGGGGACGTGCGAGGTCCTCACCCGTGACGACTTCGGGCACGCCGTCACCGAGCTGCTGCTGGAAGCCGCACCGAGCCTGACCGGGGGCCAGGTACTCCAGGTGCGGCAGGGGCTGCTGGAGTTCGCCACGAAGCGTGGATGGGTCGACGCCTGACCGCACGGGGGCTACGGCCCCTCCCGGCGGATGACGCGGGGAGGGCCGTACCAGCGGTCCGGCGTACATCATTCGGTGCGTCAGCGCTCGCTTGCGCACGGGGGATACGAAATCGTGAGGAGCTGGAGTTGGAGCCTGGGCAGGCGCAATTCGATCAACAGATAGTCGAAGAAGTCGAGATCAGCTCATTGTCGGTGATGGGCTCGCCAAGAATCTCCGGAGAAGATCCGGAACATGTCGAGGCACTGGCGGTGGCGCAGGCCCCGCTCCCACCGATCATCGTGCACCGCGCGACGATGCGCGTCATCGACGGGCTGCACAGATTACGAGCCGCCGAAGCACGCGGACAGGACAAGATCGCCGTCAGGTTCTTCGACGGTGACGAGGCCGACGCCTTTGTCCTGGCGGTGGAATCCAACATCACACACGGCCTTCCCTTGTCGATGGCCGACAGAAAACAGGCGGCGGGGCGCATCATCGTGTCCCACGCGCAGTGGTCGGACCGGATGATCGCCTCCGTCACCGGGATCGCTCCCGGCACGGTCGCCGACATCCGCAGGAAGGTCTCGGCGGGAACGGCCGTCGAGGGCAGCAGGATCGGACAGGACGGCCGGGTCCGTCCCATCAACGGAGCCGAGGGGCGCAGGCTCGCCGGCGAACTCATCGCCGAGAACCCGGATCTGTCGCTGCGGCAGATCGCCCGGGCCGCGGGGATCTCCCCCGAGACGGCCCGTGACGTGCGGAACCGGATGCGCAGAGGAGAGGAGCCGCTCTCGAAGCCTCGTGGCAAAGCACGTACCCGCCACGAGGGCAGGCCGGCCGGTCCCCGCGGTGGCTTCGGCAGCAACACCGCGCCCGCGCGGACACCGATCGAGGACCGTATCGCCGCCGTGGACCGCCTCAAGGCGGACCCGGCACTGAGGTTCAGCGAGACCGGCCGCACACTGCTGCGGCTGCTCAACATCCACATGCTCACCGCGGAGGAGTGGGAGGAGATCATCGACAATGTGCCGCCGCACTGTAGCGGCATCGTCGCCACGCTCGCCCGCGAGTGCGCGGGGATCTGGGGAGAGATCGCGGTGCGGGTGGACCACCAGATGGCGGAGATCGTCTAGCGCTGTGGGTCGAGGACGGAAGGCTTTTCGGGGGCTGTGGCTGTTCAGGGGGTTGTGGCTGGGGTCGGGGGCTGCGGGCTGAGAACCGGGGGCTGACTTTCGGGGGCGGAAGACGTGGTGGGTGGGGGGATCGGGGTTCGGGGACCGGGGAGTTCTCAGGGGTGGATGTCGGGGGTCGGGGGCTGGGGGGAGTCGGGATGTCGAGGCTGTCCAACCGAGGGATTCCATCGGTTGGACAGCCTTTTCCTGTGTCTGTTTCTGTGCTCGCGGCTGTTGCCGTGCGCCGAGCGTTCGCCGGGGGGAGGGGGAGGCGGGGGGGGGGGCCGGGGGGGGCCGCGGGGGGCGGGGGGCGGGGGGGGTGTGGGTTATAAAAAAAAAAACCCACCCCCA
>NZ_JBSHAO010000064.1:0-41034 GCF_053611545.1 Streptomyces sp. NPDC054796 | reverse complement strand
TTGTTCGGTGTCTCTGGCCGCGGCTGTGGCGGGGCCCCCCGCGTGCGCGGGGGGGCGGGGGCGGCGCCGCTCCGGCGGGGGGGGACCGGCGCGGCGCGGGGAAGGGTGTCCCGCCGCTCGGGGTGACGGCAGGGCCACCGTGGCCTCATGGGGTCACCCGGTGATCGGTCCCGCCCGCGGTGGTGACGGAGTCGGCGACGCCCAATGCGGTGCCGACCGTCGTCACGGTCTCGTTCGGGACAGGTGCGCGTACCCCGCCGACGGTGTGGCCGGGTACGACGGTGAACAGGCCCGTGTCCGGAGTGCCGAGCTTCTGGACGGGTGCCTGTGCGCCGGATGTGGAGATGCTGACCACGCCGATCATCGCGGCGATGCCGATGCCTATGGCGATGCCAACGGCTATGGCGACGGCGATGGCGAGCGCGGGAAAGAACACGGGCGCGGGGCGTGAGCGCGTTCCCGAACCGTTCGCCCACTGTACGTCGGCGGGGCCCGCGATGGTTGGCCCGGATCTGTAGAGGGGACGCCCCTCGCTCACGGGTCCGTCGCCCACGAGCCCGTCGCTCACGGGCCCCGCGAGGCGGGCAGGGCTCGGCGTGCCCAAGGGGGCCCGCGCCTCCGCCGGGGCCAGGGCGCAGGGAGTGTCCGGGACCCGTGGTGTGGCCGAGGCGCGTGAGGCGTCCAGCCCGTCCGGCGCGTCCATGGCACCCGGCGCGTCCAGCCCGTCCGGCGCGTCCAAGCAGCCCGGCGCGTCCAGCGCGCCCGCGGCACCGCGCCGTGGGAGCCGGCTCATCTCATGGCCTTCCGCGCCCGCCGCCCGCCGGACCGCGCGGTCTGCACATGGACGGCCCGGGAGGTGAGCGCCCGCGTGCCCACGGGCGCCCTCTGCGCCGGCGCCGGGACCGGCACCGCGGCGGAGTCGTGCGCGATGTGTCCGTCGCGCAGCCTGACCTCGCGCGGCAGGGACGAGGCGAGGGCGTGGTCACGGGTGGCGACGACGACCGTCGTCCCTGCCCTGTGCCACGTGTGCAGCAGGCCGACGACCGTCTCGGCCTCATCCGCTTCGAGCCCGCCGGTGGGCTCGTCGGCGAGCAGCAGCACCGGACCGCCGGCCATGGCGCGGGCCAGGGACACCCGCCGCCGCTCACCGGCGGAGAGCTGGTGCGGCTGGTGGAGCAGCCGGTGGCCGAGGCCGGCCCCGCGCAGCGTCAGCTCCGCGAGCTGCCGCCGCTCGTCGCGGGACCCGCCGCCGAAGAGCAGCCCGTCCGCGACGGTGTCCAGCGCCGCGACGCCGGAGGGGAGGCGGTCCCGCTGGGAGACGAAGCCGACCGTCTCGGCGCGCAGCGCCAGCAGTTCGCGGTCGCTCAGCCGGGCCACCTCGCGACCGTCGACGCGGACCCTGCCCGCCGACGGGCGGCACAGGGCGCCCATGGTGTGAAGGAGAGTGGACTTGCCCGACCCCTCGGGCCCGACGACGGCGAGCAGTTCGCCGCGCCGGACGACCAGGTCGGCCGTGCTGAGTGCGGTGACATCCCCGTACTGCTGGGAGGTCCTTGTGAGTTCGGCAATGGGCGGGATCATTCGGGAACCACCACTTCCAGTCCCTCTTTGATGCCCTTTCCGGACACCTCGACCTTTCCGTTCGCGAACATGCCGAGCTTGACGGGCAGGTACTTCGACGTACCGTCGGCTTTCTCCGTCTCGACGGAGTAGCCGCCGCCCGACTCGGCCAGCAGGGCGTTGACGGGCACCGCGAGGACGTCCTTCTTGGCCTCGGCCTGGAGGATGACGTCGACGCCGGCCGCCTGGTAGCGCCCCAGTTTCTTCTGGTCCTCGATCTTCAGCTCGACGGGCAGCGTGGCCTCGTCGTTCCCCTCGTCGCTCTCGCCGCCTCCGCTGCTCTCCCCGGAGCCCTGGGAGCCGGGGGAGGTCGGGGTGCCGACGTCGGTGACCTCGGCGTCCACCCTCTTTCCGTCGGGCAGTTCGATCTGGGCGCGCGTGCCGTTCTCGACGAGGTCCTCGTACTGGGTGTCGAGGTCCACGGAGACGACGCGTTCGGTGCCCGACCAGGTGAGCAGTTCCTCGCCGCCCGCGCCGCCAGTGGACGCCGTCACCTCCGTCACGCGCCGGGAGCCGCTCGCGACGACCGCCTCGCCGGAGGCGACGACGCCGGTGGCGGAGCGGTTCAGGTCCCCCTGCCACTCCTGGACGGCCGCGGCGGTGCCGGAGGTGAACTCCTCGTCCACCGTGATCCCGGAGTAGCCGAGGGCGTCGAGGTTGCGCTCCAGCATCTCCACGTCGTTGCCTTCGGAGCCCACCGTCAGCTCGCGGTACAGCGGGGTGGAGCCGTACAGCAGCGGGGTCTCCTTCTCGTCCACGCTGTAGACGGTGTCGCCGCGCTCCAGCACGTCGCCGTCGTCGGGCAGCCAGGTGATGACTCCGGCTCCGCTTCCGGCGCTCTTGCTCCCGCTGCTCCCGCTGCCCCCGCCGCTCGCGTCCCGTACCTTCTCCGCCTCACCGAAACCGAGGCTTCCGTCGACGGTCTCGGTGCCGGTGAGCGTGGTCCGTTCCACGGGCGTGGTCGTCGTGGCGTTCTTGGCCGTGGCCGTGCTCGCCGGGTCCGCGTCGTCGCTGAAGGCACCGGTGGCGGCCGTTCCGGCCGCCGCCACCGCGGTGATCGCGGCGATCAGGACCAGCGGGCCGCGCTTGCCGCGGGGCTTGCGTCTGTCGACGGGCGCCCGTACTTCCCCGTCCTCGTCGGCGGGCGGTAAATTCTCGTCTCTCAGCCGTGGATTCTCGGACGCGTCGGGGTGATTTCCTGTCTGTTCCTGTACGTTCACCGTCCACCGTCCTTGGTCATGCCGAATCCAGAAGCGACGTGCGTTCGGACTCCGTCGTTCCCTTTTTGCGGACCAAAGAATTCCGGAACGGTGGCGGGGCGCAGGCACGGGCCGGACCGGCTCGGAAGCGGTATCCCCGAATCCGTTCCGGCGGGGGGTGCCGAGGCGAGTGTTCCCGTGAGTCTGCGCCAGTGCGAGGTGAACATGGAGAGAGTTCTATGCGGTCGGTGGTTACACGGCGGGAACGGCCGCTGTATCTTCGCTGTTATCCCGCCTCGGGCAGAGTGACCCCATGCGCGTGCTGATTGTCGAGGACCACAGAGAACTGGCCGAGACCGTGGCCACCGGGTTACGGCGCGACGGCATGGCCGTCGACCTCGCATTCGACGGCGAGGAGGCCCTGGAAGCGGCCACCGTTCACGACTATGACGTGATCGTCCTCGACCGCGACCTCCCTCGTATGCACGGGGACGAGGTGTGCCGGACCCTGGCGCGGCAGGGCGGCCGTTCCCGGGTGCTGATGCTGACGGCGGCCTCCACCATCGAGGACCGGGTCGACGGGCTCGGGCTCGGGGCCGACGACTATCTGCCCAAGCCCTTCGCCTTCGCCGAACTGATCGCGCGGGTACGGGCGCTCGGCAGACGCTCGCAGCCCGCCGTTCCCCCCGTGCTCACCCACGGGGACATCTCCCTGATCCCGGCCCAGCGCGTCGCACGGCGCGGCGGGCGCAGGCTGGATCTCTCGCCCAAGGAAATGGCCGTCCTGGAGCTGCTGCTCGCGGCGCAGGGCTCGGTGGTCTCCGCCGAAGAGCTGCTGGAACGGGCCTGGGACCAGGCGGCCGACCCGTTCACCAACACCGTCAAGGTCACCGTCAGCCGCCTGCGCCGCAAGCTGGGCGATCCACCCGTGATCGAGACGGTTCCCCATGCCGGCTACCGCATCTGACCGCCCACGCCCGCGCCTCATCCGCTGGTCGGCCCGGCTGCGGCTCACGCTGCTCTACGGGACCCTCTTCGTGCTCTCAGGGGCGGCGCTGCTGGCGGTCACCTACTTCTTGGTGGCCCGCAGTCCCGCTTCCAAGGGGACGAAGATCAAGACGTACGGGAAGCAGAGCGGCCTCTCGGATGTGCAGCCCGACCTCAAGACGCACCTCAGTCGCGTGGTCTCCGAGCAGCACGAGGCCGAACTCCGGGCCCTGCTGACGGAGTCCGGCATCGCGCTCGCCGTCATGACCGCCGTCTCGGTCGGGCTCGGCTGGCTGGTCGCGGGACGCGTGCTGCGTCCGGTGAGCCTCATGGCGGACAAGGCCCGCCGGATATCGGAGCAGAACCTCCACGAGCGGCTGGCCGTCACGGGCCCCGCGGACGAGCTCAAGGACCTGGGCGACACCTTCGACGGCCTGCTGGCCAGGCTGGACACGGCGTTCGAGGCCCAGAAGCGGTTCGTCGCGAACGCCTCGCACGAGTTACGCACGCCCCTCACGCTCCAACGGGCCATGATCGAGGTCGAACTGTCGGCTCCGGACGCCGACGCGGAGTCGCTGCGCGCGGTGTGCGAACGGGTGCTGGCGGCCGGGGAGAGCCAGGAGCGCCTGATCGAGGCGCTGCTGACACTGGCCAGCAGCCAGCGCGGCCTGGACCGCCGCGAGGCGTTCGATCTGGCCGAGGTCGTCGGCGACGTACTGCTGGACCGCTGGCAGCCGGAGCGCGAGGCGCGGCTGAAACTCGACTCCTCGCTCTCGCCCGCTTACACGATGGGGGACTCCCGGCTCGTCGAGCGGCTGGCCACCAACCTCGTCGAGAACGCCCTGCGTTACACCCCCGAGGGCGGCTGGATACGGGTCTCCACCGGGCTGGAGGCGGACTGGCCCGTGCTGCGGGTCTCCAACAGCGGCCCGAAGATCCCGCACGAGAAGATCCCCGTGCTGTTCCAGCCGTTCCAGCGCCTGGAGTCGCGTTCCGGTTCCTCGGACGGGCACGGGCTCGGCCTGTCCATCGTCGCCGCCGTCGCCACCGCGCACGGCGCCGAGACCAGCGCGGTGTCCGGGCCCGAGGGCGGGCTCTCCATCACCGTCGTCTTCCCCGCGTAGACGGCGAAGCGCTGGTGCTGGTGCTGGTGCCGTGGCCGGTGCCGGTTCGTGGTCGGCCGCCGCCGGTGTGCCCGTCACCGCTGTCCGGAGAGCCCTGTCCGAAAAGCCCGTGCCGGACGGCCGTTTTCCCGTGTTCCAGGGGCCGTTTCCGGCCGCCCGGGGCCCGGCGCGCATGCCCGGATGTGCCCGCCTGTGCCCGTCCCGTGCGCCGGAGTGCCCGTCATCTGGACACGCCTGCCCGATCGCGGTCGGGTTCGACGGAAGCTCATAAGTGCCTTGTATAAAGGGGACGTTGGCCTTCCGCCACGATGGTACGATCATGAAACTTGTCAGGCGGGCTGACGGCGCGTGAGGCGCGATGAAGCCATGTGGATCAGCCCTGCGAGCCATCACCTCCGAGGAGCATCAAGCCAGCAGTGGGGCACAGGACCGGCACCCGGGATGCGGAAGACGCCTCCTTGGCCAGCCGAGGAGGCGCCCGCGCCCCGGCCAGTCGCTTGAAGAGAGTGTTATGACCCAATACATGCAGGATCCAGCGCTCTGGGCTCTGATCGCTGGAACTCCTCTTGCCGCTGCCGCGATCTATCGCGGGCGAAAACTGAACACGCGACTGCGCGAGGAGAACTCGGGGCTCCGGGACTACTACGCAGCTCTGGAGAGCGGCCACTCCGCAGCCGTCGCCGAAGCGCAGAGCAACGCGGAGGAAGCCACCAAGACTGCGCTGAAGACGGCGATGCGGACCCTTCAGGGTCTGGCGAACGAGCAGCAGCTGGTCATCTCGCGGCTCCAGAAGAAGTACGGCGACTCCCAGATACTCCAGGATCTGCTGGAGATCGACCACACCAACACGCAGTTCGGACGACGGGCCCAGTCCATCGCCGTGCTCTGCGACGGGTGGCTGGGCCGCCAGCGCGCCGTGGCCTCCGTCTACGACGTGGCCCGCAGCGCGAAGGGCCGCATCAAGCACTACACCCGCGTCGAGATCCGCTCCCAGAGCAACTTCGCGGTGGTCAGCCGCGCCGTGGAACCCGTGGCGCTGGCGCTCGCCGAGCTGCTGGACAACGCCACCAGTTACTCGGCGCCCGAGACGCAGATCGAGATCAACATCCGCTCGGTCCCCAAGGGCGTCTGCATCATCGTCGACGACGCGGGTGTCGGCATGAACGAGGAGGAGAAGACCCGGGCTGCCCGGCTCCTCTCCCCGCAGCGGGCCACGGGCGTGACCGGCCTCGGCAACCCGCCGCAGTTCGGCTTCGCGGTCATCGGCGTGCTCGCGGCGCGGTACGGATTCAGCGTCTCCGTGGACACGGAGTCCCCCTACGGCGGCGTGCGCGCGGTGCTCCTCCTGCCCGAAGAGCTTCTGACGACCAGCATCCCCGAGCCGGAGAAGACGCCAGCAGCCAGCATGGAAACTCCGCAGACACCGCCGCAGGCAGCGCAAACCCCCGAGGTGACCGCGACCACGTCGGGCGGTCTGCCGAAGCGCCGACGCAAGGGCGCCATGGCCATCGTGCCGCCGTCCGACGCTCCGGGTTCCCCCGCCCGGTCCAGCGAGGAAACCGCGTCGATCATGGGCGCGTTCCAGCGGGGCACGCAGTCGGGCCGCGCGGCACACACGAACAGGGAAGGGCAGGAGTTTCAGTGAACAACGATCTGTCGTGGATGCTCGACAGCGCGCTGGAAGTACCCGGCGCGCGGCACGCGATCCTGGTCTCGGCCGACGGCCTGCTCATGGCGCGGTCGAACGACGTCGAGCGGGACCAGGCGGACACGGTCGCCGCCGCCATGAGCGGGATGCAGTCCCTCAGCCGCACGGTGGCGGGCTTCTGCGACCCGCGGCCCGGCCTCGAATGGCGCCAGACGCTGGTCGAGTTCAACGGCGGCTGGGTCTTCCTGATCTCCGCCGGTGAGGGCGCCTACCTCGCGCTCTCGGCCTCCGCCGACGTCGACATGGCCGACATCACCTTCCGTATGCAGCAGCTCGTCGGCCAGCTCGGCAAGGTGCTCACGACGCCACCGCGCGAGAACGCCGACAGCCGGGTATGAGCAGCCCCGACGAGCTCGGACCGACCGACGACGGATTAGTACGCCCGTATGTCATCACCAACGGGCGCGGACTCCCCGAGAGCGATCAGTTCTCCCTGATCACCTTGGTCACGATCTCCGGCGACCAGGAGCCACCGAAGGTCCTCTCCCCGGAGAAACGCAAGCTGTGGGACCTCTGTGCCGGAGGTTTCCTGTCGGTTGCGGAGATCGCGGGGCACATGGAACTGCCCATCGGCATCGTCAGGCTCCTCCTGTCGGACTTGGCGGAACAGGGTCACCTCCTGACCCGGGCCGCGCCGCCTCCCGCTCAGTTCGTCGACAGGCAGATCCTCCAGGAGGTGCTGTATGGGCTCCAGGCTCGCTTTGGATAAAGACGTGTACGTACGTGACGAAGTGCAGACGGCGGCGAAGATCCTCGTCGTCGGCCACTTCGCCGTGGGCAAGACCACGCTCATCGGAACCCTGTCTGAGATTCCCCCGCTACGCACGGAGGAAACCATGACGCAGGCAGGTTCCGGAATCGATGACCTGAAAGGTGTCCGGGGGAAGACCACGACCACCGTGGCCATGGACTTCGGCCGTCTCACACTGAGCGAGAAACTCGTTCTCTATCTGTTCGGGACGCCGGGTCAGCAGCGCTTCATCCAGGTGTGGGAAGACATGACCCGGGGTGCGCTCGGGGCATTGGTGCTCGTGGACCCCGAGCGCCTCGAAGAATCCTTTCCCGTTATAGACCTGATCGAACAGTACGGCCTGGCATACGCCATTGCCGTCAACCATTTCGACGGTACTCAGAGCCGGACCAAGGAAGAGCTGAGGGAAGCACTCGACCTGTTTCCCGAAACGCCCGTCATCACCTGCGACGCGCGCGACCAGAAGTCGTCCGCAGGTGCTCTGATCACCCTGGTCCAATATCTGATGAACCGTGTCCCCTAGGAGCCCCCGAATGGAAACCCAGCCAGATCTCCAGGCCCCGCCGCCCGGCTGCCCCGCACACCAGGGCGGCGGCCAGCAGGGCGGAGGCGCAGTTCCGCTTTACGGGCCGGAATTCGCAGCCGCGCCCGACGCGTTCTACGCCTTCCTGCGCCAGTACGGTGCCGCGGGGCCCGTCGAGCTGGCACCGGGTGTCCAGGCCAGCCTCGTCACCCGGTACTCGGCAGCGCTCCAGGTGCTCCAGAACCCGGACCTCTTCGCGAAGGACTCGCGCCGCTGGCGCGCCCTCAACGAGGGCCGGGTGCCGGAGGACAGCCCCGCGCTGCCCATGCTCGCCTACCGGCCGAACTGCCTCTTCTCCGACGGCGCCGATCACGCGCGGCTGCGCCAGGCCGTCACCGACAGCCTCGCCAAGCTCGACCCGCACCGCCTGAGCCGGCACGTCGAGCGCGTCGCCGACTACCTCATCGGCCAGTTCAGCGCGCAGGGCAGCGTGGACCTGCTCAACGAATACGCCAAGGTGCTGCCGCTGCTCGTCTTCAACGAACTGTTCGGCTGCCCCAGCGAGATCGGCGACCGGCTCGTCCGCGGGATGTCCGGCATCTTCGACGGTGTGGACGCCGAGCGGGCCAACGCGGAGCTCAGCCAGGCCCTCATCGAGCTGGTCACCTACAAGCGCGCGCACCCCGCCGAGGACGTCACCTCCTGGCTCATCGAGCACCCGGTGCGGCTGAACGACGAGGAGATGGTCCACCAGCTCGTCACCCTCATGGGCGCGGGCACCGAGCCGGTGCAGAACGTGATCGCCAACGCGCTGCGCCTGCTGCTGACCGACGAGGGCGGCTCCGCGCTCGGCGGCGGCCTCCTCGTCGAGGACGCGATCGACGACGTGCTGTGGAACAACCCGCCGCTCGCCAACTACGCAGCGCACTACCCCGTGACCGACACCGAGCTGGACGGCGTACCGCTGCGCGAAGGCGACCCCGTACTGATCAGCTTCGCGGCCGCCAACACGGACCCCTCGCTCTCGGACTCCCGCCAGATGCTCAGCAAGCGGGCCCACCTCGCCTGGGGCGCCGGACCGCACGCCTGCCCGGCCAAGGATCCGGCACGGCTCATATGCGTCGCGGCGGTCGAGAAACTGCTGAATCAGCTGCCCGATATCGAGATGTCCGTGCCCGTCGAGAGCCTGACCTGGCGCCCCGGGCCGTTTCACCGGGCACTGAACGAACTTCCCGCCCAATTCACGCCGGTAGCAGCGGAAAAGCCCAAGCCTGCCCCGTTCGTGCAGGGAACCGTCCCTCAGCCGACGCCGCCCCAGCCCACCGCGCGCGGGCGCCAGGGTAGCTGGTGGAGTTCCTTCCTCTCTTGGTGGAAGGTGTGACACTTACGGCATCGCTTATTGCATGTACGTTCAACTAAGGGGGTAGATCGGGCGGGTCAACCTGTGTGCCCCGCTAAGGAGTTCGTGGTGCCTGCCGCTGCCGACATTTCCGTCGAACGCCGTCACCTGGTTTCCCTGTTGAACCGTCTGCGCACACCAAAGGGACAAGCCGAGCCGTACCCCCTGTACGCGGAACTCAGGTCAATGGGGGATGTCGTCCCCGCCCCCTGGGACGGCTTCCTGGTGACCGGTTTCGATGTGTCCGGCCGGATTCTCCGCAACAGGTCATGGCCGGTGCCGGACGCCGCTTGGCGCGCCCGCCAGGAGGAGTCGGTCCGCTGGCACACGCCCGCCTCCATGGAGATGAGCAAGACCCTGGCGGGCCTGAACGGGCCGCAGCACGCCCGGCACCGGCGCTCCCTCGGCCGGGTCTTCGACCGGGGCGTCATCGACACGCTGCGCCCCGTCGTCGAGCAGGCCGTCGGGGAACTGCTCGACGTGCTCGGCGAGCGGCTGCACGAGGGCGAGGCGGACTTCGTGGCGCTCGTCAGCGAGGAGCTGCCGGTGGCCACCGTGGGCCACTGGCTCGGCATCCCGCCGGCCGACCACGCGCTCGTGCGGCAGTTCACCCACGACCAGGTCTACGCGCAGGAACTGCTGCCCACGAAGAGTCAACTGGCCCTCTCCGAAGCCGCCTCTGCCGGTCTGCGCGACTACTTCACGGCCTTCGTACGCGACCGCCGCCGAAACCTCTCCGACGACGCGCTCTCGGGCTGGATCCGGACATGGGACGAGCTGGAGCCCGACCGGGAGGCGGCCGACGACGCGCTCCAGCGCCTGACGATGTTCGTCACCATCGCGGCCCTGGAGACAGCGGCCACGCTGCTCTCCGCCATGGTGTGGCTCCTGGACGCCAACCCCGAGCAGCGGGAGTGGCTGCGCGCCCACCCGGAGAAGGCGGGGGACGCGGTCGAGGAAGTGCTGCGCTACGACCCGGCGATCCACGTCAGCTCTCGGACGGCGCCGGAGGACACCGAACTGTGCGGGGTCCGCATCCCCAAGGACTCGCTGGTCCACGTCATGATCGGGGCCGCCAATCACGATCCGCGCAGACATCGGGACCCGGAGACCTTCGACGTCCGCCGCAAAACCGGGCACCTCGCGTTCGGCGGCGGCCCGCACTACTGCCTCGGCGCCGCGCTCGCCCGCCTGGAGGCGACGACGCTCCTGCGCGGACTCCTGCGGCGCTTCCCCACCCTCCGCGTCAGCTCGCCGCCGTCCTTCTTCCCGCGCGTCGCCTTCCGGCGGATGGCCGAGCTGAACGTCGTCACGGCGTGAGCGGTACGGGGCGCGTGGGGCGTGCGGGGAGCGCAGGGCGCGCCAGGAACGCGAAGAGCAAGAGGAGTGCGAAGAGTATGTACAGAGAGCACCGGGAGAGACCATGTTCGCGGACCTGAAGAACCTCGACGTCGTGCGGGAAGGCCCGGTGCTGCACGTCGCGTTCGACGACCCGGACAACGGCAACGTCGTCACCGAGCCTCTGCTGGACGACCTGCTCACGGTGCTCACGGCACTGCCCGACCTGTCCGACGTGCGCGTGCTCGTGCTCTCGGGAACGGGGAAAGACTTCTGCCTGGGCGGGGACCGCCGCGAGTTCACCGCGATGGTCGAGGAGGACGCGACAGGGGAGGGGATACGGGCCTCCGGCGACAAGGCGCGCCGGGTCTGCGAGGCACTGTCCGCCTCCCGCGCCGTGACCATCGCCCGGGTGCAGGGCCAGGCGGTCGGCGCGGGGGTCGCCCTCGCGCTCCACTGCGACCTGAGAGTCGGCTCAGAGGACTCCCGCTTCCGGCTGCCCGAGCTGGCGCTGGGGCTGCCCACGGCGTGGGGCGGCGCACTCCCGCGCCTCCTGCACGAGGCGGGCGCCGCGCGGATACGGGAACTGATCCTGACGGGGCGGGCGTTCGGCGCGGAGGAGGCCGAGCGGCTCTCCGTGCTGCACCGCGTCGTCCCGGCCGGCCAACTGGACGATGCCGTACGGGACTGGTCCAAGCCGATCGTGCGCCGGTCACCGACCGCGCTGCGGGTCACCAAGGCGCTGCTCAACTCGTACTCGGCGGGGACCCGGCTCGCGGATCCCGCGCTGCTCGACGCGGAGCTGATGGCGTCGGTGATCGCGTCGGGGCACTATGCGCGTTCCGTCGAGCGGGGCGGAGCGTAAGCGGTGACGTGACGTGATGTGTCGCGCGCGGTGGTGAGCGGCGGGGCGGGGTGGGGCCCCGGGTCATCCGTGGGCGGTGCGGGCGGGGGCGTGCTCCGTGGCGGAGCCGATGTCGGGGTGGACCGCGAGGATCCTGGCCAGCCCGCTGCGGTCCAGTGCGCCGAGCACGGCGGGGCCCGTCGCGACGACACGCAGCGCGCCCCCGCGGGAGCGGGCCCTGCGGTCGGTGGCCACGAGCAGGGCCAGCAGCCGTACGTCGCAGTGGGCGACGGCCGACAGATCGACGACGAGCCGGTCAGCGGCCCCGTCGGCGAGGGGCGGCAGCAGCGTCCGGCGCAGCTTCGGCAGGGTGCTGAGCCCGGGGCTGCCGTGGACGGCGACGACGGACCACTCGTCGGCGGGGTGAGGCGGGGGCGGTGGCGGCGGGGAGGCGTGCGAGGGTGCGGGCACGTGCTCCTGCCGTAGCGCGCTCCGGACCGGACCTGGACCTGGGTGCGGGGGCCGGGACGGGAGCGGGGCTGGGCGGGGGTCGGTGGGTGCGGCAGGTGCACCGGTGCTCAGGTCCACCACGCGCCTCCTCCGGGCAGGCTCGACAAACCGTCTGACGGCCGCAACCGGGGCCTTGTGACCAGCGTAGACCGCCCGGTAGAGGCGCCGACAGGCCAGAACCGGACTGCCTTCCACCGCAACAGCCGGGAGTGTGGCCAGCGTCTCGTTCCCGTGGGAGAACCGCTTTCCTCTCAGACCTCTCTGAATACATGGAAAGTCCGGTAATTCAGACAGGTGGGGACGGCAGTGGACAAGAACCGGAGTCCGCGTATCAGCGGCATAGCGGTGACAGTGGGCACGACTACCACGCTGCTGGGACTTCTGCTCGGGCTGCTCGTGCACGGCACGGGGTACGCCGGGACGAGCACGGGTCTCCCTCAGCGCGACACCGCCACCGCCCCGCCCGCCGAGCCGAAGAAGAAGCGGAAGCCGGTCGCGACGTCCATCTCGCACGGCGTGCAGAAGCCCGGGCCCGGGAACGCGGGCGAGAGCGCGGAGAAGGGCGAGGGGGAGGGCGCAGGGAAGGGCGCAGGGAAGGGTGAAGGGAAGGGCGCGGAGAAGAGCCGTACGCCCCTCGCGCTCACCCTGGACGACGGGCCCGACCCGACGTGGACGCCGAAGGTGCTGGACCTGCTGCGGCAGGAGCGCGTCAAGGCGACGTTCTGCCTCATCGGCCCCAACGCGGAGCGCCACCCCGACCTCGTCAAGCGGATCGTCGCCGAGGGCCACCGGCTGTGCGACCACTCCATGCACCACGACACGGGCATGGACCAGAAGCCGGTCTCCTACCAGTCGAAGGAGATCCTCGACGCCAAGCGCATGATCGACAAGGCGTCGGGCGGGGCACCGCTGCGCTACTACCGTGCGCCCGGCGGCGCGTTCACCCCTGAGAGCCGCAAGATCGCCGCCAAGAACGGCATGCGTCCGCTGGGCTGGACAGCGGACTCCGACGACTGGCGGCTGCCGGGCGCCGAGACCATCGTCGGCACCGTGCGGCAGCAGGTCGCCGACGGCGCCCGCATCATCCTCATGCACGACGGCGGCGGCGACCGCTCCGAGACCTACGCCGCGCTGGCGACCCTGATCCCTCAACTGAAGCAGGACGGTTACGCCTTCGGCTTCCCGGAGGCGTGAACGCTCTCTCCGGCCGCCCGGCCCTGTTCCGCGGCCTTTCATGGGCCGGGCGGCCGGAGAGAAGCGCGCGGCACCCGTATGCGGACAGCGGATCCGGACATGAGAAAGGGCCTTGCCTCACCTTAGTGAGAACAAGGCCCATGACCTGCGAAAACGCTGGTCGGGACGGCGGGATTTGAACCCACGACCCCTTGACCCCCAGTCAAGTGCGCTACCAAACTGCGCCACGTCCCGGTGCCCGTCCGGCCGGGGTGTTCCCCTGGCCGCTCGGGCACAAAGAACAATACATGACGCGGAGTGGTGCTCGCGCACCCCTCCCACCAGGAACGCACCGGTCCGCGGCGTACGGGGGCGGACCGGGGCGGACGGCGACGCGCGGGGCACGCGCGGGCTCGATCCGGCCCCCCCCTCGCGGTCCGTGGCCGGGGCTCTGTCCAGGGCCGGAACCGTGCGCGGGACTGCTCCCGGAACCGTCCCCGGGACCCGCCCGGGGCGGGTTTGTGCGGGTGGGCGCAGGGAACTGCGGGACCTGTCCACCGTGCTTTCCGAGGTTCTGGAGTCGACCGTGAGCCGGTCCCGCATCGTGATCGTTGGAGCTGGATTCGCCGGGTACCAGGCGGCGCGCACCCTGTCGCGCCGGTTCCGTGGCGCGGCGGAGATCGTGCTGGTGAATCCCAACGACTACTTCCTCTACCTGCCCCTGCTGCCCGAAGTGGCCGCCGGGGTGCTGGAGCCCCGGCGGGTGTCCGTATCGCTGGCCGGGACGCTCCGCAACACCCGGCTGGTGCTCGGCGAGGTCAGCGGCGTGGACCTCGACGGCAGGAAGATCACCTACACCGACCCCGAGGGACGCGACGGAGAGCTGGACTACGACCGCCTCGTGCTGACCGTCGGCAGCGTGAACAAGCTGCTGCCCATCCCCGGCGTGGCCGAGCACGCGCACGGCTTCCGGGGCATGCCGGAGGCGCTCTACCTCCGCGACCACGTGACCCGGCAGGTCGCCCTCGCCGCCAACGAGCCCGACCCGGCCGAGGCCGACGCCCGCTGCACCTTCGTCGTCGTCGGCGCCGGGTACACCGGTACGGAGGTCGCCGCGCACGGCAAGCTGTTCACCGACTCGCTCGCCAAGCAGCACCGGCGCGCGGGAAACAGCCTCCGCGACGACGCCCGCCCCCGCTGGATGCTGCTCGACATCGCCCCCCGCGTCCTCCCGGAACTCGACCGCAGGCTCTCGAAGACCGCGCACCGCGTCCTGCGGCGCCGCGGCGTGGACGTCCGCACGGAGATGTCCGTCAAGGAGGCCACGAAGGAGGGAGTCCTCCTGGACGACGGCGAGTTCATCCGGACACGCTCGCTGATCTGGTGCGTGGGCGTGCGCCCCGACCCGGTCGTGGAGCAACTCGGGCTGGCGACGGAGCGGGGACGGCTCCTGGTCGACGAGTACCTGGAGGTACCGGGCCACCCCGAGGTCCTGGCCTGCGGGGACGCGGCTGCGGTACCCGACCTGACCAGGCCGGGGGAGTTCACGCCGATGACGGCACAGCACGCCTCCCGTCAGGGCAAGGTCGCCGCTGACAACGTCGCGGCGTCGCTCGGGCGCGGAAAGCGGCGCCCGTACAAGCACCACGACCTCGGCTTCACCGTCGACCTCGGCGGGATCCAGGCCGCGGCCAACCCGCTCCACGTCCCCCTCTCGGGGCCCCTCGCGAGCTTGGTCACCCGCGGTTACCACCTGGCGGCGATGCCGGGGAACCGGGTCAGGGTGGCGGCCGACTGGCTCCTCGACGCGGTGCTGCCGCGCCAGGCCGCGCAGTTGGGGCTGGTGCGCTCCTGGTCCGTGCCCCTGGACACGGCGTCGCCCGAGGTCGCACGGGTGCCGGGGGGACCCGCACGGGCGGGAGCCGAGCAGGGAGGATCCAGGGCCGGGACCTAGCCGGGACCTAGAGGCGGGGCCGGGCGGGGTGGGGCCTTCGTTCACCCGTGTGAGGGAGCGGCGTATCCACAGCCTCGCACTCATCCACTGAAAGCAAGCCCTCGCTACGCGGCGTGACCAACCCGGTTACCTTCATCTCCAGACGGCCGACGAAAGGCGTCGGCCAAGGAACAAGGGAGCCGGATCCTATGCACGGGGGACTGCCCATCATCGGCATCAGCGTTCTGGCCTACGCCGCCGTGGGCGCCGTAGCCGTCTTACGCGGCGGCCTGACGGGGCTCCGGCGCCACCGCGCACGGGGCGGCGCCACAGGGACAGGGGAAGCCAGGAGCGGCACGACCGGGGGTGCGGCATGCGCAGCGGCGTGACCGTGATCATCCCAGCGCACGACGAAGAGGCGGGACTGCCCGCCACCCTGGAATCGGTGCTGCGCCAGACCCTCCCGGCGGAACGCGTCATCGTCGTGGACGACGAGTCGAAAGACCGCACGGGCGAGGTCGCCCGTGCCCACGGCGTCGAGGTCCTGCGGCCACCGAGCAACCTCGGCAGCAAGGCGAAGGCCCAGAACCACGCCCTCCCGCACTGCACCACCGAACTCGTGCTCGCCGTCGACGCGGACACCGTCCTCGCCCCCGACTACATCGAGCGGATCGTCCCCGCCTTCGAGGATCCGGACGTCGTGATCGCCGCGGGAAACGTACAGACCCGCTTCACCCGAACGGTATGGGAGCGGGGCCGCTCCACCGAATATCTCTTCGGCTTCCACTGGCACAGGCCCATCCAGCAGCGCGCCAACAGCCCGATGGTGTGCTCCGGCTGCTGCTCCGTCTTCCGCCGCCGCGTCCTCGCGGACTTCGGCGGCTTCCCGGAGCGGACCATCGTCGAGGACATGGACTTCACCTGGACCCAGCAGATCGCCGGCCGCCGCGCGAGATACGTGGGCGAGGCGGTCGCCTGGGCCGCCGACCCCGAGACGCTGTGCTATCTGCGCAAGCAGGTCTGGCGCTGGATGGCGGGCTTCTGCCAGAACGTGCGGCTGCACACGGGGCGGCTGATCCTGCGCAAGCCTATGCTGGCGCTCTGGGTCCTGCTCGCCATGCTGGAGATCCTCACGGCACCCCTGTGGTGGAGCGCCCCCTTCGTCCTCACCCTGGCCCTGGACCACCCGGTGCTGCCCACGCTCGCCTGGTGGTTCGGCGCGGAGCTGCTCTTCACGGTGCCACCACTGGTGTACGCGGCACGCAGACGCCGGCTGCCCCTGAGAAAGGTCCTGCTCGACATCCCCTGCGTCTACCCCACGAAGATCGTCAACCTCGTCTACGCGTGGAAGGCCGTCCTGGTCGAGCTGGTCCTCGTGCCGTTGAGGCTCTCGCGAGGACTGACGGTCTACGAGAAGGGGAGGGGCCCCGCTCCGGGAAACGACCCGATAGCGCGGCCGCCCGTGCCCCGCCCGCCGCCTGGCCTTACGGCCTGACCCGCCCCTCCCCGCCACTCACTGCGCGGCGGCCGGGGGAGACGTGGGCGCGCCGAGGGCGAGAGGAAGCCCGGCGTAGTTCTCGGCCAGCTCCGCCGCCGCTGTCGCAGACGTCGCGATGCGGTCGAGCTGGGCGAGCTGGAGGCGGGTGTCGAAAGCGGACTGATCAGGGGAGGTGTGCAGCGTGGTCGTCATGAAGTACGAGAAGTGCTCGGCGCGCCAGACACGGCGAAGACACGTGGCCGAGTAACCGTCGAGAGCGCCGGTGTCGCCCGAGCTGTAGAACCGGGCGAAGGCGTCGGCCAGCACGGCGACATCGGCGACGGCGAGGTTGAGCCCTTTGGCGCCCGTCGGCGGAACGATGTGCGCGGCGTCGCCCGCCAGGAACAGCCGCCCGTGACGCATGGGTTCGACGACGCTGCTCCGCATGGGCAGCACCGCCTTCGAGGTGATGGGCCCGCGCCGCAGACGCCAGTCGGGATCGTGGGTGAGAGCGAAACGGGCGTCCAGCTCGTCCCAGATCCGCTCGTCCGGCCACGATCCGGGGTCGGTCCCGTTGGGGACCTGGAGATAGAGCCGGCTGACCGAGGGAGATCGCATGCTGTGCAGCGCGAACCCGCGGGGGGAGTGCGCGTAGATCAGCTCGTCGGAGGAGGGAGGGGCGTCGGCGAGGACGCCGAGCCAGGAGTAGGGGTAGTCACGCTCGTAGGTGCGGGTCACCTCGGCGGGCAGGGCGGAGCGGGACACGCCGTGCGAGCCGTCGCAGCCGACCACGAAGTCGCAGAACAGTGCTCGTTCCCGGCCCTCGTGGGTGTAGCGGACGGTCGCGTGACCGGTGGCGGTGCCGGTGCCGGTGCGGATGGCTGTGCCCGTGATGTTCGTGGGTCCCGGGTCGATGCCGGTGACCTCGGCGTCGAAGAGGAGGGGCGCGCCGTCGGAGAGTTCGGAGAGCTGGAGGGAGATGAGGTCCTTCACGATCTCGGTCTGGGCGTAGATCATCACGCGGCGCCCGCCGGTCAGCGCGGGAAAGTCGAGGCGCTGCGAGCGTCCGTCGAACCGCAGCTCGATACCGTCGTGCACCAGCCCTTCGCGCTCCATGCGGGCCCCCGCACCGCAGCGCCGCAGCACGTCCACGGTGGCGTGTTCGAGCATCCCGGCGCGCTGCCGCTGCTCCGCGTAGGCACGGTTGCGACCCTCCAGGACCACGCACTCGACGCCCGAGCGGTACAGCAGCCGCGCCAGCAGCAGACCCGCCGGACCGCCGCCGACGATGCCGACGCGGGTGTGCCGAGGAACGCGCTCCGGCTCGCTCATGGGACCGATCGTGGCAGCAAGCGCGCCGCACTGACCAGACCGCTGCCGGAGCGGGGCCGGTGCCCGAACGGGACGCGGCCGGTGCGTGGAGCCGTGCGGAGAGTCGGCAAGGGGAGAGCGGGCCAGAACTTACGGAACGCTGACAGGCGAGTGGAATCAGGGGGAAACGGAATGAACGGACCTAGCGTGAGCGCATGCGCGTATTGGTCACCGGCGGAGCCGGATTCATCGGCACCCACATCGTGGACGTGCTCGAAGCGACAGGACATGAGGCCGTGGTCTTCGACACGGCCGCGGGAGAGAGGGGGATCACCGGTGACGTCCGTGACGCGGACCGCCTGCCCGGCGCTCTGAGGGGAGTGGACGCCGTCTGCCACCAGGCCGCGATGGTCGGGCTTGGCAAGGGCTTCTCGGACGCCTCCGCGTATGTGAGCAACAACGACCTGGGAACGGCGGTACTCCTCGAAGCCATGGCGGGCGCAGGGGTGGGCCGACTGGTGCTGGCGGGGTCGATGGTGGTGTATGGGGAGGGGCGGTACCGCTGCCCGGCCCACGGGGAGGTCCGGCCCGGTCCGCGGTCCGTGCCGGATCTGGACAGCGGACGCTTCGAGCCTCCGTGCCCGGAGTGCGGGGCAGGACTGGAACCCGAACTGGTGGGGGAGGAGGCCCCCGTCGACCCCAGAAACGTCTACGCCACGACCAAGCTGGCGCAGGAGCACCTCGCGGCGGCCTGGGCGCGGGCCACGGGTGGCCGGGCCGTCAGCCTGCGGTACCACAACGTCTACGGCGACGGGATGCCGCGCGACACCCCGTACGCGGGAGTCGCCTCGTTCTTCCGCTCCGCACTGGAGCGGGGCGAGTCGCCGCGCGTGTACGAAGACGGTGCGCAGCGGCGGGACTTCGTCCACGTCGAGGACGTGGCGGCGGCGAACCTCGTCGCGCTGGAAGCGCTGTCCGAACGGCCGGAGGGTGAGTTGCGGGCCTACAACACCGGCAGCGGGCAGCCGCACACGGTAGGGGAGATGGCACACGCGCTGGCGGCGGCGTACGGAGGGCCCGAGCCGGTCGTCACGGGGGAGTACCGGCTCGGGGACGTACGGCACATCACCGCTTCCTCCGAACGCTTCCGGCGCGAGCTGGGCTGGCGGGCGCGCGTCGACTTCGCGGAGGGCATGACGCGTTTCGCCAAGGCCACGCTCGCCGGGGGCTGAACGAGGAGACGACGCACGCTGCCCGTGCCCGGCCTTCGGGGCACGGTGTCGCCGTCACGCCACTGCCGTCGCACTGCTGGCTTCTGGGGGGCGGGGGACGTACGTGAAGGGGGAGCGGGGTGGGCGTGGGGTGGGGTTGGGGGAGGGGGGAGGGGCCCCCCCCCCCCCCCCCCCCCGGCGGGGTGGGGGGGCGCCCGGGGGTGTGACCGCCAATAGGCAGCCCCCCGGGGCCGTGGGTAAGGGTTGCCGGCCGGCGGGGGGTGGGTGGGGGTCGGCCCGCCCCCCCCCCACCCCCCCTCCCCAGCGGCCGGGTTCAGGGCGCGCCCGGGAGTGTGACCTCGAAGCGGCAGCCGCCGGGGACGTTGCGTACGGTTGCCCGTCCAGCGTGGGCTTCCACGATGCCGCGGACGATGGCCAGTCCGAGTCCGGCGCCACCGGGCGGGGTGCGGGCGTCGGTTCCGCGCCAGCCGGTGTCGAAGACGCGGGGCAGGTCGTCGGCGGGGATGCCGCCGCAGCCGTCGGTGACCGAGAGCACCACGGCGTCGTCCTGGCGGTGTGCGGCGACCGCGACCGTGCCGTCCGCCGGAGTGCGGTGGATGGCGTTGACGAGGAGGTTGGCGAGGACCCGGGTCATCTCCCGGCCGTCGACCTCGACGGGGACGGGCTCCACCCCGTCGTCGGCCAGCCGCACCCCCTGCTCGGTGGCGAGGGGGTCGGCTCCGGCGATGGCGTCGCTGACCAGGTCGTAGACGGACATCCGGGCAGGGGCGAGGGCGAGGGAGCCCGCCTGGATCCGGGAGAGTTCGAAGAGGTCGCCGACCATGGAGGAGAGCCGCTCGACCTCGCCGCGGATCTGCCGGTGGTAGCGGCCCGGGTCCTCGGCGATGCCGTCCTCCAGCGCCTCCGCCATGGCACGCAGCCCGGCGAGAGGGGAGCGCAGGTCGTGGGAGATCCAGGCGACCAGTTCCCTGCGGGATGCTTCGAGGGAGCGTTCGCGCTGGCGTGAGGCGACGAGCCGGGCGCTGGTGTCGGCCAGTTGGCGGGAGAGGGAGGCGAGTTCCGCCGGCATGGGGGTGGTGGGTTCGACGAAGCCCCCGTTCGCGTCGGCTTCCGCGGCTTCCGTGGTCTCGCCGGGTGCCGCGACGGCTGGGGTGGCCCCGGCCAGGGTGCGGGCAGCCTGTTCCAGGGCGCGGTGGCCTCCGATGACCCAGCGGCCGAGCAGCAGCGCCGTGCCCGTGGCGGTGACCGCGGCCACCGCGCACACGGTGGTGACCACGCCGAGGTCGTGCTCGTTCAGGAACATCGCCCAGGCCACCGACAGTGTGCCCGCGAGCGTCGCGCCCACGGCCACCAGCGTCAGCACCGCGAGCGAGACCGCCACCGAGCGGCGGCGCAGTGCGCGCAGGGCCAGCGCGCCAGTGAGGCCGACGGCGGCGGCGCCGACCGCCGCGTACAGCGCGATCAGCAGCAGATCACGCACCGTCGCCACCCGCCCCCTGGGCCGAGCCGTCGGCACGGTGAGCCTGGTCGGCTCCGTCGGCCCCGGCCATCCCCTCGGCCTCGGCCCTCGCCCCGGGACCCGCCCCCAAGGTCACCCCCGCCCCCGAGGCCACCCCCGCCTCGGCCTCCGCGCCCGCGCCCGTCCCCGCCGTGCCGTCGAAGCGGTAGCCGACGCCCCAGACGGTGGCGATCAGCCGAGGCGACGCGGGGTCGGCCTCGACCTTGTGGCGCAGTCTCCGTACGTGCACGGTCACCGTCGACAGGTCGCCGAACTCCCAGCCCCACACGTCGGCCATCAGCTCCTCCCGGCCGAAGGCGCGCCCCGGGTGGCGCAGGAAGTGTTCCAGCAGGTCGAACTCGCGCAGTGTCAGCGCGAGTGGCCCCCGCGGTCCGGTAGCCGTACGCGCGGTCGGGTCGAGGGTGAGGCCACCGCCCCGCAGCAGTGGCCCCTCCGGCGGCGGGGCCGCCGCCCTGCGCAGCACGGATTCGACGCGCAGCACCAGCTCGCGCGGGCTGAAGGGCTTGGTGACATAGTCGTCGGCCCCCACCTCAAGACCCAGGATGCGGTCCTCCTCGTCGCCGCGTGCCGTCAGCATCACCACGGGGACAGGCGCGTGCCCGTGCTCGCGCAGCCTGCGGCAGACCTGGAGTCCGTCGAGGCCGGGCAGCATCAGGTCCAGTACCACCAGATCGGGCGGCGCGGTGCGTGCCCGCGCGAGCGCGTCCGGACCGTCGGCGGCACGCTCGACGGTGAAGCCCGCCCGGTGGAGGTAGCCGGAGACGACCTCGGTCACGGTCGGATCGTCGTCCACGACGAGGATCCGGCGCCGACGGGCGTCCGGGGACGGGGCGGGGGGCTGGTGTCGCATGTGGCCGAGTTTCGCACCCGTACGGGCGCACGGAACGGTTCCGGTGAGGTCAGAGGGCGGACGTCCGTGTTTCGTAAGGACAGGGTGTCCGGTATGCCCGAAGTGTGCTCGTAGGGTGAGGCAGATGACCAACTCCCACTCCGTGCGGGGGGATCTCGTCCTCCCCTGCCTGAACGAGGCCGACGCGCTGCCCTGGGTACTGGCACGCGTCCCGGCCGGATGGCGGGCCATCGTCGTCGACAACGGCTCGGACGACGGCTCCGTCGGCATCGCCCGCGCCCACGGGGCCACCGTGGTCCACGAGGCGCGGCGCGGCTTCGGCGCCGCCTGCCACGCGGGACTGCTGGCCGCCGAGGCCGAGTTCGTGGCCTTCTGCGACTGCGACGCCTCCCTCGACCCCGGCATGCTGCCCCGCGTCGCGCGGCCCGTCCTCGACGGAGTGGCCGACCTCGTGCTCGCGCGCCGACGGCCGACGGCGCGCGGCGCCTGGCCGCTGCACGCGCGCCTCGGCAACAGGGCGCTCTCGCGCATGGTCCGGCGCCGTACGGGCGTCCGGCTGCGCGACCTGGGCCCGCTGCGTGTCGCGCGACGGCAGCCGTTGCTGGACCTCCAGCTCTCGGACCGGCGCAGCGGATACCCGTTGCAAATGGTGGTGCGGGCCGCCGACGCGGGCTGGCGCATCGAGGAGACCGAGGTCGACTACCTGCCCCGTACCGGCAAGTCCAAGGTCACCGGCACATGGCTGGGCACCTGGCACGCGGTACGTGACATGAGGGCGGTCCTGCGATGACGGCCTTCCCCGAGGACGGTCCTGCGATGACGGCCTCCCCCGCACCAGCCGAGGCCGCGAAGACGACGGCCTCTCGCGAATGGACCCGTGAACGGACCCGCGGACGGACCGGGGCCGGGACCGGTCAGGCGACGGCCTCTCGCGCACCGGCCGGTGCCGGGGCCGACGCGTGGCCCGCGCCCCACAGGCCCGGCGCTCGGCCGCTCTCCCCGGTCACGATCCTGGTGATCGCCAAGGAGCCGGTCCCCGGCAAGGTGAAGACGCGGCTGACACCCCCGTACACGCCCCGCGAGGCCGCGCTGCTCGCCGAGGCGGCGCTCGCGGACACGCTGGAGACGGTCGCGCGGCTGCCCGTGCGGCGGCGCGTGCTGGTACTGGCCGGGCGCCCGGGCTCGTGGCTGCCCGAGGGCGGCGGGTTCGACGTCGTGCCGCAGAGCGGGGGCGGCCTCGACGAGCGCATCGCTGCGGCGTTCGCGCTCTGCGAGGGGCCCGCGCTGCTCATCGGCATGGACACGCCCCAGGTCACGCCCGAACTCCTCGCCCCCGTCACGGCACCCGACGCATGGCACGGCTGCGACGCGTGGTTCGGCCCCGCCGAGGACGGCGGGTTCTGGGCCCTGGGCCTCGCGCGGCCGGTCCCCGGCCTGGTGCGGGGCGTCCCGATGTCGCGGGACGACACGGGCGCCGTGCAGCGCGAGCGGCTCGTGGCAGCCGGACTCACGGTGCGGGACCTGCCGGTGCTGTGCGACGTGGACACCGCCGAGGACGCGGCACGCATCGCCGCGCTCACCTCCGACCACTGCTCCTGTCCGGGCGGCCGGGCCTCCTGCTCAGGTCACCGTTCCCGCTTCGCCGACGCGCACGCGGGTCTCGGCCGGGTGGTGGTGCCGTGAGCGCGCCTCCCGCGCCCTGGTGCACGGACCCGTACGCCGACGCGCTGCGCATCGGCCGTGGCCCCCTCTACCTGCGCCGTCAGGACGGCTGGCTGCTGCCGCTGGAGGTGGAACGCTGGTGCGCACGCGCCGACTCCGCCGACATGAGCGTGCTGCGACGCTGCACGGGCGCGGTGCTCGACATCGGCTGCGGCCCGGGACGGCTGGTCGCGGCGCTGGCCGCGCTGGGCCACCCTGTACTCGGCATCGACCCGTCACCCGCGGCCGTCGCCCGTACCCGCGGGCTGGGCGGTACGGCGCTGCGGCGCTCGGTGTTCGAGCGGCTGCCGGGGGAGGGGCGCTGGAGCAGTGCGCTGCTCCTCGACGGGAACATCGGCATCGGCGGCGACCCCGTTGCCCTGCTGACCCGCGTGGCGGAACTCCTCGCGCCCGGCGGACTGCTGCTCGTCGAGGCGGCGGCGGACGAGGTCGAGGAGACGGTGGAGGTACGCCTGGACGACGGCAGCGGCGGGCGCGGGCCCGCCTTCCCCTGGGCCCGCCTGGGCCGGAAGGCACTGCGCGCACGGGCGAGGGAGGCGGGCTGGAGCGTCCTCGACGAGTGGTCGGGCGGCGAACTCACCCCGCACCCACTCCCTTCGCACCCACTCCCTCCGCACGAACTCCCCGCCCACGAACTCCCCGCCCACGAGCCCCTCAACCACGAACCTCGCGCCCACCCACCTCGCGCCCATGAACCCAGCGACCGTGAACCGTCCCGCTACGAGCGCCCCTTCCTCTGCCTGCGCAACGACCGGCCCCCACCGGCCCGGCCCGTGACCGTCCCGCGCACCAGCAGTACGCAGGCGGTGATCAGCACCGTCGCCACCAGCGTCAGGGCCCAGCCGCGCGGATAGTCCAGGGGCAGCACGGTCGGGTTGCGCGGGACGCCGGGGCGCAGCAGCACGGGCAGGGCCACCAGGGTCAGACAACCCATCGTGATCAGCCCCCCGCGCAGCACGCCCCGGCCCCCGCGCGGGAGCGCCCTGCGCAGCAGCAGCCCGCACAGCAGCACGAGCGGCGCGAGCAGCAGATCGTGCACCCCCACAGCACCCGCGAGCCACAGCACCGTCCAGCCCACCGTGCCCTCGCGGGTGCCCGAAACCAACAGCCAGACGCCCACGGCCAGCAGAGCCGTACCGGCGACCCCGAGCGAAACCCGCACCCTTTTCACGACACTCCCCACGTCACCCTTCACGGCAGTACCTCCATCCGGTGCACCCACTTGGTCTGGAGGACACCGGGGCGGTTGGGCGCGATGATCCGGGCCGGGTAGCCGTGGTCGAGGTTGAGCACCTCGCCGTTGAGACGCAGCGCCAGCAGCGTGAGCGGGTCGCGCGCGTAGCCGGGTCCCATCTCCATCACCCGGTAGTTGCCGGTGCGCTGGAGGGAGACCACGCGTACCGAGGCATCCGACGGCGCCCCGGCGCGGTCGAGCAGGTCACGGACGCGTACCCCGCTCCAGTGTGCCGACTTGCTCCAGCCCTCCACGCACGCGATGGGCAGCTCCGCCGAGTGCTGCGGCAGTGCCCGCAGCTCCTCCAGCGTCAGCTCGTACGCGCGGGGGCCCGCGACGGTCAGGCGCCACTCGCGTACGGCCGTCGCCGAGACGCGCGCGGCGGCGGCCGTACGGTTCACGGGCAGCCCCTGAGTACCGTGGCCCTGGTGCCGTGGTGCGAGCAGGGTCAGCTTCCGCAGCGGGGTCAGGGTCTGGCCCACGGTCACCACGGTCACCGCGCCGACAGCCGCGCCCACCCCCAGCATCAGCGACCTCCGGTCCCGTGCCACGGCCTCCGCACGTCCGTCGGAGGCCGCTTCGGGTGCCGCCTCGGAGGTCGCTTCCGGCACCTCTCTCCGACGCCAATGTGCCGCGACGAGCGGCAGCTTGACGGCGAGATGGAGCAGCAGCGAGCCGGTCAGCGCCCAGGCGAGGGCCCAGTGCACCTGCCGGAAGGAGAACGGCCACGGGTACCACTGCACCGTGTTGAGCAGCCCCATGAAGAGCTGCAACAGCGCCGTGGACACCAGCACCGCGATCGACAGGCGCTCCAGCGCGTGCCGGACACCGCGTACCGGCGGCCACTCGAAGAGCCGGGGATACACCGTCCACAGCTTGGCCAGCAGCAGCGGCACCGCTGCGGTGCCGGTGGCCACGTGCAGGCCCTGCGTCAGCCGGTAACCCCACACGGGACGGCTCGGCAGCCGGGCGGCCAGCCAGGCGGGCGGCTCCTGGAGAAGGTGACTGATCAGACCCGTCACGAAGCACACGAGAACCGCCGCACCCAGCCATCGCCCGACGGCCGTCGCGGTACGCGGGTCGTGCAGCGCACCCCGGAAGCGCGGCAGCACTCCCGCGACGGCGCGACGTGTGCGCGTGTTCTTCGGCGCGTCGGAACGAGAGAGGCCCACGGCTCACTCACCACCCGGTGATCAGCAGATGATTGACGGTCAGGGCGAGCGCGGCCTGCGCCGCGAGCCACGGGCGCGCGGTCCGCGCGGGCAGCAGTGCCGTCGCCGGGAGCAGCCAGAGCGAGAACGGCAGCCAGATCCGCTCCGTCTCCGCCTTGCTCATTCCGGACAGGTCGGCCAGCAGCACCGCGCACACCCCGCCCGCCACGAGCACCGTCAGCGCCCGGGCCCGCACGCTGACCGCTCTGCGCAGTCCGGCGACGGTGGCGAGCCCGATCACGGCGACCTGCGCGGCGAGGTTGCCCCACACGAAGTACCCGTACGGGCGAATTCCGGCCGCGCCCTGGTAGTAGCGGTCCACCAGCGTGAAGTAGCCGTCGAACCACCAGAACCCGGCGGCGGCGAACCCCGCGAACCAGGCCGCCAGCCCGGCCAGCACGAGCGGAACCGGACGTACCGTGTGCGCGGCCACCAGCACGGCCAGCGCGACGCAGCCGAGCAGCACGAGCCCGTACGAGAGGAAGCACAGCAGCCCGAACAGCAGCCCCGCACCCAGGGCCGCCGCCCACGGCACCCGTACGGCACGCTTCGCCGACAGGGTCAGCAGCGCCACCGCCCAGGCGCCGACGGCCGTGAACCAGCCGTCGGCCGAGACGCCCGTCCATACGGCGGCGGGCGCGAGGACGAGGAACGGCGCAGCCCGTCGCGCCACCTCTTCCCCGCCCGTCTCCCCGCTTGTCTCCTCGCCCGCCTTCCCGCCCCCGGGACCGCACAGGGCGCGCACCGTCACCAGCACCGCGGCCGTCGCCGACGAACCGGCCACGATGACGAACGCGGCGGCCCAGCCACCACCGCCCAGCCCGGCGCGGTCCAGCCCGACGAAGGTCAGCAGCGCGCCGGGCGGGTGCCCGGCCACGTGCGCGGGCCAGTGGTCCGGCGCGTCGATGAGGATGCGCCCTGTGAAGCCGCGCAGCGTGGCGCCGATGTCGCGCACCTCGTCGACGGAGCGGAGGTACTCGTACTTCGTCGTCAGCCGCCCGGCCACCCCGCGCTGCCACCCGTCGACGAGCGCCAGCGACCAGCTCCACGCCATCGCCCCGCCCCACCCGGCCATGACGAGGCCGCGCCACGGGAGGCGCCGGGCGAGACCGGGCCCGTACGCCACCGTCAGGACCGCGAAGGCGAGCGCGGCGGGTGTGCCGGGGCCCACGTGCGGCAGCCAGTACGCGTACAGGGGCGGCCAGCGCAGGCGCAGCGTCCCGTCCCGCTGTTCGACGGAGCGTCCGACGGTCAGGGCGACGGTGAACAGGAGGGCGGCGGCGGTGGCCGCGACCAGGTCGTACAGGTTCCGCCGACGCGCCCGCCGGCACGGCTCCACCGCTTCGGACGTGTCGGACTTCTCGGGCGTACAGATGCTCACCGGCTCACCGTAGGGCGCTGACCTGCCCGTCAGGGCGTACGGCGTGCGGACGTCACCAGGACGTCAGATCTCGCCCCGCCGCCGGGGGCCTTGGCCCGCGCACGGCCGACGCGCTCATGGCCGACGCCCCCGTACCGGCGGCAGGAACTCGCGCACCAGGGTGCGGTCCCACCAGTCGCCCGTGGCGCGCCGCTCCTGGCGGGTGGTGAAGCGGTAGCGGTACAGCAGCGCCCGCACATGCGTGGGCGGCCCTTCGGGGAAGGGGTTGTGTCCGAGGAGTCGCAGCGTGTCGCGGTCGCCCTCCAGCAGGCGTGCGACGAAGGGTTCGAACCAGGAGCGGGCGTACGCGGGCGAGAGCGCCGCGAACCACATCAGCCAGTCCAGCCGCAGATGGTACGGCGCGAACTGACGCGGCAGCCGCGCCACGTCACCCGGCTTCCCCCTGAACCCGTACGCGCGCCAGACCGTGTCCTCCGTCAGCCGCTCCTCGTCGGTGCCCTCGACCACGATCTCGTGGCGTACGCGGGTGACGCTGCCGAAGGCGCCGTAGGAGTTGACGAGATGGAACGCGTTGAAGGAGCTGTTCATGCGCTGGTGACGGCTCAGCAGATTGCGGACGGGCCAGTAGCTGAGCACCACCACCAGCGCGGTCGCCGCGCACACCAGGACGGCGTACCAGAGCGGCGGCCCGCCGCCCGCGCTCTGTCCCGCGCCGCCCGTCAGCGCGGGAACGTCCACGACGGACAGGGCGAGGGCGATCGTCAGCCAGTTCAGCCACGCGAAGTTGCCCGACAGCACGAGCCACAGCTGTGTGACGACGATGACGCCCGCGGCGACGGTGGCACCGGGCTGGGGAAGGAACAGCCCGAAGGGGACGATGAGCTGCGCGACGTGGTTGGCGCCGGTCTCCACGCGGTGCAGCGGCTTCGGCAGCCGGTGGAAGTACCAGCTCAGCGGCCCCGGCATGGGCTGGGTCTCATGGTGGTAGTCGAGGCACGTCAGCTCGCGCCAGCAGCGGTCGCCCCGCCACTTGATGAGCCCCGCGCCGAACTCGACCCGGAACAGCAGCCACCGCAGCAGCCACATCATCAGGACGGGCGGCGCGGTGTCCGCGTTGCCGAGGAAGACGGCGAGGAAACCGGTCTCCAGCAGCAGCGACTCCCAGCCGAACCCGTACCAGATCTGCCCCACGTTGACGACGGACAGATACAGCGCCCACAGCACCGCCCACATCAGCATCGCCGCCCACAGCGGTACCGCGTCGGCGGCGCCCACGAGCACGGCGGCGGACAGTGCGGCGCCCGCCCACGCGCAGCACGCGAAGAGCCGGTCCGAGTAGCGCCACTGGAAGAGTCCGGGCGCGGACCGGAAGGGGACCCGGCGCACGAACTCCGGCACCGGGGTCATGCCCCGTTCGCCGATCAGCGCACGGAACTGCCGGGCCGCCGCCAGAAAGGCGACGAGGTAGACGGCCGCGAGGGCGCGCTGGAACACCAGCCTGCTCAGCCAGTGTTCGGGCGCCGTGAACCACTCCATGGCGGCCATGAGTACCACCGTGCGGCCGGTCCATGACCGAGGCAGGCGGGCGAGCGGCCGATCGCCCGCCGACGGACAGCCCGTTCGGCGATTGACGGGAGGCGGCGCGGCGCTCGGCTTCCTGCCGGGCAAGCGCTTGCAAGCGCTTGCCGTGTGGACGGGCGCCGCCCCGACCACGTACCCGGGAAGCCCCCCCGCCCCGCGAAGACGCTGGCCGGGAAGAGCTCAGCCCGAGGAGCGGTCGCGCTGGCTGCGGGAGATCGGGCTGGGCACGACGACGGGCGGCGCGGTCCCGGCGGGCGGCAACGTCACGGCGAACCCGGCGACGGCGCCGGTTACGGCGGTGTCCCGCCCAGCAGCTTCGTGAGTTCGCGGCTCGCCGTCCGCGCCGCCTCGGCGCGGTCCGCGCCGTTCAGCACGGCGGTCTGGTACGTCTTCAGCGGGTTGTCGGCCTCGACGGCGCCCCAGTCGGGCGAGTTGGGCGCCGTGTGCCCGTTCGCCGCGCCCTCCGCCATCGCCGCGGCGCCCGGGTCGTCGGCGACGGCGGGGGCGAGGCTGGTCCGGTTGGGGACGTAGCTCATCGCCCTGGCCAGCTTCTTCTGCCAGCGCTTGCCCGTCAGCAGCTCGATGACGTCGTACCCCTCCCGCTGGTGCTCGGCCCGCTCCGGGACGATCAGCACGGAGCCCCCGGTGAAGACGGCACCGGGCTTCTTGGCGCTCTTGCCCGGTACGGGGAAGTAGCCGAGCTCGCCGCGCAGCTCGGGGTTGGCCTCGACGACCTGGCGGGCCTCGCCCGGGGTGCCGATCATCTGGGCCACGTCGCCACGCGCGAACACGTCGCTCTGGAGGGGACGTGCCTCGTCGGAGTCCTTGGGTGCGTCGCCGAGCGACTGGAGCCGTTCGTAGAAGTCCATGCCGCGCAGCGCCTCCGGGGTGTCGAGCGAACCGCTCCACTGCCCGCTGCGCTCGATGGCGAGGTCGCCGCCCTCGTCCCAGATGAACCCCGCCAGCACGTACCAGTTCTGGCCCGGCAGATAGATGCCCTGCTGCCCGGGGACGGCGTCGAGCGCTGCCGTCTGCTCCAGCCACTTCTTCCTGGCCGTGGGAGGCCGCTCGATGCCCGCCTTCGCGAAGAGGTCCTTGCGGTAGATGACGACGCGGTTGGCGGCGTAGTAGGGCACGCCGTACTGGGCCCCGCCGACCTTGCCCGACTCGGCGAGCCCCGGCACCCAGTCCGTGCCCCCGGGATCGAAGACCTCCAGCGTGAGGTCCTTGACGTGGCCGGTCTCCACGTACTGGGCCACCTGCGTGTTGCCGACCTCGATGACGTCCGGCGCCTCGTCCGACTCCAGCGCCTTGGTCACCTTCCCGCCGATGCCGTCCCAGGGCTGGACCGTCAGCTGGACGCGCTGGCCGGGGTTCCGCTTCTCGTAGTCGCGGACGAAGGCGTCGGTGAACTCCTTGGTGGCGCTGTCCTTCATCAGCCAGACGTCGACCGTGATCTCGTCGTCACCGCCGGGCCCGGAGAGCCCGCACGCGGCGAGCAGCACTGCCGCCGACGCCACGGCCACGCCCCTGACCAGCGGCCCCAGTGGACCCGGCAGGCCCACCGGACGCGGCCGACGCAGCGGCCGGAGCGGGCGGAGCGGGCGAAGGAGACGGGAACGGGCCGAATCTCTCGACGCGTGGCGGACTGAGACTGACGATCTTGGCACGGCTACCCTCCGTGAACATGTGAGGGTAGACATTGGCCCAGACCAATGCGCACGTCAAGGACTTACCGTGCGGAAACTTGATTTGCGTACTACATGAGGCGGGGGCCCCGGACAGCGGCCACCCGCGCATTGCCCGATCATGGACGGATGAGCGAGGACGGATACGTACGGGTGCGGGGCGCCCGCGAGCACAATCTGCGGAACGTCGCGACGGCCGTCCCCCGGGACGCGCTCGTCGCCTTCACCGGCGTCTCGGGCTCCGGCAAGTCCTCCCTCGCCTTCGGCACGCTGTACGCGGAGGCGCAGCGCCGCTACTTCGAGTCCGTCGCCCCCTACGCGCGGCGGCTGATCCACCAGGTCGGCGCCCCGAAGGTCGAGGAGATCACAGGACTGCCCCCGGCCGTGGCGCTGGAGCAGCGCCGCTCCACCCCCACGGGCCGCTCCTCGGTCGGCACGGTCACCACCGTGTCCAACTCCCTGCGCATGCTCTTCTCCCGCGCGGGCACCTACCCCGAGGGCGCGGAACGGCTCGACTCGGACGCGTTCTCACCCAACACGGCGGCGGGCGCGTGCCCGGAGTGCCACGGCCTGGGCACCGTCCACCGTGTCACCGAGGACTCCCTCGTCCCGGACCCCTCCCTCTCCATCCGCGAGGGCGCCATCGCCGCCTGGCCGGGAGCCTGGCTCGGCAAGAACCTCCGCGACATCCTCGCCACGCTCGGCCACGACATCGACCGCCCCTGGCGCGAACTGCCCCGCGAGGAGCGGGAGTGGATCCTCTTCACCGACGAGCAGCCGGTCGTCACCGTGCACCCGGTGCGCGAGGCGGCCCGTATCCACCGCCCCTACCAGGGCACGTACCAGAGCGCGAAGCGCTATGTGCTGCACACCTACGCCGACACCAAGAGCGCCACGCTCCGCAGGCGCGTGCAGCGGTACCTGGTCAGCGCCGACTGCCCCGCCTGCGAAGGGCGCAGGCTGCGCCCCGAGGCGCTGGCGGTGACCTTCGCCGCGCGTGACATCGCGGAACTCGCCGCGCTGCCGCTGGAGCGGCTGGCCGAGGTGCTGCGGCCCGTGGCGGGGAGCGATCCGGAAGAAGCCACGTCGCAGGGGGAGGCCGTCGCAGCAGGGCTCGCCCGCGACCTCGTCTCGCGCATCGAGGTGCTGACCGAACTCGGCCTCGGCTACCTCGGCACCGACCGCCCCACCCCCACCCTGTCGCCCGGCGAACTCCAGCGGCTCCGGCTCGCGACGCAGTTGCGCTCCGGGCTCTTCGGCGTCGTCTACGTGCTGGACGAGCCCTCGGCCGGGCTCCATCCGGCCGACACCGAGGCGCTGTTCACCGTGCTGGAGCGGCTCAGGGAGGCGGGCAACTCGCTGTTCGTCGTCGAGCACGACATGGCCCTGGTGCGGCGGGCCGACTGGGTCGTGGACGTCGGCCCCGGCGCGGGCGAGCACGGCGGCGAGGTGCTCTACAGCGGCCCGGTCCCTGGCCTGGCGCGGACCGCGCGTTCCGCGACCCGCCGCTACCTCTTCCCTGGCGACGGCGACGACGACGACGGCGGCGACGGCGACGGGCACGGGAACAACGTGGGCGCACCCGTGCGCACGCCCCGCACCCCCGACCCGGACCGCTGGCTGCGGCTGACCGGTGTCACCTGCCACAACCTCGACGGGCTCGACGCCGCCTTCCCGCTCGGGCTGTTCACGGCGGTCACCGGAGTCTCCGGATCCGGGAAGTCGACGCTGGTCAGCCAGGTGCTCTCCGACCTCGTCGCCGAACACACGGGAGGCGAGGACCGGAACGCCGACGCCACAGGGGACGGCGACGAGGACGAGGAGAACGGCGCGCCACGGCTGCCCGGCGCGACCGTGGCCGGGGCCAAGGGACTGGAGGCCGTCGACCGTCTCGTACGCGTCGACCAGAAGCCCATCGGCCGCACCCCGCGCTCCAACCTGGCCACCTACACGGGCCTGTTCGACGCGGTACGGAAGGTCTTCGCCGCGACGGACGAGGCCAGGGCCCAGGGCTACACCGCGGGCCGCTTCTCCTTCAACGTCGCCGAGGGACGCTGCCCCACCTGCCAGGGCGAGGGCTTCGTCGCCGTCGAACTCCTCTTCCTGCCCGGCACCTACGCGCCCTGCGGCGACTGCCACGGCGCCCGCTACAACCCCGAGACCCTGCGGATCACCTACCGCGGCGCGTCCGTCGCCGACGTGCTGGGGATGACCGTCGACCACGCGGCGGAGTTCCTCGCCGACGTGCCCGCGGCGGCGCGCAGCCTGCGCACCCTCCAGCGCGTCGGCCTCGGCTACCTCCGGCTCGGCCAGCCCGCGACCGAGCTGTCGGGCGGCGAGGCCCAGCGGATCAAGCTGGCCGGCGAACTCCAGCGCTCTCGCCGCGGGCACACCCTCTACGTGCTCGACGAGCCGACGACGGGTCTGCACCCCGCCGACACCGACGTGCTGATGGGGCAGTTGCACGGGCTGGCGGAGGCCGGCCACACCGTCATCGTCGTGGAGCACGACATGCGGGTCGTCGCGGGCGCCGACTGGGTCATCGACCTCGGCCCCGGCGGCGGCGACAGCGGCGGCCGGATCGTCGCCACGGGCACCCCGGCCGAGGTGTCCCGCGCCGGGGACAGCGCGACCGCCCCCTATCTGCGCGCCGCCCTCACCGGGCCGGGCCCGCGGGCAACCGAGCGAGGCTGAACACCGTCACCCCAGGGGGACCCGTGCGATAGACAGAGCACGCAGCACACGCAGCACACGACGGAGAACAGAGCAGCAGCCCCGGGAGGCCATATGACCCACGCCCTGATCGTCGGAGGCGGCATCGCCGGAGCGGTGACCGCGATGGCGCTGCGCAAGGCGGGCATCGGTTCCACGGTCTACGAGGCGTACGAGACGGGGGCCGACGACGTCGGCGCCTTCCTCGTCGTCTTCAACAACGGGCTGGAGGCGCTGCGCACCGTCGACGCGCACCAGCCGGTCCTCGACGCCGCCTTCCCCGCCGAGCACGTCGAACTCCTCTCCCACACCGGCCAACTGCTGGGCTCCCGCCCGTCGTCGGGCACGGCGCCGGTGGCGGGCCCGGCAGGGGAACCCGCCCGCGCGGTGCTCGGCCCGCACACCCTCAAGCGCGCCACCCTCTACCGCGTCCTGCACGACGAGGCCGCCAGGCGCGGCGTCACCATCGAGCACGGCAAGCGCCTGACGACGGCCGAGCAGCACTCAGACGGCACCGTCACCGCGCACTTCGCCGACGGCACCAGCGCCACGGGCGACCTCCTCATCGGCGCCGACGGCATCCACTCCACCACCCGAGCGCTCATCGACCCCGGCGCGCCGCGCCCTCGCCACACGGGCCAGACCACGGTCTGCGGCTACGCGCGCGGCGTCGGCCCCGAGGCGACACCACCCCCCGCCACGTACCGCATGGTCTTCGGCAAGCGTGCCTTCCTCGGCTGCACCCTCGCCCCGGACGGCGAGGTGTGGTGGTTCGCGAACACCCCGGGCGAGGAGCGCACCAGGGCCGAACTCGCCGCCGTCACCCCGGCGCAGTGGCGCGAGCACGTCACAGGGCTCTTCGCCGACGACGACTCACCGGCCGCCGAGATCGTCGGCGCCACGGGCGACGGCATCGTGGGCAGCAACGCCTACGACATCGCCAGCACCCCCGTGTGGCACCGCGGCTCCATGGTCGTGATCGGCGACGCGGCACACGCCGCCGCGCCCAACGCCGCGCAGGGTGCCTCGATGGCCATCGAGGACAGCGTGGTCCTGGCCAAGTGCCTGCGCGATCTGCCCGACCCGGCCGCGGCGTTCGCCGCGTACGAGGGGCTGCGACGGGAGCGGGTGGAGCGGGTCGTCGCCGACAGCGCGCGCATGAGCGGGCGTTCCACCCCCAAGCCGGAGGAGCGCGAGCGGCGCGACGCCGAGGTGGCGAGCCGTACGAAGAGCCGCGAGGCGGGCGGGGAGGGCCGGGCGGGTTCGACGGAGTGGCTCACGCACTACCGCGTCGACTGGGACGAGCCCGTCACGACGACGCGCTCCTGACCTTGTCCGACGCGGCGCCCACCGCCACCCCCGCGACGAGCAGCACGATGCTGCCGTAGACCTCGTAGCCCTCCAGAAAGCCGATCCGGTACAGCAGCCCGCCGCCGAACCAGCCGGTGAAGTGGTGGACGAGACCGATCACGCCCTGCGCGATCAGCACGAAGCTCACGAAGCCCAGAAGATTCCTCATGGCACCGAGGCTATGAGCGTGCGGAGGAGCGGGGAGTCGGCCGAAAGTATCGGCGCCGGTGACTTCGGTAGCGTCCTCGCGCGCGAGGGGTGGCCCGGCGCCCGCGCACGCGTAGGTTCGGTGACCATGGACGGCATCATCCCGGCTCGCCCCGATCTCCCCGCCACCGCGACTGACGGGTCCGGTGGAAGCGGGCCGCGAACCCGCCGCTCCGCGCGTGACTGGGCGGTCGACATCAGCGCCTTCCTGCTCGCGGCGGCGTTCAGCGTGCTGACGTCGGAGGCGTACGTCAACGACCCGCGCCTCTCGGAGGACGCGCTCGCGCTGGACCAGATCCTCGGCGCGCTGGCCTGCTGCGCGCTGTGGCTGCGCAGGCGCTGGCCGGTCGGCGTCGCGCTGGCGTGCGCCCCGGTCAGCGTCTTCTCGCACTTCGTCAGCGGGCCGCAGATGTTCGCGCTGTTCTCGCTCGCCGTGCACCGGCGCCTGCGCACCGTCGCGCTCGTGCTCGCGGCGACCTTCGCGGCGGGCCCGTTCCAGCAGTGGGTGCGCCCCGACCCGGAGCTGTCCCCGGCCCTCAGCCTGCTCGTCGGGGGACTGCTGCTGGTGGCGCCCGTCGGCTGGGGGATGTTCGTACGCTCCAGGCGTCAGCTCGTCGCCTCGCTGGAGGAGCGCGCGGTACGCGCCGAGACGGAGGCCGCGCTGCGCGCCGAACAGGCACAGCGGGCCGCCCGCGAGGCCATCGCGCGGGAGATGCACGACGTGCTCGCGCACCGGCTCTCGCTGCTCAGCGTGCACGCGGGCGCGCTCGAATTCCGCCCCGAAGCCCCGCCGGAAGAGATCGCGGGCGCCGCCGGAGTGATCCGCCGGAGCGCCCACCAGGCGCTGGAGGAGCTGCGCGAGGTGATCGGGGTGCTACGGGCGGGCAGCCCCGTGCGACGGGACGGTCCGGTGGGACCGGGACCGGAGGGGGCGGGCGCGGGTACGGGCGCGGGGAGCGCCGGGGAGTCCGAGGGCTCGGGGCGGCCCCAGCCCAGGCTGGCCGACGTGGCACGCCTGGTGCGCGAGTCCCGCGAGGCGGGCACCCGGGTCACTCTGCGCCAGTGCGTGCCCGACCCCGCCACGGTCCCGGAGACCCTCGGCCGCACCGCGTACCGCGTCGTCCAGGAGGGCCTGACGAACGCCCGCAAGCACGCGCCGGGCGCGCGCGTCACGGTCACGCTGGACGGCGCCCCGGGAAAGGGCCTGACGGTGGAGATCCACACCACGGCCCCTGGCGCACCGGAAGCATCCGACGGGCTTGACGCACTCGTCGGACCTGGCGTGCCCGGAGCGCCCGGCGCATCCGACGCGCCTCACGTGCCTGGCGTGTCCGACGTGCCCGACGCCCCCGGCGCACCGCACGCGCTCGGGGCATCTGGCGCACCGGAAGCATCCGACGTGCCTGACGCATCCGACGCAGCTGGCGCGCCTGGCGCATCCCACGGACCGAACGTGTCCGGTGTACCGGATGCACTCGGCGCACCCGGCGTATCCGACGCGTCTCACGGACCTGACGTATCGGGTGCACAGGATGTGCCCGGCGGACCCGGCGCACCGGACGTGCCTGGCGCAGCTGACGCGCCCCACGGGCTTGACGCACTCGACGGACCCGGCGCACCCGGCAGCCTCGGCGGACCGCACGCACTCCGCCCCACCCCCGCGAACCCGCCCCGCACGGCCCCGCCCGAGCGGCCCGGGCCGCCCATACCCGGCTCGGGGCAGGGCCTGATCGGTCTGGCCGAGCGTGCCGCGCTCGCGGGGGGCCGGCTCGACCACGGGCACACCGGCGACGGCTTCCGGCTGCACGCCTGGCTACCGTGGGCCCCATGACCATCCGCCTCCTCCTCGTCGACGACGATCCGCTCGTACGCGCCGGGCTCCGTCTCATGCTCGGGGGCCTGCCCGACGTCGATATCGTCGGCGAGGCCGCGGACGGCGCCGAGGTGCCGGCGGCGGTGGAGCGGCTCGCGCCGGACGTCGTGCTCATGGACATCCGGATGCCCGGCACGGACGGCCTCACCGCCACCGAGGAGCTGCGGGCCCGCGCGCACCCGCCCGAGGCCGCCCCCGAGGTCATCGTGCTGACCACCTTCCACGCCGATGAGCACGTGCTGCGCGCCCTCCGGGTCGGCGCGGCGGGCTATCTGCTCAAGGACACACCGCCCGCCGAGATCCTGGACGCGGTGCGGAAGGTCGTCGCGGGCGACCCCGTGCTCTCGCCCGCCGTGACGCAGCAGCTCATCGCCCACGTCGCCGCCTCCGGCGAGGACACCCGCCGCAGCCGTGCCCGCGCGGCGTTCGACGGGCTCGCCGAGCGGGAACGCGACGTCGCCGTCGCCGTCGGCCAGGGCAGGTCGAACGCGGAGATCGCCGCCACGCTGTATATGAGCGTCCCCACCGTCAAGACCCACGTCTCCCGCATCCTGACGAAGCTCGGCCTGAACAACCGCGTCCAGATCGCGCTCCTCGCCCACGACGCGGGCCTCCTGGAAGGCCGCTGACCAGCCCCGTACTCCGGGGCCCCGGAGCAGGGGGAATCCTCACGCGCCGTGTGCGTTGAAGGGAACGTGACCACCTCGACCCCGGACCCGGACCCGGACCCGGACCCGGCCCCCGCATCCGCATCCGCCCCGCACTCGCTCCCGCCCGCGACGCGCCTGTCCGTCCTGGACCGCGCGCTGACGAGGGAGGGCGAGCACCCGGGGCAGGCGCTGCGCGAGACGGTGCGTTTTGCGCGGGACGCCGAGGCTCTCGGCTACCACCGCTTCTGGGTCGCGGAGCACCACGGCGTCCCCGGCGTCGCCGGATCGGCCCCGACGGTGCTCGCCTCGGCCGTCGCGTCGGCCACCTCCCGCATCCGGGTCGGCACGGGCGGCGTGATGCTGCCCAACCACCAGCCGCTCGTGGTGGCGGAGCAGTTCGGGGTGCTTGAGTCGCTGTTTCCCGGCCGTATCGACATGGGCCTGGGCCGCTCGGTCGGCTTCACCGACGGGGTGCGCAAGGCGCTCGGCGTCGGCAAGGACGCGGCCGAGCGCTTCGGCGAGCAGATCACCGAGCTGCTCGGCTACTTCGACGGCGGCAACACCGTGCGGGCCGTGCCCGCCGAGGGGCTGCGCGTGCCCGCGTTCCTGCTCGCGATCGGCTCGGGCGCAGATCTCGCGGCGCGGCACGGGCTCCCCCTGGTCATCGGCGTCCACCGCGACGAGTCGCGGACCCTGGCCGCCATCGAGCGCTACCGCGCCGCTTTCCGCCCCTCCGCACAGGCCCCCGAGCCCTACGTCGTCGCCTCGGTCAACGCGGCTGCCGCTGCCACCGCCGAACAGGCCGAGACGTTGCAGATCCCGGAGGCGTGGGCCACGGTACGCTCGCGCACCCACGGCGTCTTCGCGCCGATGATCCCCGCCGCCGACGTCCTCGCCCGCGACATGACGGAGCGGGAGCGCACCTTCTACGACGAGGCCCGCGCGTCCCAGGTGCGCGGCACGGCGGAGGAGACGGCCCGTGCGCTGGCCGGACTGGCGGCGCGCACGGGCGCGGACGAACTGCTGCTGACCCTCAACACCTACGACCCCGCCGACCGCCTCGACTCCTACCGCCGCCTCGCCCGCGCGACGGGGCTCACGGCCCGTGCCGCCAAGTCCCCTTCCCTGGCCGGACGTTCGTGACCTCCGGGCAGCGAGGGAAGGGTGTGACGAACGCCCCGATTTCGTAGCGGTGGGGGGTACTCTGTGCGCCGGGAAGTCGAAACGCTGGGGCGTGCAGACGCGGGACGTGACGACGCGAGCGGTGTCCGGTGAGGCCGGAGTCGGGTGCCTGGTCCGTCAGGATCAGCCTCCGCCTCCGCCCTCTCCTCCCGGGCACCCAGGTCGCGGCTGTCCCGCCGGGTGGGGGTGGCGATGAGGGTACTGGTGGTAGAGGACCATGCCGAGCTCGCGGATTCCGTGGCCAGGGTGCTGCGCCGCGAGGGCATGGCGGTCGATGTCGCATACGACGGCATGGTCGCGCTGGAACAGACGGCCGAGGTCGAATACGACGTCGTCGTGCTCGACCGCGACCTGCCCAAGGTCCACGGCGACGAGGTGTGCAGCTCTCTGACGTCGCAGCCGCTGCGGACCAGGGTGCTGATGCTGACGGCGTCCGGCACGATCGCCGACCGGGTCGCGGGACTCGGGCTCGGCGCCGACGACTACCTTCCCAAACCGTTCGCGTACGCCGAACTCGTCGCGCGCATCCGTGCGATGGCCAGGCGCTCCCAGCCGCCGCTGCCGCCCGTACTGGAACACGGCGACCTCCGGCTGGACCCCGCCCAGCGGATCGCGACCCGGGCCGGGCAACGCTTAGGGCTCACCACGAAGGAATTCGCGGTGCTGGAGTATCTGCTGACCGCGCAGGGCCGCCCGGTGTCGGCCGAGGAACTTCTCCAGAAGGTGTGGGACGAGGCCGCCGACCCGTTCACGACCACGGTCAAGGCGACCATCAACCGCCTGCGCTCCAAGCTCGGTGACCCGCCCGTGATCGAGACCGTTCCCCGGAGCGGCTACCGGATTTGAGATGCCGATGCGCCTGTCACCTCTCGCTGCGCTGTCCCGCTCCGCCCTCGTCACCCGGCTGCTGCCACGTCGGGTACGGATGCGCCTCACCCTGCTGTACGGGGGACTGTTCGTCGCCTCGGGAGCGGTACTGCTGGGGATCACGTATCTGCTGGTCCTGCGGACGCCGAAGAAGATCATCTCGATTGAGAAGGGCGGCAGCCCCCGGGTGTCCACGGGAGCCCCGGGAACCGGAAGGGAAAGGCTCGACGGCTTCTCCGAGAAGCTGCGTGAACAGGCGGAGAGCCAGCACGGCGCCCAGATGCACGATCTCCTGGTCCAGTCCGGAATAGCGCTGGTGATCACCACCTTCATCGCCATCGCCATCGGATGGCTCGTCGCCGGTCGAGTCCTCCGGCCGCTGCGGATGATGACCTCCACCATCCGTAGGATTTCCGCGCGCAATGTGCACAAGCGTCTCGATGTGACGGGCCCTGCCGACGAGTTGAAGGATCTCGCGGACACCGTCGACGGTCTGCTCGGACGTCTGGAGGCGGCGCTCGACTCCCACAAGCGCTTCGTCGCCAATGCCGCGCACGAGCTGCGTACTCCCCTCACCCTGGAACGCGCGCTGCTCGAAGAGACGCTGATGGACCACGACGCGACGCTGGAATCGTTCAGGGCCAACTTCGAACGGCTGCTGAACATCAGCGATCAACAGGGCTGCCTGCTGGAATCGCTGCTCACGCTGTCCAGCAGCGAGCGCGGTCTGGAACGGCAGGACGAGTTGGACCTTGCCGAGATCGCCGAGCGGGTGCTGCTGGTCTCCCGTCCGGAGATGGAACGCAAGGGACTCAGCGTCGAGCCCGCGCTCCAGTCCGCTCGCATCGAGGGCGATTCGGCGCTCGTCGAACGGCTGGTGGCCAACCTCGTCGACAACGCCGCGGACTACAACGTTCCCGGCGGACGGGTGGAGATCGTCACCCACGTCGCGGAAGGGCGCCCTGTGGTCTCCGTGTCCAACACCGGGCCCGAGGTCCCGGCCGATCAGGTGGACCGCCTCTTCGAGCCCTTCCAGCGGCTGCGTCGAACGGCGGGCGACGGACACCACGGTCTCGGACTGTCCATCGTCCGCGCCATCGCCACTGCCCATGGCGCCGCGCTCTCCGCGAAGGCCCGGCCGAGCGGCGGCCTCGTGGTGGAAGCGGTCTTCCCCCTGGGCGAGAGCCTGTCCATGTCCGGTGAGTACGACAACCGGAACGCGGAACGGGATACGGCCCCGCGCGACGGCTCCTTCCTCGTCCGCCTCCCGAAGAGGGACGAAGCCGACGCGAAGGTATTGAGGTAGACCGAATCCGGGCCGAAAGCGGATTCCTCTGGGCGGCCTTCTGAGGGGATCCGCTGCTTCGGGAGCGCGCGCTTCGGGAGCGCGGTAGTGCAGGCGCCGTGGGCCGTGGTGCGCGGATTCTACGTCCAAGTGTGGGAAGCAACCGGTTAGACAAGCGTGAGATCCGCCATGCGGTGCGTGGTGCGAGGGGAGCCGCCATGGTTACGGGGCGGATCTCGTGAACCCGTGATTGCCGATTGAATTATCCCAGCCGACCGGATTCGCGCGAGGGGCGCCTATTGTGCCGTGCGCTGTCCACGGGGCGCCCTGGGCGGGAACTTTCCGAGGAAAGAGTGCCCGGAGAGAACAAGTCGGCAGCCGTTGGGGACCGCGTGAGCCGGTCTGTATCGTTCGAGGCGAGCGCACCCCTACCCGCCTTTCCTCACCTGTTCGAAGAAGCAGTCATGTCGGATTGCCCATGGAAAGCTGCCCATCGGAAGGGGAAAGATGAAGGGCCAGGACGGTTACGCTTTGCCCCTGTCCGATTGCCAAGAGGGAATTTGGCTGGCGCAGCGGATCGAAAACACTCGTGC
>NZ_JBSHAO010000063.1:40073-44860 GCF_053611545.1 Streptomyces sp. NPDC054796 | reverse complement strand
GGGCGACGGCACCCAAATGTTGTGGGCAATCGTCCCGCAAGGCGGGACGGGTGGGCACAACCCGTGCCACCGGCCCGCACCACGCGAACGAACCCAAAGGGGCACCAGCCAAGGCGCACCCCTACAAGAGACGGGCACCCCGTGAAGCGGTCAACCTCGCACCCCGTGTGAGGGCGCAACCCGGTGAAGCGGCAACCCCCCGTTTCATTCCGCACCCCGCGAAGGGAACCCCGTGTTGGGGCCGTAGTCGCGGAGCGGGGTCTCCTCGTCGCGTGCCGCCCGCGCGGCGAGAGCGCCCAGCACGAGAAGCCCCGCCACCACCTCGAACACCGCGGTGCCGACCCGCAACCGTTCCTGGACGCTCAGCTCCCCGAACCCGTCGAAGAGGTTCATCTTCACCGCGTACGACACATAGAAGACCCCCGCACCCAGCACCCCAGCGCCCACGGTCATCCCCAGCGGACGCGCATACGTCGCGTGCGCCACAGCCGCCACCGCCGCGCCCAGCGCGAGCACGGCCAGCGCCCAGCTGTTCCAGCTGCTGGGCACCGCGAGCAGTGTGACGAGGGCGCGTTCGCCGGTGAGGGCACGGTGGTAGAGGCCCCAGCCCTGGTCGAGCCACCAGTGGATCTCCCAGGCCGCGAGCACCCCCGCAGCGCTGCCCAGCAGCAGGAAGGCGACGACGCCCCCGCCCCGGGTGGGCCGCGCGGGCCCCTCCGCGCCGGGCCCCGGGTCACCGGACCCGTACCCGTATCCGGTCCCGTACCCGTTTCCGTACCCTTGCCCGTAGCCGCCCGTCACGGGCCGCCGCCCCGCCGCCGCGATGACGACGAGCATCACGCCGAGCACGAGCATGGCGATCACGCTGTAGAGGGCCGTGTCGCGCAGGGCGTCGTCGACGCCCTGCATCCAGTCGGCGTTGAGGTTCCAGAGGCTGGGGACGCGCAGCAGGACGGTCAGGACGCCCGTCGCGGCGAGGATGCCCGCCGAGGCGGAGGAGCGGACGGCGGTGACGGCGCAGACCACGTACAGGACCAGGAGCGTCGGCTCGACGGCCGAGGTCGCCCAGAGTCCGTCGGCAGCGCGGGCCGGGAGGCCCGACCACATCCACCACACGTCGGCGACCTCGGTGGCGGCGACGAAGTCGCGGATGATCCAGCCGAGGCTGAGGAGGGCGAGCGCGGCAAGCGCGACGGCGCCCGATATGCGTGCGCCGCGCGCGAGTGTCTTGTCCTGGCCCATGCCCGGCTCCCGGTGGATGCGGATAGCGGTGTCCGGGACCTACCCATGGACGGCCGCGCCGACTAGCTTTCCACAGCGGAACGAGGAACACAGGAGCGGCACAGGCAAGGGTGCTTCGTCCCTGTCCGGGCGACCGGCCGGGGCGGCATGGCCCGACCCGGCCGGTCTACGGCACCCGCACGGCCGTACGGAGTTCAGAGTGCAAGGTCCGTATATCGGTACTGCGACGGCTGAGTTGCGGGAACGTTAACGCGTTTGTTGATGTTTTATTCAGATATGTCCGTTCACGCCGGACGCCGTCAAGCACGCTCGGACCTCAATCTGCAAAACCTTCGCTCAAGATGCGCTCCAAGCGCACAGACTGCGTCCAAGACCTCTTGACTGGGCACTTATTCGCTTGCAAAAGTCCGCTCAACCCACTCATGCCCGCGGCACCCTACAGATGCCAACGAAACGGGCTCCGGCGAGAATTGAGCGCGGGGGCGCAAAACAGATGACGAGTCCTTCCCAGGCCGCGACGGCCGGGGCCGACACCCCAGGCCCCGGTGACGTCGGCCTGAGCACGGAGCAGGTCGGCAAGAACGGCAAGAACGGCCCGCTCGTAGGCCGGTCTCCCGGCCAACTGATGTGGATGCGCTTCAAGCGCGACCGTACGGGCGTGATCTCCGCGTGCATCGTCATCGCCTTCTTTGCGATCGCAGCGCTCGCCCCCGTGATCTCGTGGCTGTACGGCAAGGATCCGTACACCCGCTACGGGCAGGAGCGCCCCGGCCTCCTCAACGAGAACGGCTTCCCGATCAAGCCGAACGGCGGCATCGACGGCGAGTTCTGGTTCGGCCTCGAACCGGGGCTGGGCCGCGATGTGTTCATGCAGCTCGTCTACGGCATGCGGACCTCGCTGACGCTGGTCATCGTGATCACGCTGCTGTCCGTGGGCACCGCGATCATCATCGGCGTGGCGGGGGGCTACTTCGGCGGCCGGACGGACTACTTCCTGGGCCGGCTCACCGACCTGATGATGTCGTTCCCCAACCAGCTCTTCTTCGTCGCCTTCACGCCCGTCATCGCGGCCCTGCTGGTCGATCCGCAGGACCGCATGCCGACGTTGCTACGCGCGTCAGTGCTCATCTTCGTGATGTGGCTGCTGGGCTGGATGACCCTCGCCCGGCTGCTGCGCGGGCAGGTCCTCTCGCTGCGCGAGCGCGAGTTCGTCGAGGCGGCGAAGGTCGCGGGCACCCCTCCCTGGCGGATCATCCGCAAGGAGCTGCTGCCGAACGTGGTGACACCCATCCTGGTGCAGTCGACGTACATGCTGCCGAACTTCGTCACCGCCATCGCGGGGCTGTCGTTCCTCGGCGTCGGCATGCTGGAGCCCACTCCCGACTGGGGCCGGATGTTCGCCACGGGCGCCGATGTCTACCAGAGCGACATCACCTACATGTTCTTCCCGGGCGGCGCGATGGTCATCTTCATCGTTGCGTTCAACCTGCTTGGGGACTCGGTCAGGGACGCATTCGACCCGAAGTCGGGTCGGTGACGACCGAGCGGAGGGGGGTGCTGCCACCCCGGCTCGCATCAGTCAGGCAGCAGCAACGGACAACCGACAGGCAGGTGCAGAGAACACCATGAGCGGATTCAGCATGCGCAGAGCGCGCGCCTCGATAGTGGCGCTCACGTCGGGGGCGCTGCTCCTCACGGCGTGCAGCAGCGGCGGCGGGGGCGGCGACGAGGGCGTCGGCAAGGACGATGCCCAGAACCAGCAGGTGTCGTACGAGTTCGGCGACGCGAAGGACTCGACGGGCCCCGCCAAGGCCGTCGAAGGCGCCCAGAAGGGCGGCGCGCTCACCGTCTACCAGCGCGACAGCTTCGCGCACCTCGACCCCGCCCAGATCTACGTCAGCGACGAAGGCGCCATGTCGACGCTGATCCACCGGCGGCTGACGAGCTACAAGCGCGACAGCAACGGCAACTACACCGTGGTCGGCGACCTGGCCAAGGACAGCGGCAAGGCGTCGGACGGCGGCAAGACCTGGACGTACGAGCTGAAGGACGGCGTGAAGTGGGAGGACGGCTCGGAGATCACCTCCAAGGACGTCCGCCACACCTTTGAGCGCCAGTTCGCGCCCTTCATCTCCGAGGGCCCGACGTTCATCCAGCAGTGGCTGGCCGACACCAAGGGCACGGACTACCGCAAGCTGCTCAAGGACGGCCCCTACAAGGGCGACCACCTGCCGGACAGCGTCCTGGAGACGCCGGACGACAAGACCATCGTCTTCCACTTCAAGACCCCGCAGCCCGACATGCCCTACGCGCTCGGCATGGCCGGATACTCCATCGTCCAGGAGAAGGGCGACACGAAGGAGAAGTACGACAAGGCGCCGGTGACCTCGGGCCCGTACAAGATCGAGTCCTTCAAGTCCGGCAAGAGCATGAAGCTCGTGCGGAACGAGGAGTGGGACGCGAAGACGGACCCGGTGCGCCACCAGTACGTCGACTCGTTCAACATCCAGTTCGGCGTCTCCTTCGAGGACTCCACCAAGCGGCTCGCCTCGGACAGCGAGGAGAACAAGACCGCGGTGAGCTTCACCAACCAGGTGGACGCCTCCAGCATGCAGACGGTGCGCAGCGACGCCGACGTCAAGAAGCGCTCGCTCTCCGGCTACCAGCCGTACGTCGGCAAGATCGCCTTCAACATGGACCGGCTCAAGGACAAGAAGGTCCGCGAGGCCATCGCCTACGCGCTGCCCTCGCAGTCCCTGGTGCAGGCGTTCGGCGGCTCCGGCGGCGGCGAGGCGGCGGGCAACTACCTGAGCCCCACCGTCGCGGGCCACACGGACTCCGACCCCTACGGGAAGATCAAGAACCCGCAGGGTGACGTCAAGAAGGCCAAGAAGCTCCTCAAGGAAGCCGGCAAGACCGGCATGAAGCTGACCTTCGCCTACCAGAACGCGCCCGAGTGGCAGAAGTTCTCCGTGGCCGCCGAGGACAACCTCAAGAAGGCCGGGTTCGACGTCCAGCTCAAGGACATCGTCGCCGACACCTGGTACGACCAGATCGGCAAGATCAAGAACAACTACGACATGTACCACGCGTCCTGGGGCGCCGACTGGCCGAGCGCCAGCACCGTGATCCCGCCGACGCTGGACGGCCGTCAGATCCAGGACGGCGCCGCGAACTACTCGCACTACAACAACGAGGCCATGAACAAGGAGATGGACCGCATCTCCGAGATGACCGACAAGGACAAGGCCGCCAAGGAGTGGGCGAAGCTCTCGGACAAGATCCTCAAGGAGGACCTGCCCGAGGTTCCGCTGATGTACTACAAGCAGATCCAGCTGCACGGCTCGAAGGTCGGCGGTGCCGTGATGAACAACGTCATCAGCGCCATCGACCCGACCCAGCTCTACATCAAGAAGTAACCACCGCACCCAGCGGGGTTACACGCGGCCGATGTGGTGCCCCCCCCTAACCCGGGGGGCCCCCACGCCCCGGACCAGCCTCGAATGACAGACCCCCCAAAGAATGGGTACGTAAAGCAATAGTTA
>NZ_JBSHAO010000063.1:0-40063 GCF_053611545.1 Streptomyces sp. NPDC054796 | reverse complement strand
AAAAAAAATTAATAAACCCCCCCCCCCCGGGGGTTTTACGGGGCCCTGTGGTGGGCCCCCCGGCCCGCGGGCGGCCACCACCGGCCCGTTCACTGCCTCGATTCCGCTGCCCACGAGAGCTGCGTTCCGTCATGCTTCGTTTCCTCACCCGCCGGATGTCCGGCGCGATCGTGATCTTGTTGATCATCAGCGCGGTCACGTTCTTCCTCTTCTACGCCGTACCGCGCGACCCCGCGATGCTGGCCTGCGGCAAGAACTGCACGCCTGACGCGCTGGAGGTCATCCGGAAGAACATGGGCATCGACAAGCCCATCCCCGTGCAGTACTGGGAGTTCATGTCGGGCATCGTGACCGGCCGCGACTTCGCGCAGGGCCCCTGCCCCGCGCCCTGCTTCGGCTACTCGTTCGCGAACCAGGACCCGGTCTGGTCGACCATCCTCGACCGCTTCCCGACCACGGTCTCGCTCACGGCGGGCGGCGCGGTCGTCTTCCTGTTCATCGGCCTGGGCGCCGGCATGGTCGCCGCCTGGAAGCGCGGCACGATCATCGACAAGATCTTCAGCACCGGCTCTCTCGTGCTCAGCTCGTTGCAGATCTACTTCATCGGCCCCCTGGTCCTCGCGCTCCTCGTCTACAACATGGGGATCCTCGACCAGCCGAAGTACGTCCCCCTGAGCGAGGACCCCGGCGGCTGGTTCATGGGCCTGCTCATTCCATGGATGGTCATCCAGATCATCTTCACCGCGAACTACACCCGTCTGTCGCGGTCCTCGATGATCGAGCAGCTCCAGGAGGACCACGTCCGTACGGCCAAGGCCAAGGGCATGTCATCCCGGACGGTGTTCTTCCGCTACGCCTGGCGCGGCTCCCTGATCCCCATCGTCACCATCTTCGGCGTGGACCTCGGGTCCCTGCTGGGCGGCGCGATGATCACGGAGTGGACGTTCTCCCTGCCCGGCATCGGCAGGCTGGCCGTCGAATCGGTCCAGAACACCGACCTTCCGATGGTGATGGGCGTGATGCTCTTCTCCGCGACCTTCATCATCCTCTTCAACGTCATCGTGGACGCCGCCTACGCGTTCATCGATCCTCGCGTGCGTCTGGCCTAGGAGAACCGCAGTGACCACCGTGACCAAGCAAGCGGACGTTCCGGCGCCGCGCGACGCGGGCTCCGACGAGGCGTTCCTCTCCGTACGCGACCTGTACGTGCACTTCAGCACCGAGGACGGCACCGTCAAGGCCGTCGACGGCCTCTCCTTCGACCTCGCGCGAGGCAAGACCCTCGGCATCGTCGGCGAGTCCGGATCCGGCAAGTCGGTGACGAACCTGTCGATCCTCGGCCTGCACAACCCGCGCTCGACCGACGTCTCCGGCGAGATCCTGCTCGACGGGCAGGAGCTGACCGGCGCCCGCGAGAAGACCCTGGAGTCGCTGCGCGGCAACAAGATGGCGATGATCTTCCAGGATCCGCTGACCGCGCTCTCGCCGTACTACACCGTCGGCCGCCAGATCGCCGAGCCGTACCGCAAGCACATGGGCGTCTCCAAGCGCGAGGCCCATCTGCGCGCCGTCGAGATGCTCGACAAGGTCGGCATCCCGAACGCCAAGCTCCGCGTCAACGACTACCCGCACCAGTTCAGCGGCGGCATGCGCCAGCGCGCCATGATCGCCATGGCGCTGGTGTGCAACCCCGACCTCCTGATCGCCGACGAGCCCACGACGGCACTGGACGTCACCGTCCAGGCGCAGATCCTCGACCTCCTCAAGGACCTCCAGCAGGAGTTCGGCTCGGCGATCATCTTCATCACCCATGACCTGGGCGTCATCGCCAACGTCGCCGACGACATCCTCGTCATGTACGGGGGCCGCGCCGTGGAACGCGGCACCGTCGGCGAGGTGCTGCGCGCGCCGCAGCACCCGTACACCTGGGGCCTGCTCACCTCCATGCCGAGGCTGAGCAGCGACGTGAACGAGGAACTGGTCCCGATCCCGGGCACCCCGCCGAGCCTCCTGTCCCCGCCCCCGGGCTGCCCGTTCAACCCGCGCTGCGGATTCGTGGACGAGGTCCCCGGCGGCCTCTCCTGCACCGTCGACAGGCCGCCGCTCCCCGACGGACGCGGGGCCGCCTGCCACCTGACGGCCGAGCAGAAGAAGACCTTCTTCATCGAGCAGATCAAGCCCCGGCTGGGCTAGGGAGTACGAGAGACGATGAGCGACGAACTCACCCTGACCAAGCCCGAGCCCGAGGACGCCAAGCCCAAGGGAACCCCGGGCGAACCCCTCCTGGAGGCCAAGGGGCTCACCAAGCACTTCCCGATCATGGGCGGCTTCCCCTTCAAACGGAAGGTCGGCGCCGTCCAGGCCGTGGACGGCATCGACCTCACCGTGCGCCAGGGCGAGAGCTTCGGCCTCGTCGGCGAGTCGGGCTGCGGCAAGTCCACCACCGGGCGCCTGCTGACCCGGCTGCTGGAGCCGACCGGCGGCACGATCACGTACCGCGGCCAGGACATCAGCCACGCGACGCGCAAGCAGATGGCGCCCGTACGGTCCGAGATCCAGATGATCTTCCAGGACCCGTACTCGTCGCTGAACCCCCGGCAGACCGTCGGCAGCATCATCGGCGGGCCGATGGAGGTCAACGGCATCAACCCGCCCGGCGGCCGGGAGAAGCGCATCCGCGAACTCCTGGAGACCGTCGGCCTCAACCCCGAGCACTACAACCGCTTCCCGCACGAGTTCTCCGGCGGCCAGCGCCAGCGCATCGGGGTCGCCAGGGCACTGGCACTGGAACCCAAGCTGATCGTGGCCGACGAGCCCGTGTCAGCGCTCGACGTCTCCATCCAGGCGCAGGTCGTCAACCTCCTCCAGGAGGTCCAGCGCGAGATGGGCATCGCGTTCGTCTTCATCGCCCACGACCTCGCGATCGTCCGGCACTTCTCGCAGCGGCTCGCGGTGATGTACCTCGGCAAGATCGTCGAGGTCGGCGACCGCGACCAGATCTACACGCGTCCCCGGCACCCCTATACGCACGCGCTGCTCTCGGCCGTGCCGGAGGCGGTACTGACCGAGGGCGCGGACGACACACGCGAGCGCATCCGGCTCGCGGGCGACGTGCCCTCGCCGATCAACCCGCCCTCGGGGTGCCGGTTCCGCACCCGGTGCTGGAAGGCGCAGGACAAGTGCGCCCAGGAAGAGCCGCCGCTCATCCAGATCACCGGCAACGAGTCGGGCCACCTCACGGCATGCCACTTCCCCGAGGAGGGCTCCATCACGGCCCGCGACGAGGACGTCGTCCTGGACGCGGCCCTCCAGGCCATGGAGTCCAAGGAGCCGTAACCCCTCCCTTCACCGGGGGGCGCCCCCTGCCGGTGCCCCTTTGGGTTCGTTCGCGTGCTGCGGGCCGGTGGGTGGGTTGTGCCCACCTTCCCCCAGCTACCGCTGGGAGGTGCCCCCTCGCCGAGCGGAACGCCGGCCCACAAGGGTGGCTGGGCCCGCACCGTCAGGTGCGGGCCCACAGCATGGGAACAAGCGGAGGGACCACCGGCCGGAGGTTGGCCACCGCGTCCCCGGACACCCCCCACCCACACACCCCACACGGCCACCGTCGGACACCAAGAACCACGCGGCGCCAGCCGCAACGCACCGCACCACACGCCGCGCCGAAGCCACACAGCCGCACCCGACCGGCGACGGCACGCCAAAATGTTGTGGGCAATCGTCCCGCTGGCGAGGGGGCACCTCCCAGCGTTAGCTGGGGGAGGGTGGGCACAACCCGTGCCACCGGCCCGCAACACGCGAACGAAACCCCAAAGGGGCACCAGCCAAGGCGCACCCCAACAAGAACCGGGCACCCCGTGTGGCCATCACCCCGTACCCCGTGAAGGGGCACACCCCCGTGAAGCGGCAACCCCCCGTTTCAGACCACCCCCCGCAGGGCCCGCTTCAAGAAGGCGACCTGGAGCAGGAGGAGGTTTTCCGCGACGCGTTCCTGGGGCGTCATGTGGGTGACCCCGGACAGCGGAAGGACCTCGTGCTGCCGCCCGGCGGCCAGCAGCGCGGACGACAGCCGCAACGTGTGCGCGGCCACGACATTGTCGTCCGCCAGCCCGTGGATCAGCATCAGCGGCCGGTGCGGCGCGTCCGCTTCCACCCCGGACAGCCCTTCGTCGGTGAGCAGCGAAGCCTCCGCGTACGCCTCGGGATCGCTTTGCGGCATGCCGCAATACCGCTCCGTGTAGTGCGTGTCGTACAGCCGCCAGTCCGTGACGGGCGCCCCCGCGACCGCCGCGTGGAAGACGTCGGGCCGCCGCAGCACGGCGAGCGCGGCCAGATAGCCCCCGTACGACCAGCCCCGGATGCCGACCCGTGTGAGGTCCAGCGGATGGTCCCCGGCCAGTGAGCGCAGCGCCTCGACCTGGTCGTCGAGCGTGACCTTCGCGAGGTCGCGCGAGATCGCCTTCTCCCAGGCGGGGGAGCGGCCGGGCGTGCCCCGGCCGTCCGCGACGATCACGGCGAAGCCCTGGTCGGCGAACCACTGCGAGGACAGGTACGCGTGGTGCGCCGCGACGACGCGCTGGCCGTGCGGGCCGCCGTAGGGGTCCATGAGGACGGGCAGGGGCCCGTCCTCGTCGCGGTAGCCGGAGGGCAGCAGGACGGCGGCGGGGATGCGTCGCGCGCCCGTGTGCAGCAGCCTGGGCGCGGCGGTGAGCACGGGCGTGTCCGCGTACGAGGGGATCACCGGGCCCGTCTCCGTACCGCCGTCCTCGGTGAGCCGCACCACGGTGACGCGGGAGCCGCCGCGCCCGAGGGTGGAGGTGGAGAGGACGAGGACGTTGCCGCCGCGTACGGCGGAGGCCACATGCGGGGCTGTGGCGTCCTCGCCGACCGCGATCCGCTCCCAGCCGCCCTTGTCGCCGCTGCCGCGCAACGTGGCGCGGTAGACGCCGATGTCGCCGGGCGCGGGCTCGTCGGAGGCGTCGGGCGCGCCGGTGAACGCCTCGCTGCCCGCCGAGGCGGAGAAGAGTACGTCGTCCTCTCCGATGTCGAGTACGGCGCGCACGTGCAGCGCCCCTGTGGTGAGCGCGCGGTCGCCGACGACGAGGGCGCGCACGCCGCCCCTGTCCTCGATGCGCACGAGGCGCCCGTCGGGCGTCCAGGCGGGTACTCCGGCGAAAAGTTCAAGCCAGACCGGATCGTCCTCGGCGTGCAGCGGCGCGGTGGCTCCGGTGGCCGTGTCGACGGTCAGGACGAACTGGTCGCGCTGGTCCCTGCTCTGGACGAGCAGCAGGGGAGGACCGGCCGCTGACCAGTGGACGCGGGCGAGGTACGGGTGCCTGGCGCGGTCCCACACGACCTCCGTACGGGCGCCGTCCTCGGCGTCGACCAGGTGCAGCGTCACCTCGGCGTTGGCCGTGCCCGCGGCCGGATAGGCGACCCGCGCCGGCTCCTTGTCGGGGTTGGCGGGGTCGGCGATCCACCAGCGCTGGACGGGCGCGTCGTCGGCGCGTGCGACGAGGAGGCGGTCGCTGTCGGGCGACCACCAGTAGCCGCGGCTGCGGGACATCTCCTCGGCCGCGATGAATTCGGCCAATCCGTAGGTGACCGTCTCCGCCTCCGGCGTGGCCAGCGCGCGGTCGCCGTCGGCCCCCTCCGCACCCAGCTCGGCCACCCGCAGCGCGCCCCCGCAGACGTAGGCGACGCGGCGCCCGTCGGGCGACGGACGGGGATCGACGACGGGGCCGGGCGCGGGCAGTTCGCGGGCCGCGCCGGTGCGCAGTTCCGCGGCGAAGAGGCGGCCGGAGAGGGCGAAGGCGGCGACCTCGACGGCAGTGTCGGTGGCATATCCGACGATCCCCGCTGCGCCCTCACGGCTGCGTTCGCGCCGGGCGCGCTCCTCGGGCGAAAGCTGCTCGGCAGCGCCGCCGAGCAGCTCAGCCGGGTCGGCGGCTGCGTACTCGCGCGGGGCCGTGCCCTCGTCCGCGGCCAGCTCGCGCACCCACAGGACATTCGCCCGGTCAGTGCCGCCGCGGGAGCGCAGGAAGGCGATCCGTGAGCCGTCGGGCGCGACGGTGAAGGCCCGGGGGGCGCCGAGCGTGAACCGGTGGGTGCGGGCGGACTGCCGCGGGAACGTCGTAGCCATGCGCCAGAGGGTAGAGGTTCAGGTCAATCATGATCCGTTCGTGGCTGGAATCGAATATGCGCCCCTCCTCTGCTCCCGTGCACCGACCCGTGCCGACTCACGGATAGTTATGATCCGTTGCGCATGGTGGGAGCGGGGTATGTAGCCCCTGGCCGACTGTGTCGTGGGCCGAGTGTCCTGTCCCGTACCGACCGCACGTACTTGGAGGTGAACCGCCGTGGCACTCTCGATTTCGGCGGTGGTGCTGCTGGCGATCGTCGTCTTCCTGCTGGTCAAGAAATCAGGACTGAAGGCCGCACACGCGTTGGTCTGCGTGCTGCTGGGCTTCTATCTGGCCAGCTCCTCCATCGCTCCCACGATCAGTGAGCTGACCACGAACGTCGCTGGAATGATCGGCGACATCAAGTTCTGAGGACGGCTGTCGGAGCGGCGTCGTAAGGTCGGGGGCATGAGCACAGCCCCTGACCGCCGTCTGCTGTTGGTGCACGCCCACCCGGATGACGAATCGATCAACAATGGCGCGACCATGGCCAAGTACGCGGCCGAGGGCGCGCACGTCACCCTGGTGACCTGCACTCTCGGCGAGGAAGGCGAGGTCATCCCACCCGAGCTGGCGCATCTGGCCCCGGACCGTGAAGACGCTCTGGGGCCGCACCGCATAGGCGAACTGTCGGCGGCGATGCGCGAGCTGGGTGTCACAGATCACCGTTTTCTCGGTGGTCCCGGCCGGTACCGCGATTCGGGAATGATGGGGCTGCCGCAGAACGACCGCCCGGAATCCTTCTGGCAGGCCCGTGTGGACGACGCGGCGACATCCCTCGTAGAGGTGATACGCGAGGTCCGTCCCCAAGTGCTGGTCACCTACGACCCACAGGGCGGCTATGGCCACCCCGATCACATCCAGGCCCACCGCGTCGCCATGCGCGCGGCCGAGCTGGCGGCCGAGGACGACTACCGCCAGGACCTGGGCCCCGCGCACGCCGTAGCGCGTGTCTTCTGGAACTGCGTGCCGCGCTCCGCCGTCGAGGCGGGCTTCGAGCGGCTGCGCGAGCTGGGCGGGGACAATCCCTTCCCCGGCATCGCCTCGGTGGAGGACGTGCCGGGAGTCGTGGCCGACGAAGAGGTCGCCGCGGCGATCGTCGGCGGCAAGACGTACGCGGAAGCGAAGGCCGCGGCCATGCGCGCTCACGCGACCCAGATCGCGGTCGACGGCCCCTTCTTCGCCCTCTCCAACGACCTGGGGCAGCCGCTCTTCGGCACGGAGTTCTACCGCATCGCGGGCGGCACGGAGGCGGCGGCCGTCGCCGCACAGGCCGCGCCCCTCGATGACCTCTTCGCGGAAGTGACGCCGGAAGCGGCGTCGGAGACGATGGCGGGAGCGAAGCCGTGAGCCGCACCGTGAGCGGAACCGCGAAGGGCGCGGGCGCCCCCATGAGCGAGGCGGAGCGCGAGGCGCGCCCGCTCGGCACCCCGCGCACGCGCGCGGGTGTCTATGCGGTCCTCGCCGTGCTCGGCGTCCTGGTCGGCGTCGCCGGCACCCTCGTCCAGGCGGGCTGGTTCCCGTTCGGGCTGCTGCTCTCGCTCGCCGCCTCGGCCGGAGTCTTCTGGGGCGGCGCGAAGCTGTGCCGGACGAAGGCGGGGGCGATAGCCCCGGCGGCGGGCTGGGCGGTGGCGGTGCTGTTTCTGACGTCGTCGCGTCCGGAGGGCGATTTCCTCTTCGGCGTCGGGGCGGGCTCCTATGTCTTCCTCATCGGCGGCATGCTCGTGGCTGTGATGTGTGCCACGATCGCGCTGCCCGTGCCGCCGGTGCCAGGGAACAAGTCCCGCTGATGAGGGGCCTGTCGGCCCTTTTCCGTGGTCGTGGGATCCGCGGCAGCGCCCCGAAGTATGGTGGTGCGCGCCGGCGAGCCGCCTGTGAACAAGCAAGATGGGCGGCGAATCCAACCGGGAGTACCTGCTTTGAGCCGTGAAACTGACAGTTCGTCCTCCGGGCCCAGGGGCCGTGGCGGTTCGGCGTACCCGCCGGGGACCGAGCCGTACGGCCCGGTCGGTGGCGCCGGTGACTCCGCCGATCCGGCGGATTCCCCTGGCGACGCGGGCGCGAAGGCGCCCGACGAGCCCAGGACCGAGACGACGCTGACCACCCGCATCCGGATCAACATCCCCGGATCCCGGCCCATTCCACCGGTCGTCATGCGCACGCCCGTGAGCGACGCAGACGAGGCGGGCGCCTCCGGCGCGCGCAAGCGTGACGGGGCGAGCGGGCCCGGCGCCTCGGGCATTTCGGGTGCACCGGGTGCACCGGGTGCACCGGGTGCTTCGGGTGTTCCGGGCGCTCCGGGTGCGGGCACGCCATCGGCGCCGCCCGTGCGCGGCGAGGGCACCGGAACGCTGGGCGGGGGCGTGCCGGTGAACGGCGTCGGCGCCCCTGAGCCCCCGGCCTCCGGTGGCGGCGCGCCCGAAGGGCGCGGACCGGGCCCCGACGACCCGGACAGCGGGGAGTTCACACAGGAGACCAGCGACTGGTTCGCGCCACGCAAGGGCGCCGCGGCGAAGGGCTCGCCCTCGGGGAGCACGGCCAAGGGCTCAGGCGACTCCGGAATCTCCGGCGGTTCCGGCACCTCCGGCGGCTCCTCGCTCTCCGGGCTCGCGGGCCTCTCCGGCACCCAGGGCGGCGCCCCCGGCACGGGCCGCGCCGATCTCCCGTACTTCTCGGATCCCGCCTCCGGTTCCGGCCCGTCGGACGGTTACGACACGGCTGATCCGTACGGCGCTGCCGACCCGTACGACACAGGAGCCACCCCCAGGCCGGATCCGTACGACACGGGCACGACCCCCCGTATCGATCCGTACGACACGGGCGCGACGCCCCGGCCGGACCCGTACGACACCGGCTCGACGCCCCTGGGCGGCCCCTTCGACACCCCGGCCGACGGCTTCCCGTCGCTGGGCGGCGGGCTCGGCCAGGACGGGCCGGGCGACGGCGGGCCGCCGCGCAGCGCGATACACGGCCTGCTGGACGGCACCGGAAGCGGCGCGGGAAGTGGCGACGGCACCGGCGCCGGAGCCCCGTTCGACAGTGTGCCCCCGGTCGGCGGCCCCTCCGGCGAGACGACGGGTCCGGCCTCCGGCGACATGCCCCTGCCCCCGCCGCCCGGCTCGCGGGGCATCCCCGGCGCGTTCGGCACGGACGACGAGGAGCCGCCCGTCAGCTCCACCCTCGGTCTCGGCACGGGCCCCGCGCCCTTCGGGCCCGGCGGCACGGCCGCGCCCGGCGACGGCCAGGGGCAGGGCCCCGAGGCCGGTCCGGGTTCCGGTTCCGGTTCGGGGGCTGGTTCCGGTTCCGGTTCCGGTTCTGGTTCCGGCGATGAGCGGGTCGCGGGCGACACCCTCATCAGCGGCATCCCCAGGGTCCCCGCGTCCGACGGCCCCGCCACGCCCCCGCCGGGCCCGAAGGCCCAGGAACCGGCGCCCGGCGGCCCGGCGCCCAAGAGCGGCGCTCCGGCGTCGGCCTCCTCCGGCCGTGGCGGCCGGTCCAAGCTGGTCCTCGCGGGCGTCGGCATCGTCGGCGTCCTCGGCATCGCGTACGGCGCGGGCCTCCTGCTGGACCACGCCGACGTGCCCACGGGAACCACCGTCCTCGGCGTCGACATCGGCAATACGACCAAGCACGAGGCCGTCAACAAGCTGGACGCGGCCCTCGGCGACAGTACGACGGAGCCGTTCACCGTGCTCGCGGGCGACAAGGAGGCCAAGCTCAAGCCGAGCGTGGCCGGGCTGACCCTCGACACCGAGGCCACCGTGCGCGGCGCCGCGGGCCGCGACTACAACCCCGTCTCCGTCATCGGCTCCCTCTTCGGCGGGACCCGCGAGGCCGAGCCCGCCATAAAGGTCGACAAGGAGAAGATGAAGTCGGCCCTCCAGCACGTCTCCGAGACGGCCGGAGACGACGGCGCGCCGACCGACGGCATGGTCAAGTTCGTGCGCGGCAAGGCCGTCGCCGTCCCCGGCGAGCCCCACAAGGGCGTCGACGTGGACAAGGGCAGCTCGGTCCTGGAGGAGGCGTACCGCAAGCGCGCGGTCACCGGCCAGAACACCGCCGTGAAGCTGCCCGTCTCCATGCAGCAGCCGGAGGTCGGCGAGCAGGAGATCAACCGCGCCATCAAGGAGTTCGGCAAGCCCGCGATGTCCGGCCTCGTGACGGTCAAGGCGGGCAGCGCCTCGATCCAGTTCAGCCCGGAGAAGTCGCTGCCGAAGTTCCTGTCGATGAAGCCGGTCAACGGCCGTCTCGTCGACAGCTACGACCTGCCCGTGCTCAAGCAGCTCTACGGCACGACGTTCGCGGGGGTCCAGGTCACCCGTGGCGACGGCAGCAAGACGCCCGTCACGCCGCAGGACGTCGTCGGCGCGCTCCGCATGGCGCTCAAGGAGACCGACCCGTCCAAGCGCGTGGGGGAGATCCCGCTGAACCCGCAGTGACGGCTGAGGGGAACGGACCGGCGCCGCGTGCGCCGGTCCGTCCCCCTCCCCGCTCGCGCGCGGTCCGCCCTGGCCGAACCGCGCTCGCGCCCCCGCGCCGCGCCCTAGTTGAGCCGCGCCCGCGCCGCCCGTGCCGCTCTGCGCACGGTGTCGGCGGCCGAGGGCTCCATCGCCGCGATGACCTCCGCGTACGCCTCCATCTCGACGGCGCCGCCTATGAAGTCCCCGCGCTCCACGAGCAGTTGCGCGCGCTCGTAGCGCAGCCTCGCCGGATGGTGGGGGAGGCGCAGCGACAGGTCCAGGGCCCACAGCCGTACGCCCGACTGCTCGGGGCGCGCAGCCGCCCAGGCGCGGATGTTGTTGAGGACGCGCAGCACTATCTCCAGCGGGTCGGCGGGCTGGAGCAGCGCGTGGGAGACGCCCGTACGCCTGCCCGTCGCGCCCGCGATCAGCACCTCCAGATCACCGGATCCGAGCAGCCGCCCGCCGCCGAACGGGTCCGCGAGCACATGCTCGCCCGACGGGTCGCCGAAGCCGACCACGAAGTGCCCCGGCAGCGCGACCCCGTACACCGGGGCCCCCGCGCGCCGCGCCACCTCCATCCACACCACGGACAGCAGGATCGGCAGCCCGCGCCGCCGCCCCAGCACGGCCTGGAGCAGCGAGGAGTCCAGCCGCCTGTAGTCGGCGTTCGTGCCCCGGAAGTCGTGCTCCTCGCCCAGCAGCCGTTCCAGGGCGCGGGCCCACTCCTCGGGGCTGCGCCCCCGCGCGTACGGGAGCAGTCCCGCGAGCCGGTCCAGCTCGATCTGCGCGCTGTCGACGGTGGCCTCGGGGGAGCGCGGCGCGCAGGCGTCCGAGGTCCCCGTCGCGTCGGGGGACGCGGCCTCGTCAGCGGACGGCCCGTCGCCCGGGTACGCCGCCTCGACGCCGATGAGGAGGCACAGCAGCGCGAGGTCGGGGCGCTCGTCGCGGGCGGCTTCGGCGAAGCGGTCCCTGTTGTCCATGCGGCCCATGCGTCACTCCCCGGGTGCCCGGCGGTAGTGGTAGGCGTGGTGATCGGCGAAGCCGAGCCCGTCATACAGCGTCCGCGCCGCCGTGTTGCCGGCCTCCACCTGGAGGTACGCCGCCGAGGCGCCCTCCTCCAGCGCCCTGCGCGCCAGCTCGGCCATCATGCCCGTGGCCAGCCCCTCGCGGCGCCGCTCCGGGCGCACCTCCAGGGCGGCGAAACCGGCCCACCGGCCGTCCACCACGCACCGGCCGATCGCCGCGGGCGGCGCACCCTCCTCGCCCTCGCTCCTGTCCTCGCCCCCGGCCGTCGCGAACCACACGGAGGGCCCGCCCGTGAGGACCTTCGGCGCGCTCCCCTCCAGCCCGCCCGTACGCCGGTAGGCGGAGAGCCACCCGGCGCCGGGTTCCCGCGTGAGGCGTATCCGGGCGTCGGGTTCCCTGTCGGCGAGGGGTGCCAGTGCGCCTACGCAGAAGACGGCGTGCCGCTCGGCGCTCCAGCCGCGCTCCTCCAGCTCGGCCGCGAGCAGCTCGTCGGCGTCGGCGGCCCCCGTGGTGACCTGCACGCGCGGGGCCAGTCCGCGCGTCCCGTACCAGCGCACGGCCAGGTCGATCGCTTCGTCCAGCGGCACTCCGGGGCTGCCCAGGGGCAGCACGGAGTTGGCGCGCGAGGTGAAGCCGTCCGCGGCGCGCAGCGTCCACTCCCCGAGCCGTTCCGTCTCGGTCGCGGGCCAGCCGCGCGCGGCGGTCTCCTGGAGTTCGCGCACGCCGGCCGAGGGGATGCCGCGCCGCCTGGCCGGTGCGTCGGGCACGACCTTGCCCGCCACCAGCGAAATCTCCGCGATCCGCACACTCTCTCCACCGCGCCGCGTGACGCTCAGCACGCCGTCCGTCCACGATGTGAGAACACCCACCGTGTCAGTGAACCTCGCACCTGGTTCACCAGTCTCGGTCAAAGACCTCACCGATACGCGTTTACCCACGTCAGACGCGGTGATTCGGACCTCAAGACGTCCGCCCGTGGTGAATTCCACAGCTCTACCCGCCCCTCCTGTTCGTCTCCTGCCCGGGAACGGAGATACTAGGTGCGGGCATCGACGACGCCGCGCTCCCGCGCGCCCAGCGGCGGAGCCGGACACCGGTCCGCCAGCCCTAACGAGGAGGAACGACAGCGTGACCTACGTCATCGCGGAGCCTTGTGTCGACCTTAAGGACAAGGCCTGCATCGAGGAGTGCCCCGTCGACTGCATCTACGAGGGCCAGCGGTCCTTGTACATCCACCCGGACGAATGCGTCGACTGCGGGGCCTGCGAACCGGTCTGCCCGGTCGAGGCGATCTTCTACGAGGACGACACTCCCGAAGAGTGGAAGGACTACTACAAGGCGAACGTCGAGTTCTTCGACGAGCTCGGTTCGCCCGGTGGCGCCAGCAAGCTCGGCCTGATCGAGCGGGACCACCCGTTCATCGCCGCGCTTCCCCCGCAAGAGCACGACGAGTGACCTTGAGGATCTGAGCGGAGTCCGCGCGCCGCCGCGCGAGCGGCGGGCCGCGTGAGCCATGAGAGCCACGTGGGCTGCGTGAGCAGCACGAGCAGCGCGAGCTGCGTGGATCCGCGTCTCCGTGGTCCCGTACGGCGAAGGGGACCGGTGTGTGCCCGGCCCCGGTCGGCGTGCGGGACCACGGCGTTTGTCACGAGAAAGCGAGCCAACCCGTGCCACCCGCACCCGTCTCCGACCGGCTTCCCGTCTTCCCGTGGGACCGGCTCGAGCCGTACAAGACAGCCGCGGCGGCGCACGCCGACGGCATCGTGGACCTGTCCGTCGGCACCCCCGTCGACCCGGTGCCCGAGCTGATCCAGCGCGCGCTCGCGCAGGCCGCCGACAGCCCGGGCTATCCCACGGTGTGGGGGACCGCGGCACTGCGCGACGCGATCACCGGCTGGTGCGAACGCCGACTGGGCGCCCGCGGCCTGGAGCACACCAATGTGCTCCCCGTCGTCGGCTCCAAGGAACTGGTGGCCTGGCTGCCCACCCAGCTCGGTCTGGGCCCGGGCGACCGCGTGGCGTATCCGCGGCTCGCCTACCCGACGTACGAGGTGGGCGCGCGGCTGGCCGGCGCCGATCCTGTCGTCTACGACTCGCCGACGGAGCTGGACCCGGACGGGCTGCGGCTGCTGTGGCTCAACTCGCCGTCCAACCCGACGGGCCGGGTGCTCGGCCAGGACGAACTGGCGCGCACGGTCGCCTGGGCGCGCGAGCACGGGGTGCTGCTGGCCAGCGACGAGTGCTACCTGGAGCTGGGCTGGGAGGCCGACCCGGTATCGGTGCTCCACCCGGACGTCTGCGGCGGCTCGTACGAGGGCGTCCTCGCCCTCCACTCCCTCTCCAAGCGCTCCAACCTCGCGGGTTACCGCGCCGCCTTCACGGTGGGCGACGCCGCGGTGCTGGGCGAACTGCTCCAGATCCGCAAGCACGGCGGCATGATGACCCCGGCGCCCGTGCAGGCGGCCACCGTCGCGGCGCTCGGCGACGACACGCACGTGGCCGAGCAGCGCGAGCGGTACGCGGCACGGCGCACGGCGCTGCGCGGGGCGCTGGAGGCACAGGGCTTCCGCATCGAGCACAGCGAGGCGTCCCTGTACCTGTGGGCGACCCGCGACGAGCCCTGCTGGGACACGGTCGGCGACCTGTCCAAGCGCGGCATCCTGGTGGCGCCCGGCGACTTCTACGGCGTGGCGGGCGAGCGCTTCGTGCGCGTCGCGCTGACGGCGACCGACGAGCGGATCGACGCGGCGGTACGGCGCCTGTCCGCCTGACGGCAGCACTGTCGTGCACGACGTCGCGGCGTGCCGTGACGTCCTGACAGCCCGAAGGGCCCCGGAGACATCTCGCTCTCCGGGGCCCTTCGGGCTGCCTGCTGCCTGCTGCTGCCTGCTGCTGCCTGCCTGCTGCTGCTCTGTGCTCACCTGTGCGGCCCGCGCGCCGTGCCGCGCGGCCGGTTCATCCCGTAGGGGCCACGGGCGGACGCGGGCGCGACGCGCGGACCGCCTGCCGGTCCCGGCGGCCGGGCTCAGCCGATCGGCAGGTTCTTGACCGGCAGTTCGCTCGCGCTGGGCAGCCCGTCGGTGGGCAGCTCACCGGCCGACAGACCGGCGGGCAGACCGCTGGTCGGCAGCCCGTTCCCGGTGGCGGAGGCGGCGTCGCCGAGGATCTCGCCCGCGTTGCCCGCGGTACCGCCCACGAGCTGCTGCGCCGCGGGGGCCGCGGTCCTGCCCGCGGAGCCGACGGTCTTCCCGGCGGCCGGGACGGCGCTCTTGACGGCCTTGCTGCCGGTGTCGGCGGTCGTGTCGCTGACGCCGCGGGAGGCGCCGTCGACGGAGTCGCCGAGACCCTTGCCGTCGAGGTTGCTCAGCCCGCCCACGTCGGGGGTCGAAGACAGGTCGGCGGCGCTGGCGGAACCGGCGGCTGCACCGACGACGGAGGCGGCGCCCGCTGCCGTCAGCAGCGCGGTCTTGGCGATCCGGCGCGTGAGGGACATGATGCTCCTTTGACGGAGAAGAAGGCTTCTTCTGAACTGGGGTGTTGAACGGGGTGTGCCCGCCGCCCGTCGGACCCGGTGACCGGGCCCGTATTCGGACGGCCGCCCACCGGGGTGTCACCCGGTTGGCGCAGTGCCTATCGCCGTCGACGGGGAGAAGGTTGCGGCTCCGTCAGGTAAAGGATTCGCAATGCGTCGCATAATCGGGCCGCGACAAAACGGGCCGTTCTGCGCTATTCGTCGGCCGCCGCAGAAACGTCAAATCGCTCCGGACTCAAGGGCCGTGGCGCTTTCGGAGAAGCTCTCCCCTACTCAGGGGACGGAGCCGTGAAACCTGGCACCCCGTCCCCCGTACGAGTCAACTCCCGTACTACTGACCAGTGGTCAGCCTGATGGTCACCGCCGCGTCGTCGTCCGATCCGGCCGCGCCGTCGCCGCTCTCGTGCCAGCCCTCCTCCGAAGTGACCGCGTCCCACACGTGGCCCTGGAAGGACACCTCCGCGATCCGCAGTCCGGCCGAGTGCGCCACGGCCCAGTAGGCCAGCTCCCAGCCGCGCTCGTCGGCGCGTGCCGGAATGACGATCTCCCTCTGCCCCTCGGCGCTCCGCCCGCTCCCGGCGCCCGTCGTCGCGGAGGCGCGCCGCGCTTCGGCGGGCAGCACGTCGCGACCGAACTCCCGCACCAGTTGCTCCCGCAACTTCTCCGGGCTCCCCGCCTTGGTGCTCGGCCCTTTGTGGCCCGCCGTGCAGTGGAAGGCGGCGGTGCGGTGCCCGGTGAGCGCGTTGGCGAGGAGCTTCGCGTTGGCCTCGTGCTTCGCGTACGCCTTGGGGTGGGCGCTGAGCTGGACGCGCTGTGCCGCGTCGGTCAGGGGGATCTGCGTGTAGCCCTCGATCTTCTCCAGATGGTCGTAGAACTTCCCGGCCGCTATCACCGGGTCCATCGCCTCCTCCTCGTTCCCCCAGCCCTGTGAGGGGCGCTGCTGGAAGAGGCCGACGGAATCGCGGTCGCCGTGGTCGAGGTTGCGCAGCCCCGACTCCTGCATGGCCGTGGCCAGGGCTATGGTCACGGCCTCCTTGGGCAGGTCGCGTTGCGACGCGATCGCGGCGATCGTCGCCGCGTTGGCGGCCTGGTCGGGCTCTATCTCGTAGTCCACCGCGCCCTCTCCGGGCGAGCGGACGATGCAGCGGGCCGGGCCGACGCCGCCGGTCACGTAGTGCGTGACGGCGTAACCGGCGAGCCCGAGCAGCACGGCGAACGCCGCCGAGATTCTCAGGGCCTTGCCGCGGCGCTTCTTGCGATCGGTATCGGAGCGGGACACGGGCATAAAGGTAACCGGTTCATGTGAGACCTCTCTCACCGGACGGGAAGCCCCCGCCAGGGGGCGCTGACGGCGCCCCGGACAGGCCCTCGCCCGCCGTAGGGTGGGGCGCATGACGCGCACGGGACTCGACTTGCAGCAGGACGCCGCCCAGCTCACGGCGGCCCTCGTGGACTTCCCCTCCGAGAGCGGGAACGAGAAGGCGCTCGCCGACGCCATCGAGTCGGCCCTGCGCGCGCTGCCCCACCTCACCGTCGACCGGCACGGCAACAACATCGTCGCCCGCACGGACCTCGGCCGCGCCGAGCGCGTCATCCTCGCGGGGCACATCGACACCGTGCCGATCGCGGACAACGTGCCCTCCCGGCTGGACGAGGACGGGGTGCTGTGGGGCTGCGGGACGAGCGACATGAAGGCCGGGGTCGCCGTCCAGTTGCGCATCGCCGCGACGGTCCCCGAGCCCAACCGCGACCTGACCTTCGTCTTCTACGACAACGAAGAGGTCGCCGCGCACCTCAACGGCCTCGGCCACGTCGCCGAGGCGCACCCCGAGTGGCTGGCGGGGGACTTCGCCGTCCTGCTGGAGCCCTCCAGCGGGCAGGTCGAGGGCGGCTGCCAGGGCACCCTGCGCGTCAAGCTGCGCACCGCCGGACAGCGCTCGCACTCGGCGCGCGCCTGGAAGGGCGTGAACGCCATCCACGCCGCGAGCCCGGTCCTCGCGCGGCTCGCCGCGTACGAGCCGCGACGCAAGGTGATCGACGGGCTGGAGTACCGCGAGGGCCTCAACGCCGTCCGGGTCGAGGGCGGCGTCGCGGGCAACGTGATCCCCGACGAGTGCGTCGTCACCGTCAACTACCGCTACGCGCCCGACCTCGACGAGGAGCAGGCGCTCGCGCACGTGCGCGAGGTCTTCGACGGCTGCGGCGTCGCCGAGCTGACCGTGGACGACAGCTCGCCCGGCGCCCTCCCCGGCCTCTCGCACGCGGCGGCCAAGGCGTTCACCGAGGCGGTCGGCGGCGAGCCGATGCCGAAGTTCGGATGGACGGACGTGGCCAGGTTCAGCGCGCTCGGCGTCCCCGCCGTGAACTACGGGCCCGGCGATCCCAACCTCGCGCACAAGCGGGACGAGCACGTCGAGGTGGCCCGGATCCTCCACTGCGACGAGCGCCTGCGCGCCTGGCTGACGGACTGACCGCCTGCCCGCCCGGCTGACTGGCTGCCCGACTGACCGGCCAACTGACCAACGGCGTCGCAGCGCGCTGACCTCGCGGGTCTGGCGTGTGACTGCCTAAATTTCGCTGTACGTCACCTCTGTCTGCGTACGCTGAGGCGGAAAGATCGCAGTCGGAGGGAGCACGACATGAGCAGCCCCGAGCAGCAGCGGGAGCCGCAGGAGCAGCACCTGGGACCGGTGGTACGCCGCCGTGGCCAGGTGCAGCCGGGTACGACCGATCAACGGCTGCTGGACACCACCGGTCCCTCCGACTGGGTGCACCAGGATCCGTGGCGGGTCATGCGCATCCAGGCCGAGTTCGTCGAGGGCTTCGGCGCCCTGGCCGAGCTGGGCCCCGCCGTCAGCGTCTTCGGCTCGGCCCGTACGCCCGTGGACTCCCCGGAGTACGAGGCGGGGGTGCGGATCGGGCGGGCCCTGGTGGACGCCGGGTTCGCGGTGATCACCGGGGGCGGGCCCGGCGCCATGGAAGCGGCCAACAAGGGCGCGCTGGAGGCGGGCGGCACCTCGGTCGGGCTGGGCATCGAGCTGCCCTTCGAGCAGGGCCTCAACCCGTACGTCGACATCGGGGTGAACTTCCGCTACTTCTTCGTCCGCAAGACGATGTTCGTCAAGTACGCGCGCGGCTTCGTGGTGCTCCCGGGCGGGCTCGGGACGCTGGACGAGCTGTTCGAGGCCCTCACCCTCGTCCAGACGAAGAAGGTCACCCGCTTCCCGATCGTCCTCTTCGGCACCGACTACTGGCAGGGCCTGGTCGAGTGGGTGAAGGGCACCGTCGTCGCGCAGGGCAAGGCGTCCTCGCGCGATGTGGACCTCTTCCACGTCACGGACGACATCGACGAGGCGGTGGCCCTGGTCACCAAGGAGACCTCGGGCTGACGGACTGACGGGCAGGCCGTGGGGCGGGCCCGCTGGGCGCCGCCCCGGCCGTCGCCTGCGCCCCGCGCCGCTAGGCCGGCCCGCGTCGCTAGGCCAGTCCGCGGCGGGCCACGGCGGGCGGGCGGTGGCCCGCGAGGGACGCCACCATGTCCAGGACCTGCCGGGTCTCGGCCACCTCGTGCACGCGGTACACCCGCGCGCCGAGCCAGGCCGAGACCGCCGTCGTGGCCAGGGTGCCCGTCAGCCGCTCCTTGACCGGCTTGTCGAGCGTCTCGCCGACGAAGTCCTTGTTGGACAGCGACACCAGCACAGGCCAGCCCGTCTCCGTCATCTCGCCCAGCTTCCTGGTGGCCTCCAGCGAGTGCCGGGTGTTCTTCCCGAAGTCGTGCCCCGGGTCGATCAGGATGCCGTCGCGCCGCACCCCGAGGGCCACGGCGCGGTCGGCCAGCCCGAGCGTGACGCGCAGGATGTCGCCCATGACGCCGCCCTCGCCCGCGTAGGCCGTGCGGTGCGGGCGCGTGCGCGGCTCCACCTCGCCCGCGTGCGTGCAGACCAGCCCGGCGCCGTACCGCGCGGCGACCTCGGCGAGCCGCGGGTCCACCCCGCCCCACGCGTCGTTCAGCAGATCGGCGCCCGCCTCGCACACGGCCTCGCCGACCTCGTGCCGCCAGGTGTCCACGCTGATCACCACGTCCGGGTAGCGCCGCCGCACCTCCGCGACGAAGCCCACGGTGCGCCGCGCCTCCTCCTCGGCCGTCACCTCGTCGCCCGGGCCCGCCTTGACGCCGCCGATGTCGATGATGGCGGCGCCCTCGGACACCGCCTGCTCGACGCGGTCGAGCGCGGGCTCGTCGAGGAAGGTGGCGCCCCGGTCGTAGAAGGAGTCCGGCGTCCGGTTCACGATCGCCATGATCACGGGCTCGTTCTCGCCGAACTCGCGTGTCCCCAGGCGCAGCATCCGCCATCCTCTCCGATGTGCTCAGGGGGCCGAATCTGTACGTGGTCACCACACCGGCCCCGCCGCCGACCTTAACTGTCAGCGGGCCATGGCACGATCGGGGACGATGTGCGGCCGTGGTCACGCGGCCGGAGTTGGACGGACGTACCTCGGGGAGATGGCCGTGTTCTGGTTCCTGCTGATCTCGCTCGTCGTGGTTGTCGCGGCGGTCACGCTGGCCGTCGTGGGCAGCGGCGACGGCTCGCAGCACACGGCGGGCGGCGGCCTCGGCGACGCGCCACCCGATGTGCTGGACGAGCCCTTGCCCCCGGACCGCCCCGTGGGCCGCGCGGACGTGGACGGGCTGCGGCTGGCCGTCGGCGTGCGGGGCTACCGCATGCGGCAGGTCGACGACGTCCTGGACCGTCTCGGCGCCGAACTGGCCGAGCGGGACGCCCGCATCGCCGAACTGGAGTCCGCGCTGGCGGGCGCCCAGGCCGCGGCGATGGGGCGGGCCGATTTCTTCGAGCAGACCCAGGAGGGCTCCGATGGCCGCTGAGGACCGCCCCGAGGGGGCCGCGCTGCCGGGCGCCGACGGGCGGCTGCGCTGCCCGTGGGGCCTGTCCGCCGAGGACTATGTGGCGTATCACGACGACGAGTGGGGCCGCCCCGTCCACGGCGACGACGCGCTCTACGAGCGGCTGTGCCTGGAGGCGTTCCAGTCCGGGCTCTCCTGGCTGACGATCCTGCGCCGCCGCGAGGGCTTCCGCGCCGCGTTCAGCGGGTTCCGGATCAAGGAGGTGGCGGCCTTCACGGAGGCCGACGAGGCACGGCTCCTGGCCGACACGGGCATCATCCGCAACCGCGCCAAGATCCAGGCGACCATCGCCAACGCGCGGGTGGCCGCCGAGTGGCCCGAGGGCGAGCTGGAGAAGCTGATCTGGTCCTACGCGCCGGAACCGGCCACCCGTCCAGTACCCCGCGTCCTGGGCGACGTGCCGCCGGTCACCCCGGAGTCCACCGCGCTGTCCAAGGACCTCAAGAAGCGCGGCTTCCGCTTCGTCGGCCCGACGACGGCGTACGCGCTGATGCAGGCGTGCGGCCTCGTCAACGATCACCTGGCCGACTGCTGGGCGCGGCCTTACGGGACGAGGGCGTAGCGGGGAGGGGCGCCGCTCGGAGGCGGGTCCGGGCGCCCGGTTTCCCTACCGGCCGGTGAAGCGGGGCTTCTCCTTCTTCACGAAGGCTTCCACCGCGATCTTGTGGTCGTCCAAAGCGCCGGCACGGAGCTGGAGTTCGGCCTCCTTGTCCAGGGTCTCGGCGAGGGAGTGCGCGGAGCCGTAGGCGAGCGATTCCTTGAGCGCCGCGTAGGCGAACGTGGGGCCCTGCGCGAGCTGGCGGGCCACCGCGGCGGCTTCGGCCGCCAGCTCGGCGGCGGGCACGACGCGGTTCGCGAGACCCAGCTCCAGCGCCTCCTGCGCCTTGACACCGCGCGGGAAGAGCAGCAGGTCCGAGGCGCGTCCGGGGCCCACAAGGCGCGGCAGGGTCCAGGAGACGCCCGAGTCGGCGGTGAGCGCGACCCCGGCGAAGGAGGTGTTGAAGGAGGCGGTGTCGGCGACGACGCGGTAGTCGGCCGCGAAGGCGAAGCCCGCGCCCGCGCCCGCCGCGACGCCGTTGACGCCCGCGACGACCGGCTTGGGCATCCCCGCGATGGCCAGCGTGATGGGGTTGTAGTGCTCCTCGACCGTGTTCAGCGCGCTTCCGCCCTGCTGCTGGAGCGAGCCGATGTGCTCCTTGAGGTCCTGCCCCACGCAGAATGCCTTTCCGGTGCCGGTCAGCAGCACGGCCCGTACGCCCTCGTCGTCGGCGGCCCCGCGGAGCGTGTCCCGCAACGCCACCTTCGTCTCGTCGTTGAGGGAGTTCATGGCGTCGGGGCGGTTGAGGGTGACCGTCGCAAGGCCGTCGGTCACGTCATAGAGCACGGTGTCGGACATGGGGCCAGCATGACCTAGATCATCGGGTGCCGACAGATGCCGTGCCCGGCTCCGCGGGCGTCCGCGGTGTGAGCTGCGTCAAACGCGGAGCGCGCCGGGCGCGGGGCAAGAGGGAGAAGTATCGCAGCACGAACGCCGGAATGGGCGGTTTTGTGCGAGGCCGTGGCCGAAGAGATACGACCTGTTGTTGGTCATCGGGTCCTGCCATGCGGGATAATGGCTGGGAAGCAATGTGTTCGATGCCGGTGACACGGGTTGTCGGCTGCGATCGGCTGGTTTCAGGAAGGGGAACGAGCATGGCGGCCATGAAGCCGCGGACGGGCGACGGCCCGCTCGAGGTGACCAAGGAGGGGCGGGGCATCGTCATGCGCGTTCCGCTCGAAGGCGGTGGGCGACTCGTCGTCGAGCTGACCCCGGACGAGGCGACCGCGCTGGGCGAGGAGCTGAAGAAGGTCTGCGGCTGAGCAGTGTCCCTTCCCCGTCGATCTCCCGCTGCCCCGGAGCGCGCACCGCGCTCCGGGGCAGCGGCATGACAGGGGGTTGACGTGGGGTGGGCGCACGGGCGCCGAGCGTCACGCGGGGCGTGAGCGGAGGCATGCGGCGTGCGATGGGGGCGGGGCGGGACGTGCGGCCGGGAGTGAGCGCGGTCGGGGAATGAGCGTGGTCCGGGAGTGACAGTGGTCACTGTCCCCGCTTCACCGCGCACAGCAGTCCGTCGCCCACCGGCAGCAGCGAGGGCACCAGCACCGTGCTCTCCCGCACGGCGCGCAGCAGTTCCCGCAGCTTGAGCACCTCGGCGGGCTGTGCGGAGGAGTCGACGGTGCGGCCGTCGGCGAAGACGCCCTCGAAGCAGACGAGGCCGCCGGTACGCAGCAGGCGCAACGATTCGCCGAGGTAGTCCAGGCACTCGACGCGGTCGCCGTCGCAGAAGACGAGGTCGTAACCGCCGTCGGCCAGGCGCGGCAGCACCTCCAGGGCGTGGCCCGGGATGAAGCGCGCCCTGTTCCCCGCGAAGCCGGCGGCGCGGAACGCCTGCCGGGCGAACTGCTGGCGCTCGGGCTCGATGTCGACGGTGGTCAGGACCCCGTCGGGGCGCATCCCGTCCAGCAGGTGGATGCCCGAGACCCCGGTGCCGGTCCCGATCTCGGCCACCGCCTTGGCGTCCACGGTCGCGGCCAGCAGCCGCAGCGCGGCACCGGTTCCGGGGGACACCGAGCGGAGCCCTGCCTCCTGTGCCCGCTCGCGGGCCCAGCGCAGTGCCGCAGTCTCGGCGTTCTCGACAAGCTCGGCGCCGTACGCGTCGGCGAAAGCCCAGCTCGTCTGCCGGTTGCCGGTAATGGCCCTCTCCTGTCCCCGTCGTCTACGCAACCAGGACTGTATCCGTTGGCTTGGGAACCCGCAGATGGGACCGGGCGTTGGAGAGGGATGGAAGGTGTCGGGGGAATGTGATGGCGTCAGGACAGCGGTCGATGCGGTGGTCTGAACGGCAAGACCAAAAGCAGGTCAAAAATGCTTATCCGGAGCTAACGGGCGAGGTGGCTATGGTAGGGGCTCCACTGGACACCACCAGAGCCGACAGGGGAGGTGCGGCTGCGGCCCGTGACCGCGGAATGCTGAGGCGTTTCCGCAGGACATCGGGCGAGCCGAAATCCGTGAGCAACACCGCTGACCAGGTCCACACCGCCGAATCCGCGACCACGGCGACTTTCGACACCGATGCGGACACCCAGGCGTGGACCCCTCCTTCCTGGGAGGAGATCGTCAGCACGCACAGCGCGCGGGTCTATCGCCTCGCCTACCGCCTGACGGGAAACCAGCACGATGCGGAGGACCTCACACAGGAGGTCTTCGTCCGGGTCTTCCGTTCGCTGTCCACCTACACCCCGGGCACCTTCGAGGGCTGGCTCCACCGCATCACCACGAACCTGTTCCTGGACACGGTCCGGCGCAAGCAGCGCATCCGCTTCGACGCGCTCGCCGACGACGCGGCCGAGCGCCTGCCGAGCCGTGAGCCCACCCCGCAGCAGCACTTCAACGACACGCACTTCGACGCGGACGTCCAGCAGGCGCTGGACACCCTCGCGCCGGAGTTCCGCGCGGCCGTCGTGCTCTGTGACATCGAAGGGCTGTCGTACGAGGAGATCGCGGCCACCCTGGGCGTGAAGCTCGGCACCGTGCGCAGCCGTATCCACCGGGGACGTTCGCATCTGCGCAAGGCGCTCCAGCACCGCTCTCCCGAGGCACGTGCGGAGCAGCAGCGCGCGCTGAGCGCGGCGATCCCGTCCGCCCGGAGTGGGGAGGTCGGAGTCGAGTGAGCGGCACAGGCAGGGGACGCCAGCTACCGGGAGCGGGCGAGGTGCCCACGCCCGCCGAGCAGCATCTGGGGGACCGCCTGGCGGCCCTCGTCGACGGAGAGTTGGGCCATGACGCACGCGAACGCGTCCTGGCGCACCTCGCGACGTGCTGGAGCTGCAAGGCCGAGGCGGACGCCCAGCGCCGATTGAAGAACGTCTTCGCGGACGCCGCGCCGCCGCCGCCCTCCGACGGTCTGCTGGCACGGTTGCAGGGGCTCCCCGCTGGGGACCCCGGCGATCCCGGTGACGGCGACGGCGGAAGAGGTCCGGACGGGCGAGGCGGTCCGGGCGGCGGGGCCGCTCCCGTCGCCGCGGCCTCCTCCCCGTGGGCCTTCGACTATCTGCCGGGCGGCCGGGGCGGACGCAGCACGCTGTCCCCCGCGCGCGGCTTCCGGATACATGAGATGGAGCGCGTCGCCCCGCCCTCCTCCCCGGCGTCCGCTTCCACAACTGCGTCCGCCCCCTCGCGCTCGCGCCGCTTCGCCTTCGCCGCCGCGGGTGCCTTCTCGCTGGCGGCCCTGGCCATCGGCGGAGCGCTGGGCTCCGGCGGTGCGGGCAGTGCCCCGGTCGCCGCGGGGGACAACACCTCGGCGGGACCGGTCCGTTCGGCCTCCTCGGGGTCCGCCGCCGATCGCGACGGCAGGCGTCGCGGCGCGGGCGGCGAGAAGAGCGAGCGGACCGGCAGCCTGAGCGGTTCCGCCACGTCCGGCGCCTCGGTGAAGGCGGAGCGCGGTGCGCCGCTCCAGCAGCGCTCTCCGTCGGCCACCCCGTCGGCACCCCCCAGCTCCCCCCTTCAGCCGGGGAACGTCTATCCGCTGCTCAGGGACGCGGTGTTCTCCCCGCCCCTGGTGCGCTCCTCGCTGTCCACGTTCTCCTCGCCCTCGGTCATGGCCGCGATGTCCTCCTCGGCCTCCGGCACGGATGTGTACGCGGGCACATCGGTCAGCGCCGTGCCGGGCCGGACGCCGGTGCGCGGCGGCACGGATCCCACCCCGGCCGCCACGGCCGCCCCACCGCAGCGCTGACGCCCCAGGGTCGCTGCGCGAGCCTCCCCGGACCTGGTTGAATCCCTCCTAGGGCCGCCAGTTGCCGCCCTGCCGGGGCGAACCGTGGGGACAGTGGGGAGAGCATGGACGAGGGGAAGGCCGCGGGGCCGAAGCCGAAGTGGTGGAGCCGCCCGCGCAGGACCTCGGGTCATCAGCCGCCGCCCGCCGTGCCTGTTCCGCCTGCGGCGGAGCACCCGCACGATGCGGGCGACGGCACCACCGGAGACGCCGCTGATGCCGGTGCGGGCGCCTCGGCGCCCATGGACACGCCCCCGCCGCCCGCCGCCGACCCGACGGACACGGGTGCTCCTGGTGTTTCCGGTGCACCCGACGGCCCCGGGGTCCCCGGCGCCTCGGACGGTGCGCCGGGCAGCGGTGCCGTGGCCGGTGGGGGCGAGGCGTCGGAGGGTGCCGCGACTCCCGCGACTCCCGCGAGTTCCGAGACCCCCGCGCCGGCGCCGGAACCGCTGCACCCCGAGGACCCCTACGCCACGCCTCCTTACGGGGGCCCCGGACCGTGGGCCCCGGCCCCGCTCGTCCAGCCCCCGTCCGGCGCCACGCCCCCGCAGGGCGTGCCGATGCCGCGCTCGGGCACGGCCCCGGAGCCCCAGGTGCCCCAGGCGCCTCCGGCCCCGAGTGGCACCCCAGCGCAGGGCACCCCCGTACCCCCGCAGCACAGCGCCCCTGTACCGGCGCGGGAGCCGGGGACGCACGAGCAGGGGGCGGGAGCCGGGGCAGGGGCGTACGAGGCGTTTCCGCAGCCTTCCGTGCCCCACCAGGCCCAGCAGGCCCACCAGCCACTCCCACAGGCTCAAGCGCCCCACCAGCCCCTCCCGCAAGCGCAGCCCCACACACCGCACCCTGAGCCGCACCCTCAGCCGCCGGAGCGCCAGACACCGGGCGACCCGGAGTCCGTGTGGCTGCGGTACGACCCGTGGGCGCCCCCGCACGCTCCCGCTCCCGCTCCGGTTCCCCACGGGGCCGGGGGCCACGAGCGCGGACGGCGCCGGGGCCGCACCGTCGTGGGCGCGATCGTGCTGGCGCTGGTCGCGGGCGGCATCGGGGGAGCGGTCGGCGCGTACGCCGAGCGGCACGGCGAGGTCGGCGACGTGACGCTGCCCCAGGCACCCGCCGAGAAGGAGGGCAAGAACGCCAGGGCCCCCGGCAGCATCGCGGGCATCGCCGAGCGTGCCCTGCCCGGAGTGGTGACGCTCCATGTGAGCGGGGGCGGCGGCGAGGCGACGGGCACGGGCTTCGTGCTGGACGAGCGCGGCCACATCCTCACCAACAACCACGTCATCGAACCGGCGCAGGACGGCGGCGACTCCGTCGAGGTCACCTTCCACGGCGGCCGGACGGCCAAGGGCGAGGTCATCGGCACGGACGGTGGCTACGACCTCGCCGTCGTCAAGGTCACCGGCGTCTCGGGCCTGAAGCCGCTGCCCCTCGGCAACTCGGACTCGGTCCGCGTCGGCGATGCCGTCGTCGCCATCGGTGCGCCCTTCGACCTGGAGGAGACCGTCACCAGCGGCATCATCAGCGCCAAGGAGCGCCCGATCACGGCTGGCGGCGAGCAGGGCAGCGAGACGAGCTACGTCGACGCGCTCCAGACCGACGCGCCCATCAACCCCGGCAACTCGGGCGGGCCCCTCGTGGACAGCCAGGGCCGGGTCGTGGGGATCAACAGCGCGATCAAGGCCGCCGACGACAGCTCCGGCATCCCCGGCGGCGACGAGGGCGGCAGCATAGGGCTGGGCTTCGCCATCCCCGTGAACCAGGGCAAGCGCGTCGCCGAGGAGCTGATCAACGACGGTCGGGCCACCCACCCCGTCATCGGCGTCACCCTCGACACGGAGTTCGACGGCGACGGCGCCCGGGTCGGCAGCCAGGGCGGCGGGGGCGATCCGGTCATCTCCGGCAGTCCGGCGGACGAGGCGGGGATCAAGCGGGGCGACGTGATCACCGAGGTGGAGGGCGCCAGGGTGCACAGCGGTGAGGAGCTGATCGTCAAGATCCGCAGTCACCGTCCGGGCGACCGGCTCTCCCTCACCCTGGAGCGCGACGGCGAGGAACGCACCGTGCGGCTGAGGCTCGGCTCGTCGGCCGACGGGTGATACGGATGATACGGATGAGGAGATACCGGTGAGGAGATGAGGAGGCGGGCTCCCACCCCGGGCCCGACTCCGGGTACCGTGACAGCGGGCCTTATCGGCCGTGAATGTACGAGGCATGAGGGAGCTGCAAGGTGTTCTTCGACATAGGACCCCTAGAGCTGTTGGCGCTCATCGTCCTCGCCGTACTCATTTTCGGTCCTGACAAGCTGCCCAAGGTGATCCAGGACGTCGCCTCGTTCATCCGCAAGGTGCGGCAGTTCTCGGACAACGCGAAGGAAGATATCCGGTCCGAACTCGGTCCGGAGTTCAAGGACTTCGATTTCGAGGATCTGAACCCCAAGAACTTCGCCCGCAAGCACCTTCTGGACAATGACGATCTCGGTATCAAGGAGATCCGCAACGGCTTCGACCTGCGCAAGGACCTGGCCGAGGTCACGGACGCCGTGAACGGCACGGGGAGCGGCTCGTCGGCGGGCGGCGCCGGAGCCTCGGCCGCGGCGGGCGCGGCGGGCGCTGCGGGCGGTCGCCTGAGCCTGCGCAAGGATGAAGCGCCGGAGGCGGGCGAGGCGGGCCCGTCGGCCAAGCGCGACCCGCTCTCGAAGAGCGACCCGCCCCCCTTCGACGCCGACGCCACCTGAGCCCTGGCCCGCCTGGCCCGTCGTTCCCCGGCCCGCCGCCCGGCGGCCTGATGAGGCTCATCTCACGTCCCTGACGCCACCCGATCTCCTGTCATGCCCGACACGGCGGACCCGGGTAGCTATCCTCCCTGTGTCCGGGGCCGCCGTCCGAGGGGGGCAGGCTGCCCGTGGCACAGGGCAATGAGGAGGCGTCGCGAAGATGGAGACGACGAGTCGGGTGGCCGGTGAATCCGGGCCCGCCACACCGGGGATCCCGGATGAACGGCGGGCGGTGGACGGCTTTCTGATGGCTGCATTTCCGTGGTACGGCCTCGACGAGGCGTTCACAGGGCCGCGCTGGCTCCTCCAGGTGGGAGCCGCGGCGGACGGCACCGTCGAACACGGCTCGACCGGTCACGGCGAGGAGCCCTCGCTCAGGAACGAGACCAGCCCGGAGGAGCAGCGCTTCGCCGTCGTGGTGACGGTCGCGAGCCGCCCCGTGCGGCGTAGCGCCGACGGCACGGGCGTCCTGGAGGCGACCTCGGTCTCGACGGCAGCCTGGCTGGCCGGTTCCGGGCTGCTGTCGTGCACATGGCCGCTGGAGATGGAGCGTGGGCTGCGGCAGGACTGGCTCGACCAGCAGACCGGGGTGGCCTGGGAGCTGGCCGACGCCCTGGACGGGCCGGGCTGGTCGGCGCTCTCGCTGCCGGTGGACGGCGTGCCGACCGACTTCCACTACCGCGAGTCCGAGTACGGCTGGGTGCTGGCGGGCGCGGCCCAGGAAGGCGTGCACATCGGCGCCTACGGGCGCGGGATGAGCGCCTACGGGCTGGGGTTCTCCGTCGTCAAGGACATCACCGCCTACGAGCACCGGACGCTGAGCGGCGACCGGTCCGTGGGCAGCGTCGAGCCCGCGACCGCCGAGCCCGCCGAGTCGTCCGTCGAGCCCGTGGAGCCCGTGGAGGACTGAGCCGCCTCCCACCCTGTACGCGTAAGGGGCGCCCTCCAAGAGAGGACGCCCCTTACCTGTGCCCAGGGCCGTACCGCGTACGGCAGAGCGGCTACCGGCCGCTCGGGTGGTGGCTCAGAACTTGTTGCTCAGAACGTGTCGATCAGAACTTGTTGCTCGGCGTCAGCCCCAGCGACATGCCCGACAGGCCGCGCTGACGCCCGCCCAGCTTGCTCGCGATGGAGCGGATCGCGGAGCCCGCGGGGGAGTCGGGGTCGGTCAGGACGACGGGCTTGCCCTCGTCGCCGCCCTCGCGCAGCCGGAGGTCGATCGGGATGCCGCCCAGGACGGGCACCTCGGCGCCCGTCGTCTTCGTGAGGCCCTCGGCGACGCGCCGGCCGCCGCCCGTGCCGAACACGTCGATCATCTCGTCGCAGTGCGGGCAGGGCATGCCCGACATGTTCTCGATGACGCCCACGATCTTCTGGTGCGTCTGCACGGCGATGGAGCCCGCGCGCTCCGCGACCTCGGCCGCCGCCTGCTGCGGGGTGGTGACGACGAGGATCTCGGCGTTGGGGACGAGCTGCGCGACCGAGATGGCGATGTCACCGGTGCCGGGCGGGAGGTCGAGCAGGAGCACGTCGAGATCGCCCCAGAAGACGTCGGACAGGAACTGCTGGAGCGCCCTGTGGAGCATCGGGCCGCGCCAGACCACCGGGGTGTTGCCCGGGGTGAACATCCCGATCGAGATGACCTTCACGCCGTTCGCCGACGGCGGCATGATCATGTCCTCGACCTGGGTGGGGAGGCCCTCGGCGCCCAGCATCCTGGGGACCGAGTGGCCGTAGATGTCGGCGTCGACGACGCCGACCTTCAGCCCGTCGGCCGCGAGGGACGCCGCCAGGTTCACCGTCACAGAGGACTTGCCGACACCGCCCTTGCCGGAGGCGACGCAGTAGACCCGCGTCAGCGAACCGGGCTGCGCGAAGGGCACCTCGCGCTCGGCCTTGCCGCCGCGCAGCGTGGAGGCCAGCTCGCGCCGCTGCTCGTCGCTCATCACGTCCAGCTCGACGGCGACGCGGGTGACGCCCTCGACGCGCGAGACGGCGTCCGTCACGTTCGACGTGATCGTCTCGCGCAGCGGACAGCCGGACACCGTCAGATAGACCCCGACGTCGACGGCGCCGTCGGGCGCGATGTCGATGGATTTGACCATCCCCAGGTCGGTGATCGGCCGGTGGATCTCCGGGTCGTTCACCGTCGCGAGCGCGGCGCGGACCGCGTCTTCGGTGGGGGTGGATGCGGGAGTGTCGGTAGCCATGGGCAAATGGTACGGCGCCCGTGCCGCCTCTCCGAAGGGACGGGGTCAGCGGTCTTGGTCACTCGGTTCCGGGGGCGTTCCCGGGGCCGGGCCGGATGCCGGTCCGTGCTGCTCCAGTTCCTTGAGCACGTCCTGGAGCTCGGACCTGATCCAGTCCCGGGTGGCGACCTCGCCGAGCCCCATGCGCAGCGAGGCGATCTCACGGGTCAGGAACTCGGTGTCCGCGATGCTGCGCTCGTTGCGCTTGCGGTCCTGCTCCAGGTTGACCCGGTCGCGGTCGTCTTGGCGGTTCTGCGCGAGGAGGATGAGCGGGGCCGCGTAGCTGGCCTGGAGGGACAGCATGAGGGTCAGGAAGATGAAGGGGTACTCGTCGAAGCGCAGCGGCCCCGGCATGAGCACGTTCCAGCCGAGCCAGACGATGATGACGACCGTCATCCAGACGATGAACCTGCCGGTCCCCAGGAAGCGCGCGATCTCCTCCGAGAGCCGCCCGAAGGCGTCCGGGTCGTACTCGGGGAGCAGCCTGCGGCGCGCGGCACGTGGCTGATCGAGCCGCGCCCGCCCCGTCCGCTCCCGCTCCCGTTCCCGCTCTCTTTCCCGGTCAGCGCCCTCCCGTTCCCTGTCCCGCTCCCTGTGCCCGTCCCGCTCAGCCACGCCCCGTCACCCCCTCCGTGCCCAGCCCCTCCGTGCCCAGCCCTTCCGCGCCCAGGCTGTCCGTGCCCAGCCCCTCCACGCGCTCCAGCCCGTGCGCCGCCGCCTCGCGCCAGTCGTCGGGGAGCAGATGGTCGAGCACGTCGTCCACGGTGACCGCGCCCAGCAGATGCCCCGCCTCGTCCACGACGGGCGCCGCGACGATGTTGTACGTCGCCAGGTAGCCCGTCAGCGCGGGCAGCGTCGTGTCGGGCGGCAGCGGCAGCAGCCCGGAGTCGAGGACCGAGCCGACCAGCGTGAAGGGCGGCTCCCGCAGCAGCCGCTGGAAGTGGATGACGCCGAGATAGCGCCCGGTGGGCGTCTCGTCCGGCGGGCGGCAGACGTAGACCTGGGCCGCCAGCGGGGCGTGCAGGTCCTCGTCGCGCACCCGCGCCAGCGCCTCCGCCACCGTGGCGTCGGGACGCAGCACGATGGGCTCGGTGGTCATGATGTTGCCCGCCGTGCCCTCCTCGTACGAGAGCAGCCGCCGCACCGGGTCGGCGTCCTGGGGCCGCATCAGCTCCAGCAGCCGCTCCTTGTCCTGCTCGGGCAGCTCGGAGAGGAGGTCGGCCGCGTCGTCGGGGTCCATGGCCTCCAGGACGTTGGCGGCGCGGTCGTCCTTGAGCTTGCCGAGGATCTCGACCTGGTCGTCCTCGGGCAGTTCCTCCAGCACGTCGGCCAGCCGGTCGTCGTCGAGCGCCGCCGCCACCTCGGCGCGCCGCTTCGCGGAGAGGTGGTGCAGCACGTTCGCGAGGTCGGCGGGGCGCAGGGTCTCGAAGGTGGCCAGCAGGGTGGCCGCGCCCTGGCCGCGCTCCTCCAGCGCGAAGCCGGTCACCGCCGACCACTCGACGGTCAGGGTCTCCCCGCGCCGTCTGAGCGTCCCGCCCTTGCCCTTGCGCACGAAGACCTTGTCCAGCTCCCACTCGCGGCGCGCGGGCAACTGCCGCATGCTCACGTCCAGCACCGTGACCTGCTCGCCCGTCTCCACCAGCGTCACGCGGCGGTCCAGCAGTTCGCCGAGCGCGAGGGTCTCGGCGGGGCGCTGCTCGAAGCGGCGCATGTTGACGACGCCCGTCGTGATGACCTGCCCTGACTCGACGCCCATGACCCGGGTCATGGGGACGAAGACGCGGCGCCTGTTCACCACTTCGACGACGAGGCCGAGCACGCCGGGCGGCTTGCCGCCCACGCGGAGCATGACGACGACGTCGCGGACCCGGCCGACCTGATCGCCGCCCGGGTCGAAGACGGCGATGCCGGAGAGGTGCGAGACGAAGACCCGGGAGGCGCCCGCGGCCATGCTCAGGCCCTCCTCGTCCGTAGGAGCGGGGTGCGCACTACACGAGCCCCGCAGCCTGTGTACGGAGGTGTACGGAGGTCGCTTATGCGCGCTTTGCCGGTTTCAGGCTAGCGTGCCCCGGCCCGTCGTGGCCCCGTGGCATGGTCCGGACGGCTGGCTTCCATCACCGGGTACCGGCACGGGTAGGGTGCGGTCCAGCCCCGACCTCCAGGAGGAAGCCGACGTGACTGGACGCGCCCGCAAGCGACGGAGTGCAGCGTTGGCAGGGGCCGTCTGCGTGGGGCTGACGGCGGTTCTCGGGGCCTGCGGCAGCGAGGACCCGGACAAGGGCACGAACGGGGTCGGCAAGCTCTCCGCCGCCAAGATCGAGAAGAAGGCCCTGAGCGCGGCGCGCGGCGCCGACGCGGTCAAGCTCACCGGCAACGTCGTCAGCAAGGGCCGCACCTACGAGCTGGACATGCGCCTCAAGCAGACCGGCGGCGTGGGCGAGGTGTCGGCCAAGGGCGGGCACACCTTCGAACTGCTGCGGGTGGACAAGGACCTCTACCTCAAGGCCGACGCCGACTTCTGGGCCAGGCAGGGCAAGGGCGACAAGGAGCCCACCAAGTCGGACGTCCAGGCGGCGGGCAAGCTGGAGGGCAAGTACGTGAAGGTGCCCGACGGCGACCCCGCGTACGAGCAGCTCAGCGGCTTCACCGAGATGCGGGTGCTGCTGGACGGGCTGCTGAGCCTGGAGGGCACGCGCGAGACCGGCGACCGCGGCGAGGTGGGCGGCACCAGGACGGTCCGCGTGCGCGCGGGCAAGGGCAGCGGCGGCGTCCTGGACGTCTCGCTCATCGGTACCCCGTACCCGCTGCGGGTCGAACGGGGCGGCGGGGCGGGGACGCTGGAACTGAAGGACTGGAACAAGGACTTCTCGCTCAGCGCCCCCGCCAAGGACAAGGTCGTCGACTACGGCAAGAGCATCTCGGCGGCCAAGGGCTGAGCGCAGGCCGAACGCGGCTCCCTGAGCGCCCCGGCTTACTTCCGGCGCCTGCGGAACAGCAGCTTCGGCAGCCCGGCCGGCTGCGGCAGCCGCGTCGTCGCGTCGGTGGACAGCGGCGCGGCGGCCTGGGAGCCGTCCGGCATCGCGCCGGGCTTCTGCGCCGGTTCACCCTCGGGCACCAGACGCAGCACGCGGCACTCGCGCGCCCACCGCTCCGTGACCGTGTCCGCGTCGGGCGCGTTCAGCCGCTTCCCCTTCAGCTCATCGACGGCCGCCTGCCACGCCTCGCCGCCCACCTCGGGCTCGGTCACCCGCGCGCTCCAGGCCACCAGCCGTCCGCCCTTGTCCTTGCTGCGCACGGTGACGGTCGCCGTACCACCGTCCACGAGCCCGAGCCCCTCAAGGGGCTGTTCCAGGGGCCCGTCGCCGACGAGGCAGACGGCGCCGTCGTGCCACACGTGCCACAGCGCCCGGGAGGGGCCTTCGGGGCCGCGTACCCAGACGAGGCCGGACTTCTTGGTGGCCTCTTCGACGAGGGCCTGGTCGAGCAGCTCGGTGCCGGGAGCGGTCATACGGGCAGGCTACCGCGAGCCCGGCGCCAGGAAGGGGACGACGGGACGGGCCCGCTACAGCCAGCCGTTGCGCTTGAATCCGCGGTGGATGGCGAAGCAGATGCCGACGGTGACGACGAGCACGGCGGGATAGCCGTACCGCCACTCCAGCTCCGGCATGTAGTCGAAGTTCATGCCGTAGATCCCCGCGATCATCGTCGGCACGGCGAAGATGGCCGCCCACGAGGTGATCTTGCGCATGTCCTCGTTCTGCGCGACGGTCGCCTGCGCGAGGTTGGCCTGGAGGATGGAGTTCAGCAGGTCGTCGAAGCCGAGCACCTGCTCGTTGACGCGGGCCAGGTGGTCGGCCACGTCGCGGAAGTACTTCTGGATGTCCGTGTCGATGACCCGCATCGGGCGCTCGCTCATCATCTGCATGGGCCGCAGCAGCGGGGAGACGGCGCGCTTGAACTCCAGCACCTCGCGCTTCAGTTGGTAGATCCGTCCCGCGTCGCCGCCGCGCTTCCCCTTGCCCGCGCTCTCGGAGAAGACCTCGATCTCGACGGCGTCGATGTCGTCCTGGACCGCGTCCGCCACCGCCAGATAGCCGTCGACGGTCTGGTCGGCGATGGCGTGGAGCACCGCCGAGGGGCCCTTGGCCAGCAGTTCGGGATCGTCCTCCAGGCGGTGCCGCAGCGCGCGCAGCGAGCCCTGGCCGCCGTGCCGCACGGTGATGATGTAGTCCCGGCCGGTGAAGCACATCACCTCGCCGGTCTCCACGACCTCGCTGGAGTCGGTGAGTTCGGCGTGCTCCACGTAGTGGATGGTCTTGAAGACGGTGAAGACGCTGTCGTCGTAGCGCTCCAGCTTGGGCCGCTGGTGCGCGTGGACCGCGTCCTCGACGGCGAGCGGGTGCAGGCCGTAGTCCGTGGCGATCCCGGAGAACTCCTGCTCCGTGGGCTCGTGCAGCCCGATCCACACGAAGTCGTCGCCACTGCCGGAGCGCACCTCGCTCAGTGCCTCGGCCGGGCTCAACTGATCGGTGCAGCGCCGCCCTTCGCGGTAGACGGCGCAGTCCACGACGGCGCTGCCGCCGCTGTGACCACGGGTGAGGTCGTAGGACGAGTACGTCGCGCGCTCGCCCTTGCGCAGTGCGGGCCTGACGGCTTCGCGCAGGTCTCGGATCATCGACATGCTGGGCTCCTTGTGCGGTGCCGTGCCGTCGGTGCGGGGCGCAGCGCTGCCCGGAATGTGGACCTACGGTGGGGGGAGCCTGCCGGAGGTCTGCAAAGCGGGCACCACGCGTGGCAGCGGTGACGGCGTTCGCTTGCGGGACGGGATGGAGCGAACCTCACGCGCTCTTCCGTCGCGCGAACCCGGCAAAAATAAAGGCCCTTTTGGAGGTTTCACCGTGAGGCGGTGGGGGAGTAAGGGCCCTAGGAGCGGGGACGCGGCTTCCGGACAGAAGAGCGGTTGGTACTGCACGGTCGACTCGGATCCATGTCAGGTCCCACCTCCTCCGGCCGGTCCCCCGTGGGGGACGATCTACACCTGCCTTGACCAGCAGTCAACGGTAACACCGCGCGCACTGTCCAACTGTCGGTTTGGGCCGTGCCGTAGCGCTCTTTGCCTCGTCCTTACGTTCGGCCTCACGCGTACCCCCACGCTTCACCGCACATCCCCGCGTACGCGCGTGTACCCGCCCATCCCGTCCCCATGCCGCACCGTCGGCCCCGTGCGGTGGTGGCGCGACGCCTGTGCGACGCCCGTGCCGTGCCCGTTCCGCGGACGCGTGCGGCCCGCGATCTATGCTCGCGGGCATGGCTGACGTATCGAAACTGGTCGAGGCCCGCTATCTGACGGCGCTGGGCGAGCCCGACGCGCGGGCTGCCGTGACCTTCCTCGGCACCGAGCGCATCGAGGTGCTGCGCTTTGTGGACGGCGACATCGCGCGGTACGCCACGCTCGGGATGTCGGTCGCGCCGATGGCCGACCCCACGGGGGCCCTCGCCGACCCGGACCGGGGGCCGCGCGCCGAGCTGGTGCTCTCGGTGCGGCTCGCGGGGGCCGAGACCGACAAGGTGCTGCGGCCCCTCGCCGTGCTCGCCGCCTCGCCCCAGGTCGAGGGCGTCGTCGTGGCGCCCGGCGCCTCCCTGGACGTCGGCGAACCGCTGTGGCCCGGTGCGCCGTTCACCTCGGTGCTGGTGGCCGAGTCCGGTGGCCTCGTCGAGGACCTGGAGCTGGACGCGCCCCTGGAACCGGTGCGCTTTCTGCCGCTGCTGCCCATGACGCCGAACGAGGCGGCCTGGAAGCGGGTGCACGGCGCTTCGGCCCTGGAGGAGCGATGGCTGAGCCACGGCACGGATCTGCGTGATCCGCACCGTGGCTCGGTGGACCTGACGGACTGAGTCCGGGCGCTTCCGTCAGCGGGCGCCCGCCGCCTGCGCGTGGGAGGGAGCGGCTTCCACGTCGGCGCCCGTGTCCGTGCCCGCGCCTGTGTCCGTGCCCGCGCCCGTGCCCGCGCCGGTGCCCGCGTCCTCGCGCTCGTGCGCGGGCAGCAGCTCCTCGGCGTCGTGCGTCAGCGACTTCCTGCGGACGCCGACGACGGCCGCGCCCACCGCTGCGGCCACGGCGGCGACGACGAACGGGATGTGGACGTCGGTCCACTCCTCGATCTTCGGCGCGAGGAACGGCGCCGCGGCGGCGGCGAACCAGCGCACGAAGTTGTAGCCCGCGCTCGCCACGGGCCGGGGCGCGTTCGAGACGCCGAGGGCCAGCTCGGTGAAGACGGTGTTGTTGATGCCGATGAAGGCGCCGGACAGGATCGTCGCGACGATCGCCGTCGTGTGGTTCCCGTAGCCCAGCACCAGCAGGTCGGCCGCCATCAGGACCAGCGAGCCGCCCAGCACCTTCAGCGACCCGAACCGCTCCTGGAGCCGCGGCGCCACCAGTACGGAGAAGACCGCGAGCAGCACGCCCCAGGCGAAGAAGACGCCGCCGGAGCGGTAGGGGGACATGTTCAGCACGAAGGGCGTGAAGGCCAGGACCGTGAAGAAGGCGTAGTTGTAGAAGAACGCCGACGCCGCAGCAGAGGCGAGCCCGCCGTGCCCGAGCGCCTTGACCGGGTCGAGCAGCGAGGTCTTACGGGCTGGTTTCGGCTGCTCCTTCAGGAAGACGGTGATGGCGACGAAGCCGACGGCCATCAGCGCCGCGGTCCCGAAGAACGGGTAGCGCCACTTCATGTCGCCGAGCACGGCGCCCACCAGCGGGCCGCAGGCCATGCCGAGGCCGAGGGCCGACTCGTAGAGCAGGATCGCCGCCGCGCTGCCGCCCGCAGCGGCTCCGACGATCACGGCGAGCGAGGTGGAGACGAAGAGCGCGTTGCCCAGTCCCCAGCCCGCGCGGAAGCCGACCAGCTCGCCGACGGACCCCGACATGCCGGAGAGCGCCGCGAAGACGATCACCAGCGCGAGTCCGGCGAGCAGGGTCTTGCGCCCGCCGATGCGGCTGGAGACGAAGCCGGTCACCAGCATCGCGACGGCGGTGATGAGGAAGTACGAGGTGAACAGGAGGGAGACCTGGCTGGGGGAGGCGTCCAGGCCCTTGGCGATGGAGGGCAGGATCGGGTCGACGAGCCCGATGCCCATGAAGGCGACGACTGCCGCGCCCGCCGTGGCCCATACCGCCATGGGCTGCCGGAGGATGCTGCCCCCGCCTTCGTCGAACGGATCACCACTCATGGCCGCTCTGCTCCTTCGCTGCGTGTCGGTGGTGGTTGCTGGTGGCTCCCTGTGGGGGCGCCGTGCCGTTGGCACGTACAACATTTTAAGTTAGCCACGCTAACTAGTGCAAGGTACACGTAAATATCCTGGTGACGGGCCCAGCCCGTGCGGCGACCGGGTGCCGGTGCGCTCCGCCGGTGACCGGGCCGGTGATCGTCCTTGACGGGGCGGCGACCGGGTAGGACCGTTGTGCTCCATGAGGGGCGAACCCAGTTGCCCGAAGTGCGGTGGCCGGGTCCGGGCGCCCGGTCTCTTCGCCGACACCTGGCAGTGCGACGTGCACGGCATCGTGCATCCGCTCCAGCCGGTCATCCCGCCCAGCGTCGAAGCGCTCGCGGTCGTCGTCGGCCGTACGAAGGTCCCTGTCTGGATGCCCTGGCCGCTGCCCGTCGGCTGGCTGTTCACGGGCGTCGCCTGCGCGGGCGACGACAGAAGCGGCGGACGCGCGACGGCGGTCGCCTGCTCCGGGCCCAGCCCGCTCGGCGGCCCCGGTGAACTCCTGCTCATCGCCGAGGAACTGGGCGTCGGCCTCGGCGCGCGCTACGCCGGGATAGACGGCCCCGACCCCGGCCCCTGGATGAGCGTCGACCAGGCCCCTGACGTGAAGGTACTGGCCGCCGGACGCCCCACCCCCCTCTGGAACGTCTCCGGAGTGGCCGACGACCGCGCCGTCTTCGCGGGCGAGGCGCGAGGGCTGTGGCTGTGGGCGATCGTCTGGCCGGAGCAGTCCGGGCTGCTGATGTACGACGAACTCGTCCTCACCGACCTGCGCGACGCCGGTGCCGAGGTCGATCTGCTGCCCTGCGGGGCGCTCTCGCCGCGCATCATGTCCTGAGCGGGTGCGCGTGCCGACCTTGCGCCTGGCCGCCTGGCCGCCTGGCCGCCTGATCGGCTCGTCGGCGCTGCGGGGCCGTGCCCGTGGGCCCAGGCGGGCGGCGGTGCGGCTGACAGGGGCACGGCGAGCTGCGGCTATCCTGGGGTCCGCCCGCCGCTTCCGCCCGTAAGTTGGAGTCCCGCCCCGTGCGCATCGACCTGCACACCCACTCCACCGCGTCGGACGGCACCGACTCACCCGCCGAACTGGTCCGCAACGCCAGGGCCGCCGGGCTGGACGTCGTCGCGCTGACCGACCACGACACGGTGGCCGGGCACGCCGAGGCCAAGGCGGCACTGCCCGCCGGGCTGACGCTGGTCACCGGCGCCGAACTCTCCTGCCGCCTCGACGGCATCAGCCTCCACATGCTCGCCTACCTCTTCGACCCCGAAGAGCCCGAGCTGGCACGCGAGCGGGAACTGGTCCGCGACGACCGGGTGCCCCGCGCCCAGGGCATGGTCGAGAAGCTGCGCGGGCTGGGCGTCCCGGTGACCTGGGAGCGGGTGGCCGAGATCGCGGGCGACGGCGCGGTCGGACGGCCGCACATCGCGACCGCCATGGTCGAGGCGGGCGTCATCGGGACGGTCTCCGACGCCTTCACGGAGGAGTGGATCGCCAATGACGGACGCGCCTACGTGGACAAGCACGAGCTGGACCCCTTCGACGCGCTGCGCCTGATCAAGGGCGCGGGCGGCGTCGCCGTCTTCGCGCACCCCCTCGCGGCCAAGCGCGGCCAGATCGTGCCCGAGCGCGCGATAGCCGACATGGCCGCCGCCGGGCTCGACGGCGTCGAGGCCGACCACATGGACCACGACCCGGCGACCCGGCAGCGACTGCACGGCCTCGCGGCCGACCTCGGGATCCTCGCCACGGGGTCCAGCGACTACCACGGCAGCCGGAAGACCTGTGTGCTCGGCGAGCACACCACGGACCCGGACGTCTACGCCGAGATCGCGGCGCGCGGGTCAGGCGCCTCGCCCGTCACGGGCTGACGCGTAGCGCTTGGCGCTTGGCCTGGCCGGGGTTCGGTTCGGGCTGCGAGCCTGGCGCCGCCCCTCCTTCACCCGCACCGTTTCTCCGCTTCTCCGGCGTTTCCCCGGTCTTCACCGGCGCCGGACCGTTCAGCGAGGCACCGCACCGTGTTCGAGTTCGCCCTTTTCGGGTCCGTCTTCGTCACCCTCTTCGTGATCATGGACCCGCCTGGCATCACGCCGATCTTCCTGGCCCTCACCTCGGGCCGGCCCGCGAAGGTGCAGCGCAAGATGGCGTTGCAGGCCACGGCCGTGGCCTTCGGCGTCATCACCGTCTTCGGCATCTGCGGCCAGCAGATCCTCGACTACCTGCACGTCTCCGTCCCCGCGCTGATGGTCGCGGGCGGACTGCTGCTCCTGCTCGTCGCGCTCGACCTGCTGACCGGCAAGACCGACGAGCCCACCCAGACGAAGGACGTCAACGCCGCGCTCGTCCCTCTGGGCATGCCGCTGCTGGCGGGACCCGGCGCGATCGTCTCCGTCATCCTGGCCGTCCAGCACGCGCACGGGTTCGGCGGGCAGCTCTCCGTGTGGGCCGCGATCGTGGCCATTCACGTGGTGCTGTGGCTGGCTATGCGGTATTCGTTGCTGATCATCCGGGTCATCAAGGACGGGGGCGTCGTCCTCGTCACCCGCCTCTCGGGCATGCTCCTGTCGGCCATCGCGGTCCAGCAAATCGCCAACGGCATCACCCGCTTCCTCGAGGTCCACGGGTAGGGGTGGAAACGGGGGGTTGCCGCGTCACACTGGTGTGCCCCTTCACGGGGTACGGGGTGATGGCCACACGGGGTGCCCGGTTCTTGTTGGGGTGCGCCTTGCCTGGGTGCCCCTTTGGGGTTCGTTCGCGTGGTGCGGGCCGGTGGCACGGGTTGTGCCCACCCGTCCCGCCTTGCGGGACGATTGCCCACAACATTTGGGTGCCGTCGCCC
>NZ_JBSHAO010000062.1:10576-45795 GCF_053611545.1 Streptomyces sp. NPDC054796 | reverse complement strand
CTGCGGCCCTCCGAGGAGGGCCGCAGCGGGCGGCGGCGTTCTGTGCATGTGTGGCCTGAGCTTCACTCAAGGCCATGACCCGCTTCCCGGCCGGAGCCGGAGCCAGGGCCGGGGCCCTCCGGCGCCAGAACTAGCGCCGGAGGGTCGGCTTCAGCTCCTTCAGACGGCCCAGCAGGCCGTTGATGAAGGTCGGGGACTCGTCCGTGGAGAACTCACGGGCGAGCTGTATGGCCTCGTCGATGACCACCGCGTCGGGCGTCTCGTCCGACCAGATCAGCTCGTACGCGCCCAGCCGCAGGATGCAGCGGTCCACGACCGGCATCCTGTCCAGGGTCCAGCCCACGGAGTAGGTGGAGATCAGCTCATCGATGCGGGGCGCGTTCTGCGCGTAGCCCTCGATCAGCTCCATCGTGTACTCGCTGACCGGCGGCTGCCGGTCGTCGGACCGCGCGAGCCGGATCCAGTCCGCGAGGACGTCCGTCACGGCACTGCCGCGCTGATCGGCCTCGAAGATGATCTGGAAGGCGCGCTTACGGGCCTTGTTACGGGCAGCCACGGTTAGCTGTTCACCCGGCCGAGGTACTCGCCGGAGCGGGTGTCGACCTTGATCTTCTCACCCGTCGTGATGAAGAGGGGCACGCCGACCTCGTAACCGGTCTCCAGGCGCGCGGGCTTGGAGCCGCCGGTGGAGCGGTCGCCCTGCACGCCGGGCTCGGTGTGCTCGATGGTCAGCTCGACGGCGGCGGGCAGCTCCACGAAGAGCGGGTTGCCCTGGTACATCGCCACCGTGGCCTCGAAGCCCTCCAGGAGGTAGTTGGCGGCGTCGCCGACGACCTCGGGAGAGACGTGGATCTGGTCGTAGGTGTCCAGGTCCATGAAGACGAAGTACTCGCCGTCCTTGTACGAGAACTGCATGCCGCGTCGGTCCACGGTGGCGGTCTCGACCTTGGTGCCCGCGTTGAACGTCTTGTCGACGATCTTGCCGGACAGGACGTTCTTCAGCTTCGTACGGACAAAGGCGGGGCCCTTGCCGGGCTTGACGTGCTGGAACTCGACTACGGACCAGAGCTGGTCGGCGTCGAGCTTGAGCACCATGCCGTTCTTGAGGTCGTTCGTGGATGCCACGGTCGCGGAATCTCCTGAGACTGCTGCTGCGGGGACCAAAGAGCCTGCGAGCCCCCGGACGCCCGCCTGGGGCTAGAGGGCGAGCAGCTCTTTGGTCGTGATGGTGAGTAGCTCGGGTCCGCCGTCCGCCGGCGGGCGGACGACGAGCGTGTCGTCGATCCGGACACCGCCCCGGCCCGGAAGGTGGACCCCCGGTTCGACGGTGACCGGCACACAAGCGTCCAGTTTACCCATGGCCGCAGGTGACAGCCGAGGGTCCTCACCGATTTCCAGTCCTACCCCGTGCCCCGTGGCCGCTCCCAGGGCGTCCGCGTACCCTCCCGCGTCCAGCACCTGACGGGCCGCGTGATCGACGTCGCGGCAGGCGGCGCCCGGTGCGAGCGCCTCCCGACCGGCCCGCTGAGCGGCGAAGACGAGGTCGTACAGCTCGATCTGCCACTCGTCGGGAGCGGTGCCGATCACGAAAGTGCGGCCGATCTGGCACCCGTATCCCTGATAGCGCGCACCGAGTCGTACGGAGAGAAAATCCCCCTCCTCCACCCGGCGGTCGGTGGGCCGGTGGCCCGGCAGGCCCGAATTGCCCCCCGCGCCCACGGAGGTGGGGAAGGCGGGCCCGTCGGCGCCGTGGTCGATGAGACGGCGCTCCAGTTCGAGTGCGAGGTGACGCTCGGTACGGCCCACGAGGATCGACTCCAGCAGCTCCCCCAGCGCCTGGTCGGTGATCTCCGCGGCGATCCGCAGCGCCGAGATCTCCGCGTCGTCCTTGATCACCCGCTGCTGCTCGACGGCGGTGCCGAGGCCCGTGAGGCGCAGCCGCGGGGCGACGGAGGTGACGGCGCGGTGCCGGGAGACGGTGAGGTGGTGCTCCTCGACGGCCAGCTCGCGCGCCCCCTGCTTGGCCGCGAGGTCGGCCGCGGCGACGGCGGTGTCGCCGTCGGGGCCCGGCAGCCGCTCGACGCGCAGCTCGTCGCCGGGGTGGGCGTGGGCCACCCCGGGCTCCAGGGTGTCGCAGGCGGCGGCGAGTAGCAGGGTGTCCTGGCCGCCCGCGCCGAGCAGCAGGCTGGCGCCGCTCGGTGCGCGGCCGGTCAGATAGCGGATGTTCGCGGGCCGGGACACCAGCACCGCGTCGGCAGGGCTGCCGTCCGCCGCGCTCGTCGCACAGCGTTCCCGCAGCCGGGAGCGGCGGACCACATGCACCTCTGACATAGGCCGAGCGTACGTAGCGCGGCGCCGGTCGGCCGGGTGGGAGGGGCCGTGCGGGCGACGGGCCCTGCCGCGCCCGGGTGACGCGCTCGGGGGCGCCCCATGTGACGCGGGCCCCTCACTCCGTACAGGGCCCGGAGTCCGCCGCGCACAGCCAGCCCGAGAAGCCCTGCTCGGGGTGTTCCAGATCGTGGTTCAGCGCGACCAGCGAGAAGACCAGGAAGACCGTCATCGCCGCGATCAGCACCCACGCGGCGGCGAGCCCGATCCGGGTACCCCGCCCTGTGCCGTGCCCGGCCTCCCCCGGCGCCGCATCATCGTCGTGGTCGGCGTCATCAGGGGCGGCGCCGTCATGAGCGCCGTCGTCGTCCCGCGAGGGCCTTCCCGCGGGTCCGTGCCGTCCCCGGCTCACCAACTGGGCGGGCTGGCCAGACTGCGCGCGACCACGTCGTCGAGCATGCGGGCCGTCGTCGCCACGTCCTGGCGTGAGTTGTCGATGATGGGCAGTCCTGAGCCGTACCAGCCCGCCATGCGGCCGTGGATACGGGCGACCTCCTCGTCCGTGAGGCGGCGGTTGCCCGAACGGGCCGCGTTGCGCTCCAGGACTATCTCCAGCCCCGGCAGCAGGACCACCGGGATCAGCCCTGGCCCGACGTGCCGCTTCCAGCCGCCGAGGCCCACGACGGGGCGGTCGGGGAAGACGGCGTCGTCCAGGATGCAGGAGATGCCGTTGGCCAGGAAGTTGCGCGCGGCGAAGCCGCAGGTGCGCCGTGCCAGGCGGTACTGGGCCTCGGAATAGTCGTTCCAGCCCGTCTGGGGGTCGGCGAAGCCCGAGCGCACCCACTCACGCACGTCGTCCAGGCTGATGTGCGAGGTGGGCACGGCCCGGCGCTCGGCCCAGTGGCGGGCCACCGTCGTCTTGCCCGCGCCCGCCGGGCCGATGAGGAGGACGGCCACGGCGGCGCGGGTCGCGTCGAGCTGTGCGGGATCGCTGTCCGGGGCCGGTATCTCCACCGGGGCGCCGCGCGGGAGCTGGATGTGCCCGGTGGTCTCGGTGGGCTGGGGCGCCTGGGGCGGTGGCCCCGCGTGCGGCTGCTGCTGGACCGGCGCCGCCGACGGCACCGGCGCCGGGGGCCTGGGCGGGTGCCCCGGAGGAGGCCCGGCGGGCGGTCCGGGAGGAGGCCCGGCAGGCGGTCCGGCAGGCGGTCCGGCAGGCGGTCCGGGGTGCGGCTGGTGCACGGGCCCGTTCCAGCTGCCCTGTGCGGGGTGTCCCGTGTGCGGAGGGAACCCGTGCGGGTAACCCCGGAAGGAGTCCGCCCCGTACTGCTGCATCCGGTCCCCAACTCCGTCTCGTTGTGCTGGCACCGCCCCCGCGGCGCCATGGTGGTCCGACATTAACGGACGGTACCTTCCCCCGCCGCCGCAGTATGAACGCCCGGGCCACGCGCCGAGTGCCCGCGCCAAGCACCCGCATCCGCACCCGCATCCGCATCCGCGCGGCACAGGAGCCGGAGCAGGAACCGTCAGGCGGCGATCTCCGCGTGGGCCGCGAGCAGCATCGCCGGATCGGGGCCCTCCAGCACTGCTGGCCTGGCCAGCCCGTCGAGCACGATGAAGCGCAGCAGGTCGCCCCGGGACTTCTTGTCGACCTTCATGGTCTCCAGCAGCTTGGGCCACTGGTCGCCCCGGTAGGTGACGGGCAGGCCCACCGACTCCAGGACGGTGCGGTGCCGGTCGGCCGTCGCGTCGTCCAGGCGGCCCGCGATGCGGCCGAGTTCGGCCGCGAAGACCATGCCGACGGACACCGCCGCGCCGTGCCGCCAGTTGTAGCGCTCGTTCTTCTCGATGGCGTGCGCCAGCGTGTGCCCGTAGTTGAGGATCTCGCGCAGGCCCGACTCCTTCAGGTCCGAGGAGACGACCTCCGCCTTGACCCGGATCGAGCGCTCGATCAGCTCCGCCGTGTGCGGCCCGTGCGGCGTACGCGCGCCCTCCGGATCGGCCTCGACGAGGGCGAGGATCGAGGGATCGGCGATGAAGCCCGCCTTGATGACCTCGGCGAGCCCGCCGACGTAGTCGTGCGTGCCCATGCTCTCCAGGGCGCTGAGGTCGCACAGCACGCCGGACGGCGGGTGGAACGCGCCCACCAGGTTCTTGCCCTCGGCCGTGTTGATGCCGGTCTTGCCGCCCACGGCCGCGTCCACCATGGCCAGCACCGTGGTCGGCACGGCCACCCACCGCACCCCGCGCAGCCAGGTGGCGGCGACGAAGCCCGCGACGTCCGTGGTGGCCCCGCCCCCGACGCCGACGATGACGTCCGTACGGGTGAAGCCGGTCTGGCCGAGCGCCTTCCAGCAGTACGCGGCGACCTCGGCGGTCTTGGCCTCCTCCGCGTTGGGGAGCTGGATCGCGATGGCCTCGTAGCCCTGGGCCGCCAGGTCCTCGCGGAGCACCTCGCCGGTCTCGGCCAGCGCCTCGGGGTGGAGGACGGCCACGCGCTTGGCGCCGCCGATCAGTGAGGGCAGTTCGCCGAGGAGCTTGTGGCCCACGAGGACGTCGTAGGGCTCGGTGCCGGCGGTGCCCGCGACGGTGATGCGGGTGGGCGCTGCGGAAGCTGCGGAAGGGGTCTCGGTGGTCATGACTGCTTCAGCTCCAGGACTTCGAGGATCTCGTCGACGACCTCGTCGGGCGTGCGGTGCTCGGTGCTGACGACGGCGCGCGCGACTCCCGCGTACAGAGGGCGGCGCTCGTCCATGAGCTTGCGCCACTGCTGCCGGGGGTTGACGGCGAGCAGGGGGCGCGGGGCGTCGAGGCCGACCCGCTTGACGGCCTCCGTCAGCCCCATCTCCAGGAAGACGACGGGCAGGCCGCCCAGCAGTTCCCTGGTCTCCTCGGCGAGGATCGCGCCGCCGCCGAGCGCCAGCACACCGGGGTGCTCGGCCAGCGCACGGCGCACGGCCGCGCGCTCCAGGGCGCGGAAGTGGGGTTCGCCCTCGTCGATGAAGATCTCCGAGATGGGCTTGCCCGACGTGTCGACGATGTCCTTGTCGGTGTCCCGGAAGGCGGCACCGAGGCGTGCGGCCAGCAGCTCGCCGACCGTCGACTTGCCCACCCCCATGGGCCCGACCAGGATCACCGCGGGGCCGGAGCCGCTCCCGTCGTCCGCGGTGCCGCTCCTGTCTCCCGCAGCGCCGCTGCCTTCGCCCGCGGTCACCGGATGGCCAGGTTGTCGAGGAAGCCCGTCACATTGCGGCGGGTCTCGGCGACGCTGTCACCGCCGAACTTCTCCGCGACGGAGTCGGCCAGCACCAGGGCCACCATCGCCTCGGCGACGATTCCAGCGGCCGGCACGGCGCACACGTCGGAGCGCTGGTGGTGCGCCTTCGTCGCCTCGCCGGTGCTGACGTCGACGGTGGCCAGGGCGCGCGGCACCGTCGCGATCGGCTTCATCGCGGCCCGTACGCGCAGCAGCTCACCCGTGGACAGGCCGCCCTCGGTGCCGCCGGAGCGCCCGGAGGCGCGGCGGACGCCCTCGCCCTCGGCACCGGGCAGGATCTCGTCGTGCGCCTGCGAGCCCGGCACCCGTGCCAGGTCGAAGCCGTCGCCCAGCTCGACGCCCTTGATGGCCTGGATGCCCATGAGCGCGGCGGCCAGCCGTGCGTCGAGGCGGCGGTCCCAGTGGACGTGCGAGCCGAGGCCGACCGGCACCCCGTGCGCCACGACCTCGACGACGCCGCCGAGGGTGTCGCCGTCCTTGTGCGCCTGGTCGATCTCGGCGACCATCGCCTCGCTCGCGTCCGCGTCCAGGCAGCGCACGGGGTCGGCGTCGAGCCGCTCCACGTCATCCGGCGCGGGGACGCTGCCGTGCGGGGCCTTGGCGGCGCCCAGCTCGACCACGTGCGAGACGATCTCGATCCCGGCCGTCTCCTTGAGGTACGAGCGGGCCACCGTGCCCAGCGCCACGCGCGCCGCGGTCTCCCGGGCCGACGCGCGCTCCAGGATGGGGCGGGCCTCGTCGAAGCCGTACTTCTGCATGCCCGCCAGATCGGCATGGCCCGGCCGGGGCCGGGTGAGGGGCGCGTTGCGCGCCAGTTCGGAGAGCACGGAGGGGTCCACCGGGTCGGCGGCCATGACCTGTTCCCACTTGGGCCACTCGGTGTTGCCGACCATGATCGCGACGGGCGAGCCGAGGGTGAGGCCGTGCCGTACGCCACCGATGAAGGTGACCTCGTCACGCTCGAACTTCATGCGCGCGCCGCGCCCGTAGCCGAGCCGCCGCCGCGCCAACGCGTCCGCCACCATGTCGGTGGTGATCGGCACACCGGAGGGCAGCCCCTCCAGCGTCGCCACCAGTGCGGGGCCGTGCGACTCCCCCGCGGTCAGCCAGCGCAACCTGCTCAACGGTGCTCCTCGATCATGCGCGTCAGCGCTCAATGTGCGTGTCCCGTGGACCCCGATCCTCCCATGTGAGGACGGTGCGGGGGACGGCGGTCCACTGTGCGGAACGGGTGCCGGGGGCGGGTTCCCGCGTGCGTTGTGCGCGGATGTGCGCGGACGCGTGAACTGTTGCTCCCCGAGCACGCGTTGCCCGCGCCCGGACGACCGTCCCGGCTGCCCCCGGGCGCGTCAGCCCGTGCGTGCCCGCAGCGCCGCCTCGCCCGCGGCGCGCATCGCGGCGAGCGGCGCCGGGGCGTGCCCCGTCATCTGCTCGACCTGGAGCACGGCCTGGTGGACGAGAAGGTCCAGGCCGCCCACGACGGTGCCGCCGCTGGCGGCCCAGGCGGCGGCGAGGGCGGTCGGCCAGGGCTCGTAGAGGACGTCGAAGAGCGTGCCTGGCCGCTCGGGCACGGCAGCGGCGAGGGCGTCCGTGGTCCCGGCCGGGGTCGTCGCGACGACGAGGGGCGCGGTCAGCGCCTCCGCCGCTTCGGCCCAGTCGGCGAGGCGGACGGGCACGCCGAGCCGCTCGCCCCAGCCCCGCATCTCCCGCGCCCGCGCCTCGCTGCGGACGTACGCGGTGACCTCGCCGTCGCACACCAGCTTCAGCGCGGCCAGCGCGGACGAGGCGGTGGCACCGGCCCCGAGGACGGCGGCGCGCTCGACATTCTCGACGCCGCGCTCGCGCAGCGCGGCGACCATGCCCGGGATGTCGGTGTTGTCGCCGACGCGGCGCCCGTCCTCGGTGAAGACCACCGTGTTGACGGCCTCGACGGAGGCGGCGCCCGCGGTGATCTCGTCCAGGAGCGGGATGACGGCACGTTTCAGCGGCATGGTGAGCGAGAGGCCCGCCCACTCAGGGCCACCGCCGTTCTCCGGGCCGCCGTCGTGCGCGGCCAGGCCGTCGAGGAAGCGCGCGATGCCCTCCTCGTCCACCTCGTGCCGGTCGTACGTCCACCCGGTCAGGCCCAGCTCCGCGTAGGCCGCGCGGTGCAGCTCGGGCGAGAGCGAGTGGGCGATGGGCGAGCCGAGGACCGCCGCGCGCCTGGCTCCTGTCGTGCTCCGGGCGGTCCGGGTGCTCCGGGTGTCCCGTGCCCCGGACGCGTCGGTGGAGGGCTGGGACATCAGCCGCCGTTCTCCCTCTTCTTGCGCTGTTCGATGTTGAAGTCCCGCACGTTCTTGTCGTGCTCGGCCGAGTTGTCGGTGAAGCGGGTGTCGCCCGGTTTGACCGTCACGAAGTAGAGCCAGTCGCCCTTGGTGGGCTTGAGCGCCGCCTCTATCGCCTGGTGCCCGGGGTTGTCGATGGGCCCCGGCGGCAGGCCCTTGTGCATGTACGTGTTGTAGGGCGAGTCGAATTTGGTGTCCTGGACGGAGACGTCCAGGGTCGAGCGGCCCTTCGCGTAGTTGATCGTCGAGTCGAAGCCGAGCGCCATGTTCTCGTCGAGCCGGTTGTAGATGACCCGCGAGACCTTGCCGAACTCGTGGTCCTCCTGCGCCTCGGCCTGGACGAGGGAGGCGACGGTGATGATCTCCTCCGGCGTCTGCCCCGACTTCTTCGCCGCGTCCTCCAGGCCGACCTTCGTGTACTCGGCCTTGGCCCGCTTCACCATCTGCCGCAGCACGTCCTCGGGAGCGGTCTTCTTGCCGACGCTGTACTTGGAGGGGAAGAGGAAGCCCTCCGGCTGGCCCTTCGCCCACTTGGGCAGCCCGAGGTCGGCCGTCTCTGCGGCCTTCGCCGTGGTGCCGTCCTTCAGGTCGAGCTTGGCGTCCACGAGCGAGTAGATCTTCGTCGCGCGCAGGCCCTCGGAGACGATGAGGCCGTTCTGGCTGGCGGGGTCGAGCATCATGTCGATGGCGCTGGCGGCGGCCATCCGCTTGCGCAGCGTGTAGGAGCCCGGCTGGATGCTCTGGGCCTTGCTGTTCTCGCTCGCGGCCTCGACGAAGGCCCCGCTGCTCTTGATGACGCCCGCGCTGTGGAGCGCGGTGCCCATGTCGGTGAGCGAGGCGCCGTCGGGGATGTCGACCTGGATCTCGCCGCCGCCCCTGCCCTCGTAGTCGGGGGAAGGGGCGAAGTGCGTCTGGTAGAAGTCCCAGCCGAACCAGCCGACCGCGCCCACGCCGCCGACCAGCACCACCGAGACGACCAGGCACGCACAACCGCTTCTGCGCTTGGTCTCCCCCCGGCGCTTGCTGCCCCGGCCGTTCCGGCCGTCCTTGCGCCCCTCGCGTCCCGGACGGCCGCCGTCCGAGTCGTCCCAGTCGGCGCCCTCCACGTCCTCCGCGTCCTCGCGGTCGGTGAAGAAGGCGTGTTCGCCCTGGTCGGGCCCCGGGTCCCAGCCGGTCTCCGGGTCGGCGCCCGGGGGCTGCTCCGGGTGCGGCCGCTGGTGCGGGGGCTGATGGGGCGCCTGGTGAGGGGCCTGGTGAGGAGGCTCCTGGTACTGCTGCGGGTAGCCGGGGTCCTGCGGGTACGGGGACTCCTGCTGGTACGGGTCCTGCGCGTACTGCTGCCCGTAGTGCGGGTCCTGCTGGGCGTACCGGGGGTCCTGCTGGTACGGATCCTGCGGGTACTGCTGGGCCTGCTGCGGGTGCTGCGGCTGCGGAGGGGGGTAGCCGCCCTCAGCACCGTAGTGAACCGGCTGCCCGTCCGGGCCGTAGTGCCCTACGGGCGGTATGCCGTACGGGTCGGTGGCACCCGCTCCGTACGCGGGGTCATAGACGACTCCTCCGCCCTGCGTACCCCCGCCCTGCGTCCCGTCCCAGTTGCCGTCGCCGTACCCCGCGTGCTGAGGCTGGGCGGCCTGCTGCGGATAGTAGGTCTGCTGCTGCGGGGCCTGCTGCTGTCCGTCGTACTGCTCCCAGCCGTCCTGATAGGTGCCGGAAGCGGACTGGCCACCGCTCCACCCCTGGTCCCCATAGAGAGGATCCTCGGGGTGCCACGGTTGGGGACCCTGTCCCCGGCCATACTCAGTCATCGATCCCCTAGAGCCGCGAGGCGGCAGCCATGGTGCGCGCCGGCGGCGCCGACGTCCGGGTGACACTCGTGTCTACGGGCGTGTCTACAAGCCCTCTTCGGACGGCTGCCGTGTCGCGCGGAACGTTACCGCACCGCGATCAGACAACCACTTCGACGCACTGCCCCGGTGGTCTGCCGGACACCCGTTCGGTCTCCAGCGCGCTCTGGAGAATCACCACCGCAGCCGCCTGATCGATGCGGGACCGCCCCTTCTTCGAGCTGACTCCGGAGGCCCGCATGCCCTGCGCCGCCGTGACCGTACTCATACGCTCGTCGACCAGCCGCACCGGCACGGGTGTGATGTTCGTCGCCAGCTCCTGCGCGAAGGCGCGGACCTTGGCCGCCGCCGGGCCCTCGCCCCCGTTGAGGGAGCGAGGGAGCCCGACGACGACCTCGACCGGCTCGTACTCCGCGACCAGCGCCGACAGCCGCCGCTGGGCCGCCGGGAGATCGCGCCCCGGCACCGTCTCGACGGGGGTCGCCAGCAGCCCGTCGGGATCGCTGCTCGCGACCCCGATGCGGGCGTCACCGACGTCGACCGCCAGGCGCCTGCCGCGTCGCATCAGGCAGTGCCGCTCTCGGCCACCAGCCGCTCGACCGCCTCGACGGCCTCGGGCACGGCGGCGGCGTTCTGCCCGCCGCCCTGGGCCACGTCCGGCTTGCCGCCGCCGCCTCCGCCGAGCGCCTTGGCTGCGGCCCTGACCAGGTCACCGGCCTTGAGCCCGCGCTCGCGCGCGCCCTCGTTCGTGGCGATGACCGTCACCGGGCGGCCGTTGGCGACCGCGAACAGGGCGATCACAGCGGGGCGGCCCCCCGTGATGCGCTGGCGGACGTCGAGGACGAGGGTGCGCAGGTCGTCGGCCGTGGTGCCGTCGGGCACCTGCGCCGTGACCAGCGCTACGCCCCGCACGTCCTTGGCACCCTCGGCGAGCCCTGCGGCGGCCTGGAGGACCTTCTCGGCGCGGAAGCGCTCGATCTCCTTCTCCGCGTCCCGCAGCTTGGTGATCATCCCGGAGACGCGCTCCGGCAGCTCCTCGGGGCGCCCCTTGACCAGCTCGGTGAGCTGCGAGACGACGGTGTGCTCGCGGGCCAGGAACTTGTACGCGTCGACGCCGACCAGGGCCTCCACGCGGCGCACCCCGGAACCGATCGAGGACTCGCCCAGCAGCTTGACCAGGCCGAGCTGCGCGGTGTTGTGGACGTGCGTGCCGCCGCACAGCTCCTTGGAGAAGTCGCCGATGGTGACCACGCGGACCCGCTCGCCGTACTTCTCGCCGAACTCGGCCAGCGCGCCCTGCTTCTTGGCCTCGTCGATGCCCATGTACTCGGCCTGGACGTCCAGTTCGCGGGCCAGCACCTCGTTGATCCGCTGCTCGACGTCCGTCAGGACCGTGCCGGGCACGGCGGCCGGGGAGCCGAAGTCGAAGCGGAAGCGGCCCGGCGAGTTCTCCGAGCCCGCCTGCGCTGCCGTCGGGCCCAGCGCGTCGCGCAGCGCCTGGTGGGTGAGGTGGGTGGCGCTGTGGGCGCGGGCGATGGAGCGGCGCCTGTCGCCGTCGATCTGGGCGTAGGCGGAGGCGCCCACGGTCACCTCGCCGACCTGCACCGCACCCTTGTGCACGGTGACGCCGGGGACGGGCTGCTGCACGTCGCGGACCTCGATCACGGCGCCGTTGCCGAGCTTGATGCGGCCCGTGTCGGCGAGCTGGCCGCCGCCCTCGGCGTAGAAGGGGGTGCGGTCGAGGACGACCTCGACGTCATCACCCTCGCGCGCGGCGGGCGAGGGCGCTCCGTCGACGAGCAGGCCGACGATGTCGGCCTCGCCCTCGGTCCGGGTGTAGCCGGTGAAGTCGGTGACGCCGCTGCTGTCCGCGATGGCGCGGTAGGCGGAGAGGTCGACGTGGCCCTGCTTCTTCGCCTTGGCGTCGGCCTTGGCGCGCTCCCGCTGCTCCTTCATCAGGCGCCGGAAGCCCGCCTCGTCCACGGACAGCCCCTGTTCGGCGGCCATCTCCAGGGTGAGGTCGATGGGGAAGCCCCAGGTGTCGTGGAGCAGGAACGCCTTGTCGCCCGGGAGGACGCCGCTGCCGCCCGCCTTGGTCTCGGACACGGCGGTGTCGAGGATGTTGGTGCCCGCCTTGAGGGTCTTGAGGAAGGCGGCCTCCTCGGCCAGCGCGACCGTCTCGACGCGCTTGCGGTCCTCGACCAGCTCGGGGTACTGCGGGCCCATGGCCTTGATGACGGTGTCCGTCAGCTCGGCGACGGTGGGGCCGCTCGCGCCGAGGATGCGCATGTTGCGGATGGCGCGGCGCATGATGCGGCGCAGGACGTAGCCGCGGCCCTCGTTGCCGGGGGTGACGCCGTCGCCGATGAGCATGATGGCGGTGCGGATGTGGTCGGCGACCACGCGCAGGGAGACGTCGGACTCCTCGGCGTCGCCGTAGCGCACGCCGGTCAGCTCGCCCGCCCTGTCGATGATCATGCGCGAGGTGTCGATCTCGTACATGTTGCGCACGCCCTGGAGGATCATCGCCAGGCGTTCGAGACCGAGGCCCGTGTCGATGTTCTGGCTGGGCAGGTCACCGAGGATCGGGTAGTTCTTGCCCTCGCCGGGACCGCGCTCGTACTGCATGAAGACCAGGTTCCAGATCTCCACGTAGCGCTCGTCGTTGACGGCGGGGCCGCCCTCCTCGCCGAACTCGGGGCCCCGGTCGTAGTTGATCTCGGAGCAGGGACCGCAGGGGCCCGGCACGCCCATGTCCCAGTAGTTCTCCTCCTTGCCGAGGCGCTGGATGCGCTCAGCCGGGACGCCGACGACATCGCGCCAGATGCGCTCGGCCTCGTCGTCCTCCTCGTAGACCGTGATCCACAGGCGCGAGGGGTCCAGGCCGTAGCCGCCCTCGTCCTGGGAGAGGGTGAGCAGCTCCCAGGCGAACTTGGCGGCGCCCTCCTTGAAGTAGTCACCGAAGGAGAAGTTGCCGCACATCTGGAAGAAGGTGCCGTGGCGGGTGGTCTTGCCGACCTCTTCGATGTCCGGCGTGCGCACGCACTTCTGCACGCTCGTCGCGCGCTTGAAGGGCGGCTTGACCTCGCCGAGGAAGTAGGGCTTGAAGGGGACCATGCCCGCGGGGACCAGCAGCAGCGTCGGGTCGTCCGCGATCAGCGACGCCGACGGCACGACGGTGTGCCCCCGCTCCTCGAAGAAGCGCAGCCAGCGGCGGCGGATTTCAGCCGACTCCATCAGTGGTCCTCATTCCGGTCGTACGGGTGTGTCGTCCCCAGCTCGGCCCTCCGGCTCCGGGCGGGGAGCGGGCGGGTCGCCCGCACAGGCTCCTCGACGGGCGTCTCCAGGCCCAGTGCCTCGTTCAACTCGGTCTCGCGCTGTGCCATTCCGGCGCGGACGTCGAGTGCGAACTCCTTGAGCCTGTGGCCGCCTTCGACAGCCTTGTCCGCGGCGCGGACGGCCAGCGCGTCAGGGGCGAGGGAGCGGATCTTGCGCTGAACCTTGGTGGTGGCCCAGACCCCGGCTGCTGCGCCGGTGGTGAACCAGAAGGCACGGCGGAACATATGCGTGGATCAGCCCTTTCCGCGCTTGCGTCCGGCGGTACGGCGGGGGGTCGGCAGCGTGCGGCTCACGACCACCCTGCGGGGCGGCGCCTGCTCGCTCTTCTTGCGTCCCAGCGCGCGCCGCACTCCGTAGCCGAAGGCGGCGACCTTGACGAGCGGGCCGCCGAAGGTGGTGGAGACGGTGGAGGAGAGCGCGGAGGCGTTGGAGGTGACCTCCTGGACGTCCGTCGCGATGGCGTCCACGCGGTCGAGCTGGCTCTGCGCGCTGCGCACGGTGGCCGACGCCTCTCCCAGGAGGGGGACCGCCTGCTCCGTCACGCCCGTCACCAGCTTGGTCGCCGCCTTGAGCGTCTGCGCGAGCCTCACCAGCACTACGGCGAGGAACGACACCAGAATCGCCCAGAAGACAGCCACCAGGAGACCGGCCACTTCTCCACCGGACACGCTGCACCGCTTCCCTCGGGTCGTCTTGGGGTCGGCCGCCGCCTGCCAGATGCGGCCTGCACTCCCTGTACGGGCGGCGGCAGGTACCGACCTTATCGCGCCCGCGCCCCGCGTCCGTACCGCATTACTGGCGGGGCGGAAAGGGCGCGTGCGTACGTCATCCCGGGCGATTGTACGGTGCGCACACCGCCCAGTACGCTCCGTGTTCCATGCGACCCTTCCAGCGCCCAGAGGCGACGCCTCAGGAGAGCACCGGGCGCCCGCGCACACCGGGCAATCTCCCCGCCGCGCTCAGCGGCTTCGTGGGCCGCGCGGGCGAAGTGGCCGGGGTGTGCGAGCGGTTCGCCGAGGCCAGGCTGGTGACCGTGACGGGCGTCGGCGGAGTCGGCAAGTCGCGGCTGGCGCAGCGCTCGGCTCAGCGGTTGCAGGATCGCTTCTGCGACGGGGTCTGGTTCGTCGAACTGCCGGGCCTGCGGGACGGCGGGCTGCTGGACCACACCGTGGCCGAGGCCCTGGACCTGTCCGACAACTCGGGCCGCCCGCCCCGCTCCGCGCTCGCGCGCCATCTGGCGCGGCGCGAGGCGCTGCTGATCCTGGACGGCTGCGAGCACCTCGTCGAGGAGTGCGCGGCGCTGACCGCCGAGCTGCTGCGCCGGTCCCCCGGGCTGCGCGTGCTGGCGACCAGCCGCCGCCCCCTGGACGTCGCGGGCGAGCATCTGTTCACGCTGGCGCCGATGCCCGAGGACGAGGCCGTCGCGCTCTTCCACGCGCGCGCCGAGGCCGTGCTGCCCGGCTTCGCCGAGCAAGGGGCGCACGGGGCGTCCGGGGCGCACCGGTCCCCTGTGGCCGAGCTGTGCCGCCGCCTCGACGGGATTCCGCTGGCACTGGAGCTGGCAGCGGGGCGGCTGCGGGCACTGTCCGTCGAGCAGATCGCGCAGCGCCTCGACGACCGCTTCCGGCTGCTGACCAACAGCAGCCGCACCGCGCTCCCCCGCCACCGGACCCTGCGCACGGCGATCGGCTGGAGCCACGAGCTGTGCACGCCGGAGGAGCGCCTGCTGTGGGCGCGGCTCTCGGTCTTCGCGGGCGCCTTCGACCTGGAGGCGGCCGAGTACCTGTGCTCCGGCGGCGGCCTGCACGCCGACCAGGTGCTGCCGGTGCTGGAGGAGCTGGTCGCGCAGTCCGTCGTCGTCAGGGACGGGCGCGAGGACGCGACGGGCCAGGCCCGCTACCGGCTGCTGGACACGGTGCGCGAGTACGGCGCGTGGTGGCTGGAGGAGCTGGGCGAGACGGAGCGGCTGCGCCGCCGCCACCGCGACTGGTACCTGGGCCTGGCGACGTGGTGCGAGCTGGACTGGTTCAGCCCGCGCCAGGCCGAGCTGGCGGCGCGCGTGGAGCGGGAGCTGCCCAATCTGCGGCTGGCGCTGGAGTGCAGCCTGGAGTCGCCCGAGGACGCGCACACGGGCCAGTACCTGGCCGGGACGCTGTGGTTCTACTGGATCGGCTGCGGACGCCTCGCCGAGGGGCAGTTGTGGCTGGACCGCGCGCTGAGCCTGGAGGGCGAGCAGCCGGAGGCGCGCGCGAAGGCGCTGTGGGTCTCGGGGCTCGCCTCGGTCGTACGGGGTGACGCGGTCGGCGCGCTCGGGGTGCTGCACGAGTGCCTGGAGCTGGCAGAAGACGGCCAGGACGCGACAGCCACCGCCTACGCGACCCAGATGCTGGGCTGCCTGGCCGTCGTCGGCGACGACCTGGCCCGCGCGAAGACGCTGCTGGCCGACGCGCTGGAACGCTTCCGCGAGCTGGGCGAGCTGAACACGCTGGTGATCCTCGCGCAGATCGAGCTGGCGATGGCCCACGCCTTCGACGGCGAACTGGAGGCCGCGCTCTCCCTCGGCGAGGAGGCCCGCGAGATCTCGGCGGAGAGCGGGGAGCGCTGGGCGCTGTCGTACGCGCTGTACGTGCTGGCCTACGCGCACATGGTGCGCGGCGACGACGAGCTGGCGCGGGCGCTCAGCGTGGAGTGCCTGACGATCAAGCGCGAGTTCCACGACGTGCTGGGCATGACGATGGCGCTGGAGCATCTGGCCCCGCTGCTCGCGGAGTCCGAGCCCGAGCGCGCGGCCGAGGTCGTCGGCGCCACGGTCGCGGGCTGGCGGCTGCTGGGCGCCCGGCACTTCGGTTCGCACTATTTCTCGCAGCCGGGCACAGGGTGCCGGGCGCGGCTGCTGGCCGAGCTGGGCGAGGAGCGGTTCGAGCGCGCGTACCGGCGAGGGCACGAGATGGGCCTCGTCGCGCTCGTCACCCGCGAGGTGACGGAGCGGGCCCCCGGCCCGGCCGTGGCACGCGCTGAGCAGGACGCGGGGCGCGCCACGCGGCGCCCGCGTGGCGAGCCGGGACAGCGGGCACGGCAGCACGCGGTGCCGCCTGCGGGGAGCGCGGACGGCGAACGCGGGGTGTGAGCGCGGGCCGCGCGTGGCCGGCGTGGGTGCCGCGCACGTCGCCGTACGGGTACGTCGACGCACGGGCGGCGCACGCCGCGCACGTCGGACGCGCTCCGGTCCTGGCGGGTCCGGGCGCGTCCTGACGGGCGGACTCAGCGTGCGTAGTACTCCACGACGAGCTGCTCGTCGCAGATCACCGGGATCTCCTTGCGGTTGGGGTCCCGGTCCAGGCGGAACGCCAGCGCCGGGAGGTTGACCTCCAGGTAGCGCGGGGTCTCGCCCTCGGTGTCGTAGCCACCCTCGCGTGCGACCTGGAAGGGGTGCTTGGAGCGGCTGCGCTCGCGCACCATCACCACGTCGCCCGGGCTGACCCGGAAGGACGGCTTGTCGACCTTGCGGTCGTTCACCGAGATGTGGCCGTGCACGACCATCTGGCGGGCCTGGTAGATCGTGCGGGCCAGGCCGGACCGCAGCACGAGCGCGTCGAGACGGCGCTCCAGCTCGATGACCAGGGCCTCGCCGGTCTTGCCGTCGGTCTTGCGGGCGCGGTCGTACGCGCGCGCCATCTGACGCTCGCTGATGTCGTACTGCGCGCGCAGACGCTGCTTCTCCAGCAGACGGACCTTGTAGTCACTGTTCTGCTTGCGGCCCCGGCCGTGCTCCCCCGGCGGGTACGGGCGCTGCTCGAAGTACTTCACGGCCTTCGGGGTCAGCGCGATGCCGAGGGCACGCGACTTCTTGACCTTGGGACGCGACTGGTTCACGTTGAACGGACCTCCGTGTAAGTTAGGTGAGGCTTACCTTAGCGGAGGAGAACGTATGTTTCGACCTGGGATTCCCCTGCCCGGTTACGACACCGAGGGGGATCAGCCGCGTCCCACGGAAGACGCCCGGCAGCCGACGGCGGCCGAGCGTGTACGAACCCTCGTGGAGTCAAGCGTATCCGCGTCCCTGACCGTTCCTGGCGCCGAGGCAGTCGAGCAGACCCCGCAGGCCCCCCTCGGCAGCGGCTCACCGGAGGCCAGAGCGGTCACTCAGGACGGCGACGTGATCCTGCTCGTGCCCGCCGCATCCCCGGCAGCAAGGGCCGCGGCCTACGCTCAGGACGACGACGTCACCGCCGTGATGGAGATCACTGATGTGGCTCCCGTCTCGGTGCCGCACCGCATCCGCGGACGGGCCTGGGTGGCGGGATGGCTCACCGCCGTGCGCAACGAGGAACGCGCCGCCTGCGCCCAGCTCATCGCCGAGCGCCAGCCCGAGGGGCCCGCGCCCGACGTGGCCTGGATGCTGCTGCGGCTCGAGATCGGCGAGGCGTACGTCGACGACCTGTGGGGCACCGAGCACGTCGAGCCCGACGACTTCGCCTCGGCCGCACCCGACCCCCTGATGCGGCACGAGGCCGAACTGCTCCAGCACCTCGCGTCCTCCCACGCCGACCAGGTCCGGGGCCTGTGCTCCCTCCTGGGCGAGCGCGACGCGGTCTGCGGTGCGCGGGACGAGGTCGTGCCGCTCGCGCTGGACCGGCACGGGATGCGGGTGCGGTTCTGCGAGGGGGGCGGGGAGCGGTGCTTCGACGCACGGTTCGAGTTCCCCGAGCCCGTGGGGGACGTCATCCAGCTCCGCCGCGCGATGCACGCCCTCTTCGAGGCCGCCTCCGGCACGTGACCCCTTCGCGGGGTGCGGAAGGAAACGCAGGGTTCCCCCTTCACCGGGGGCGCACCCCCTCACGGGGTCCGGGGCGAAGCCCACACGGGGCGCTCCTCGCCTCACAGGGGGCGCCTGCCCGGGTGCCCCGCGGGCTCTCGTACGCGTGCTACGCCCCGGTGGCACGGGTTGTGCCCACTCTCCCCCAGCTAACGCTGGGAGGTGCCCCCTCGCCCAACGGGACGACTGCCCACAACAATGGCGCACCGGCGCCGTCAGCGGTGACCCGCACCGGCCACTGGCGCAGGGCTGGCCACGGCCGGGAGGGGCCGTGGCGGGGTGTCCCCGCAAGTGGTGGCGACGAGTGCCGGGAGAAAGCAAGCAACGAAACCCGCACTTGTCGCCGCCCGAGGAGACACCCCGGCACGGCACCGACCCCCACCACACACGCACCCCACACGGCCACCGGCCGAAACCAGGACTCACGCGGCGCCAGCCGCGAACGCACCGCCACCACACGCCGCGCCCACCCACGCAGCCGCACCCGAAAAACGGCGCCAAGCCACCCCACTGCATGCCACGGCGCAAAAATCAGCGCGGGACCCTGCGGTGCCCACCACACCGGCGAACCGTCCCGCGCAACCACCCCGTGAAGCGGGAACCCCTCGTTTCCTTCCGCCCCCGCGAAGGGGACCCGTCCCGCGCAACACCCCCGATGAAGGGGACGTCAGTCCGCGGCGTCGCCGGAGGAGCCGTGGAGGCGGGCGCGGACGCGTTCGGCGACGTCCGCGTACCGTGCCTCGGCCCCGTACCGCGTCGGCTCGTAGTACCGCTTCCCGTGGATGCCCTCGGGAGCGTACTGCTGGGCCGCGATCCCGCCGGGCAGATCGTGGGGGTACTGGTACCCCTTCCCGTGCCCCAGCTTCTGCGAGCCCTTGTAGTGGCTGTCCCGCAGATGCGGCGGCACCGGCCCGGCCACACCGGCCCGTACGTCCGCCAGCGCCGCGTCTATCGCCTTGTACGCCGCGTTCGACTTCGGGGCCAGCGCCAGCGCCACGACCGCCTGCCCCAGCGTGATCCGCGCTTCGGGGAAGCCGATCATCGCGACCGCCTGGGCCGCGGCGACCGCCGTCTGGAGCGCCGTCGGATCCGCCATGCCGATGTCCTCGCTGGCGGAGATCATCAGGCGCCGGGCGATGAAGCGCGGGTCCTCGCCCGCCTCGATCATCCGGGCCAGATAGTGCAGCGCCGCGTCCACGTCCGAGCCCCGGATGGACTTGATGAGGGCACTGGACACGTCGTAGTGCTGATCGCCGTCGCGGTCGTACTTCACCGCCGCGCGGTCGACCGCCGCCTCCAGCGTCGAGAGGGTGATCTCCGACTCGCCCTTGGCGAGCGCCGAGCCCGCGCCCGCCTCCAGCGCTGTGAGGGCCCGGCGGGCATCGCCCCCGGCGATTCGCAGCAGGTGCGCCTCCGACTCCGCAGAGAGCGACACAGCGCCGCCCAGCCCCCTCTCCTGCTCCACGGCGCGGTGCAGGAGGCCGCGGATGTCGGCGTCGGTCAGTGGTTCCAGCGTCAGCAGCAGGGAGCGGGAGAGCAGCGGGGAGATCACCGAGAAGTACGGGTTCTCCGTGGTGGCCGCGATCAGAGTCACCCAGCGGTTCTCGACCGCGGGCAGCAGGGAGTCCTGCTGGGCCTTGCTGAAGCGGTGGATCTCGTCCAGGAAGAGGACGGTGTCCTTGCTGTAGGCCCCGGAGGAGCGGCGTGCGCTGTCGATGACGGCGCGGACCTCCTTGACGCCCGCGGTGATCGCGGACAGTTCCACGAAGCGCTTGTCCGTGGCCTGGCTGACGACATAGGCGAGGGTGGTCTTGCCCGTGCCGGGCGGCCCCCAGAGCATCACAGAGGAGGGCCCCGCCGGGCCGCCGCCCGCCTCCCCCACCAGGCGGCGCAACGGTGAACCGGGGCGCAGCAGATGCTGCTGCCCCACGACGTCGTCCAGGGTGCGCGGACGCATCCGTACGGCCAGGGGGCTGGCCGACGGGTCCTGCGTCTGGCGTTCCTCTGCGGCTGCGGTGAACAGGTCGGGCTCCACGTCAAAACCCTAAGTCACCCCACTGACAGCGCGCCCCCGGCGGTGGGTACCGCCGGGGGCGCGCTGCCGATGAAGAGGGGTTCAGCTCGTCCAGAAGTCCCACCAGCGGGTCAGGATCAGCATGCCGATGATCCCGATGTGCAGCACCGGCATGACCCACGGGAACTCGGTGAAGAAGCCGCGCACCGGAGCGGGCGTCGGAAGGAAGCCGTGGCGCACGTTGTGGGCCGTGACGTACCAGAACATGATGATCGTGGCGACCCAGGCGAGGGAGCACCACAGGCACAGGGCGTTGATGTTGTAGAGCGACTGGTAGGTGAGCCAGGCGCAGAAGACGACGCCGAAGAGGGTGCCCGCGTTGAACGTCAGCCAGTACCAGCGCGGGAAGCGCGCCCTGGCGATCAGGCTCATGCCGACGCAGATCACGATGCCGTAGGCCACCAGCCCGATCATGGGGTTGGGGGCGCCGAACGCCGCCGCCTGCTCGCTCTTCATGACGCTGCCGCAGGAGACGACCGGGTTCATGCTGCATCCCGGTGTGAAGTTCGGGTCCTCCAGGAGCTTGAACTTGTCGAGCGTGATCACCCAGGCGGCCAGCAGACCGGCTGCGCCCGTGATCACGAGCATCCAGGCGAAGGCACGGCCCGCGCCGACGGCGGCACCCCTGGAGGGCTCGTCCGCGTCCGTGCGAGCTTCGTCGGGGGGTGCCGTCGTCGTCATAGCGCTGTTCGTCCCGTCGTCCGTTGCATGGCTCTGGTGCCGCTCATTGTGCATCAGCCGGCGTGCACCAGGCAGCACACTGCCAGTTGGGCCCGCGTGGGGGTCACGCGAGCCGCGCGCGGACCTCGGTCACCACCCGATCGAGTGCCACGGCGGTCTGTTCCCCGCTGCCGAGGTCCTTGAGCTGGGCCACGCCCTCCGTGAGATCGCGCTCGCCGACGAGCAGCGCGAAGCGGGCGCCGGAGCGGTTGGCCGACTTCATGGCGTTCTTCATGCCCTTGCCGCCGTACGCGAAGTCAGCGGCGACGCCCTGCCGCCGCAGCTCGGTGACCGCGCCGAACAGGACGCGCCGTGCCTCGTCGCCGATCGGCACAGCGAACACCTCGGTGGCGGGCGGCAGTTCCAGCTCGACGCCCTCGGCCTCCAGCGCCAGGACCGTGCGGTCCACGCCCAGCGCCCAGCCGACGGACGGCAGCGCGGGGCCGCCGATCATCTCGGACAGGCCGTCGTAGCGCCCGCCGCCGCCGACGGCGGACTGCGAGCCGAGGCCGTCGTGCACGAACTCGAAGGTGGTGCGCGTGTAGTAGTCGAGCCCGCGCACCAGCTTGGGGTCGTCCTCGTACGCGACACCGGCCGCCGTCAGCAGCTCGCGCACCTGCTCGTGGTAGCTCCGGCACGCCTCGCACAGGTGGTCGCGCATCATGGGGGCGCCGACGAGCTGCTTCTGGACGCTGTCGCGCTTGTCGTCCAGGACGCGCAGCGGGTTGATCTCGATGCGCGCCCGGGTCTCCTCGTCCAGGTCCAGCTCGCGCAGGAACTCCTGGAGTGCGGCGCGGTAGACCGGGCGGCACTCCTTGTCGCCCAGGGAGTTCAGCAGGATGCGGAAGTCGCGCAGCCCGAGCGAGCGGTACGCGTCGTGGGCCAGGATGATCAACTCGGCGTCGAGCGAGGGGTCCTCGGCGCCGATCGCCTCGGCGCCCACCTGCGAGAAGTGCCGGTAGCGGCCCTTCTGGGGGCGCTCGTAGCGGTAGTACGAGCCGGAGTACCAGAGCTTGACGGGCAGGTTGCCGCTCTTGTGGAGGTTGGCCTCCAGCGCGGCGCGCAGCACGGAGGCGGTGCCCTCGGGGCGCAGCGCCAGTTCGTCGCCGCCCTTGGTGGTGAGGGTGTACATCTCCTTGGTGACGATGTCGGTGGACTCGCCGACGCCGCGCGCGAACAGCTCGACGTTCTCGAAGCCGGGCGTCTCGGTGTACCCGTACCCGGAGCGCCGCAGCGGCGCGGAGAGCGCCTCGCGCACCGCGAGGAACTTCGCGGATTCCGGGGGGATCAGGTCGTAGGTGCCCTTGGGGGCCTTGAAGGTGCTCAACGGGCTGGTGTCACATTCCTCGTCGCGGGGCGGCGTTCGGGGCGCCGCCGCCGGGGCCGGAGGCCACTTCCCGCAGGAACGGGTTGGTGGCGCGCTCGCGGCCGATGGTGGTCTGGGGGCCGTGGCCCGAGAGCACGACGGTCTCGTCCTCCAGCGGCAGGCACACGCGTGCCAGCGACTGGAGGATCTCGGCGTGGTCTCCCCCGGGCAGGTCGGTGCGTCCGATGGAGCCGGCGAACAGCAGGTCGCCCGAGAAGAAGACGGGCGGCACATCGGCCCGCGCGGGCATCCGGAAGGTCACCGACCCCTTGGTATGGCCCGGCGCGTGCGCGACGGTCAGCTCAAGGCCGGCCAGCTCCAGCTTCGCGCCGTCCGTCAGCTCCTCGACGTCGTCGGGCTCGCCGATGGACAGCTCGCCCATGAGGGGCTGCCCGATGGAGCGGCCGAGGGCCTTCTCGGGATCGCTCATCATGTAGCGGTCGGCGGGGTGGATCCAGGCGGGCACGTCGTGTGCTCCGCACACGGGCATGACCGAGGCGACATGGTCGATGTGGCCATGGGTGAGGATGACGGCGACCGGCTTGAGCCGGTGCTTGGCGACGGCCTCCTCGACGCCCTCGGCGGCCTGGTGGCCCGGGTCGATGATCACGCACTCCTCACCGGCGGCGGGGGCGACCAGATAACAATTGGTCCCCCAGGCCCCGGCGGGGAACCCGGCAACGAGCACGATCGTCCTTCAGTCGTCCGACAGTGGCAACGGCGATTCAACCGAGGTCACAGCCTACCGGCGGCGGTGCGGACGCCGCGAACCCGTGTACGCGCCGGCCCGGCCCCGGCCCGTACGGACACAGGCCGCACACAGCCGGGCGCACCATCTTGGAGCACCAGCACAGCACGACCCGGCACCGCCCGGTATTACTTTCAGCACCACCCTCGGCACCGCCCCGGTACCACCTCAGCACCACGTCCCGACGCACGCACGGCCAGAAGGAGACGACCCGTGGTCAGCAGTGATCAGCGCAGGAAGCAGCTCGCCCGTGAGAAGTACCTACGGCAGCAGGAGCGCCGTGCCGCGCGGCGGCGCAAGGCGCGCCTGCGGAACGCGGCCATCGCGGGCGGTCTGGCGCTCGTGATCGCCGCTGGCGCCGCGTACGCCGCCTCGGGCGGCCTCGGCGGCGACAAGGACAGCGCCGCCGACGACGCGCAGGCCAGCCCCTCGCCGAGCGAGGCCCCGGACCCCTGCGACAAGCCCGCCGACGGGAAGCCGGGCGACGAGCAGTGGAAGAAGGAGCCGGCGATGAAGATCGACGAGTCGGCCACGTACACGATGGAGCTGGACACCACCTGCGGCGGCATCGCCTTCGAGATGGACGCCTCGAAGGCCCCGCACACCGTCAACTCCTTCGACTTCCTCGCGGGCCAGAAGTATTTCGACCACACCAAGTGCCACCGCCTCGTCGACGAGGGCATCCACGTGCTCCAGTGCGGCGATCCGACGGGCACGGGGCAGGGCGGCCCCGGCTACACCATCCCGGACGAGAACCTGAAGGACTCGCGCCTGAAGGACAACACGTATCCGGCGGGCACGGTGGCGATGGCCAACCAGTACGACGCGCAGTCCAAGAAGGGCCGCGACACCGGGGGCAGCCAGTTCTTCCTCGTCTTCGAGGACAGCCAACTGCCGCCCGACTACACACCGTTCGGCAAGATCACCAAGGGCATGGACGTGCTCAAGAAGATCGCGGAGGCGGGGTCCACCACGGACCCGCAGACCCAGAACACCCCGCCCAACGCGACGGTGGTGATCGACAAGGCGACGGTGCGCAAATCCTGAGCGGTCCTGACCGTTCCAGGGGCGCACGAACCCGAAATTTCGACCCGGCCGGATGCGGACAGCGTGCCCGCCGGTCGCCTATGTTGGCCTTGACGAGAACTGTGGACGATGCCGGGGGCCGCGCGCCCCTCGTGGGCATCATGTGGAGGAGGCGCTGTGAGCAGCGACCCGTGGGGCCGCGTCGACGAGACGGGGACCGTGTACGTGCGTACGGCCGACGGCGAGAAGGTCGTCGGATCGTGGCAGGCCGGCTCCCCCGAGGAGGCGCTGGCCTACTTCAAGCGCAAGTACGAAGGTCTGGTCGTGGAGATCGGCCTCCTTGAGCGTCGGGTGCGGACCACCGACCTGTCCGCGAAGGACGCCACGGCCGCCATCGACCACCTGCGCGAGCAGGTGGAAGCGCATCACGCGGTCGGCGATCTGGACGCCCTGCGGCAGCGGCTCGACAAGCTGGTGGAGGCCGTCGAGGCGCGCCGCGAGGAGCGCAAGGCGGAGAAGGCCAAGCAGAGCGAGGAGGCCCGCGGCGCCAAGGAGCAGTTGGTCGCCGAGGCGGAGGAGCTGGCGGGGAGCGAGCAGTGGCGGGCCGCCGGGGAGCGGCTGCGGGCGCTGGTCGACACCTGGAAGGGCCTGCCCCGGCTCGACCGCAAGACGGACGACGAGCTGTGGCGCCGTTTCTCCCACGCACGCTCCGCCTTCTCCAAGCGCCGCAAGGCGCACTTCGCGCAGTTGGACGCGCAGCGCGAGGAGGCGCGGCAGCACAAGGAGAAGCTCGTGGCGGAGGCCGAGGCGCTCTCCGGCTCCCGCGAGTGGGGTCCGACGGCGGCCAAGTACCGCGAGCTGATGCAGGAGTGGAAGTCCGCCGGGCGCGCGCAGCGTGAGCACGAGGACGATCTGTGGCAGCGCTTCCGTGGCGCCCAGGACGTCTTCTTCCAGGCGCGCGGCGAGGTGTTCGCTGAGCGCGACGCCGAGCAGCGGGAGAATCTGACGCGCAAGGAGGAGCTGGCCGTCGAGGCCGAGAAGCTGCTCCCCGTCACCGACCTCAAGGCGGCCCGCGGCGCCTTCCGCGCGATCAACGAGCGCTGGGACGCGATCGGCCACGTGCCCCGCGACGCCAAGCCGAAGATCGAGGGCCGGATGCACGCCGTGGAGCGGGCGATCCAGGAGGCCGAGGAGGCCGAGTGGCGCCGCACCAACCCCGAGGCGAGGGCCCGTGCGGCGGGTCTGACGGGGCAGCTCCAGGACGCCGTGGACAAGCTGCGCGGGCAGGTCGAGCAGGCGCGCGCCGCGGGCAACACCGCGAAGGCCGAGAAGCTGGAGCGGGAGCTGACCGGGCGGCAGGAGCTGCTGGACCAGGCGCTCAAGGGCCTCCACGAGTTCGGCGGCTGACGCCGACAGCACAACGCACCCCACGCGTGGGAGAGGGCCCCGGTAGCGATTACCGGGGCCCTCTCCCCTGTCGGCGTCGACGTCGGCCGTACGGCCGACGGCCGCTCCGCTACGAGGACTCCGTGGGCCTGCGCGCCGAGGTCACGCGGTACACGTCGTAGACACCCTCCACGCCCCTGACCGCCTTGAGCACGTGCCCCAGGTGCTTGGGGTCACCCATCTCGAACGTGAAGCGCGAGGTGGCCACCCGGTCACGGGAGGTCTGGACGGCCGCGGAGAGGATGTTGACGTGCTGGTCGGACAGCACCCGCGTGACGTCCGAGAGCAGCCGCGAGCGGTCCAGCGCCTCCACCTGGATGGCGACGAGGAAGACCGAGGACTGCGTCGGCGCCCATTCCACGTCGAGGATGCGTTCGGGTTCCCGGGAGAGGGAGTCGACGTTGACACAGTCGGCGCGGTGCACCGAGACGCCCGCGCCTCGGGTCACGAAGCCGATGATGGGGTCGCCCGGCACCGGCGTACAGCAGCGGGCGAGCTTGACCCACACGTCGTCGACGCCCTTGACGACCACGCCCGGGTCGCTGTGCGAGCGGCGCTTGGCGCGGGTGCTGCCCTGCATGGGCGGCGAGGTCTCGGCCAGGTCCTCGTTGGCCTCGTCCTCCCCGCCCATGGCCTGCACGAGCTTCTGGACGACGCTCTGCGCCGTGACATGGCCCTCGCCGATGGCGGCGTAGAGCGCGGAGATGTCGGGATAGCGCATCTCGTGGGCCAGGGTCACCAGCGAGTCGCCCGTGAGGATGCGCTGCATCGGCAGGTTCTGCTTGCGCATCGCGCGGGCGATGGCGTCCTTGCCCTGCTCGATGGCCTCGTCCCTGCGCTCCCTGGTGAACCAGGCCCGGATCTTGTTGCGGGCGCGCGGTGACTTGACGAAGCCCAGCCAGTCGCGGGAGGGCCCGGCGCCGGGTGCCTTGGAGGTGAAGACCTCGACGGTGTCGCCGTTGTCGAGGGTGGACTCCAGGGGGACGAGGCGCCCGTTGACGCGGGCCCCTATCGTCCGGTGGCCGACCTCGGTGTGCACGGCGTACGCGAAGTCGACCGGGGTGGCACCGGCCGGGAGCGCTATGACGTCGCCCTTGGGTGTGAAGACGAAGACCTCGTTGCGGGAGAGGTCGAAGCGCAGGGACTCCAGGAACTCGCCCGGGTCCTCGGTCTCCTTCTGCCAGTCGAGCAACTGCCGCAGCCAGGACATGTCGTTCACATGGTCCTTGTCCTTGCCGCCGCTCTTCGGCACGTCGGTGCGCACCTTGGAGGCGCCGGCGACGGCCTGCTGCTTGTACTTCCAGTGCGCGGCGATGCCGTACTCGGCGCGGCGGTGCATGTCGAACGTGCGGATCTGGAGCTCGACGGGCTTGCCGCCGGGGCCGATGACCGTCGTGTGCAGCGACTGGTACATGTTGAACTTCGGCATCGCGATGTAGTCCTTGAACCGCCCCGGAACCGGGTTCCAGCGGGCGTGGACCGTACCGAGCGCCGCGTAGCAGTCACGCACGGTGTCCACCAGGACGCGGATGCCGACCAGGTCGTAGATCTCCGCGAAGTCCCGGCCTCGCACGATCATCTTCTGGTAGACGCTGTAGTAGTGCTTCGGCCGCCCCGTGACGGTGGCCTTGATGCGCGCTGCGCGCAGATCGGCCTGGACCTCGTCGGTGACGACGGCGAGATACTCGTCCCGCTTCGGAGCGCGCTCGGCGACCAGGCGGACGATCTCGTCGTACATCTTGGGGTAGAGGATCGCGAAGGCGAGGTCCTCCAGCTCCCACTTGATGGTGTTCATGCCCAGCCGGTGGGCGAGCGGGGCGAAGATCTCCAGCGTCTCGCGGGCCTTCTGCTCCTGCTTCTCGCGGCGCAGATAGCGCATGGTGCGCATGTTGTGCAGGCGGTCGGCGAGCTTGATGACCAGCACGCGCGGGTCCTTGGCCATGGCCACGACCATCTTGCGCACCGTCTCGGCCTGCGCGGCCTCGCCGAACTTGACCTTGTCCAGCTTGGTGACGCCGTCCACCAGCAGCGCGACCTGGTCGCCGAAGTCGCGACGGAGCGTGTCGAGCCCGTACTCGGTGTCCTCGACGGTGTCGTGCAGCAGACCCGCCATCAGAGTGGCCGGGTCCATGCCCAGCTCGGCGAGGATCGTGGTCACCGCGAGCGGGTGGGTGATGTACGGATCGCCGCTCTTGCGCTTCTGGCCCCGGTGCCACCGCTCGGCGACCTGGTAGGCCCGCTCGATCTGGCGGAGCGTTGACGACTCGATCTTGGGGTCGTTGCTGCGCACTATGCGCAGCAGGGGCTCCAGCACCGGGTTGAAGGGGCTGGAACGCTGCACGCCGAGGCGGGCGAGCCGGGCCCGTACGCGGTTGGAGGAGCCCGAGCGGCCCGAGACGCCGGAGACGGGGCGCGCGGGCGTCATCCGCTCCTGCTCCGTGCGCTCTCCCCGAGGGCCGTTGCCGTCGCGCCTGACGGGCGCGGAGGAGCCGGAGGCGGGGGGTGTGGAGGGCGCGGAGGGCGTGGCGGAGGCGGCGGGCGAGGAGCCGTTGGGACCAGGGCCGGGACCGGAGCCGGAGCCGGGCTTGCCCGCTCCGCCGCTCGAAGGGGCCGTACCGGCGCGCGGCGCCTCCGCGCCGGGGCCGCCGTCCCCGGCGTCCTGGTGCTGTGCGGTGGTGAGCGGCTGGGCCTCGTCTGGCAAGAGCACTCCTCGTTGGACCCCAGGTGGAAATGCCATGGTAGCCACCCTCGTCCCGGCGCTCTCCCGGTGCCGGGGTACGCGGAGACGACGAAGGCGGTCACCCTGGTGAACGTACCGGGTGACCGCCTTATGCCGTGGCGGCGTCGTCAGACCGTGACCAACGCGTCCAGTGGTGCGCCGTCCAGCTCCGTGACCAGGCGCTCGCGCCCGCTGAGGAAGCCCAGCTCCATCAGCACGGCGACGCCCGCGACCTGCGCTCCGGAGCGCCGGATCAGCTTCAGCGACGCCTCGGCCGTGCCGCCCGTGGCCAGCACGTCATCGATGACCAGCACGCGGTCGCCCGCGCTGAGGTCCTCGGCGTGCAGTTCCATCTCGGCGGTGCCGTACTCCAGCTCGTAGGACTGGGAGAGGGTGGCGCCGGGCAGCTTGCCCGCCTTGCGCACGGGGACGAAGCCGAGCCCGGCCCGTACGGCGGCGGGGGCCGCGAGGATGAAGCCGCGCGCCTCCAGGCCGACGACCTTGGTGGCGCCGCGCTGGGCGCAGATGTCAGCGAGGGCTTCGCTGAGGGCCGCGAACGCCTTGGCGTCGGCCAGCAGGGGGGTGATGTCCTTGAACGTCACGCCCGGCTTCGGGTAGTCAGGCACGTCCCTGATGTGGCTGACCAGCAGCTCCCTGACCTCGGACGCCACCGGGGCCGGGGCGGAGGCAGGGGCGGGGGCGGGCGTCTCGCTCGTGCTGCTCACGCCGCTCACCTGCGCTTTCCGGAGGACCGTCCACGGCTGCCGCGTCCGCGCGAGGCGGGCTGACGGCGCTGGCCGCCGCCCTCGCGCGGACTGCCGCCCGTGCCGCCTGCGCCGCCCGTGCCGACGACGCCCGCGCTCGCGCGGGTGGCGCCCTGGGAGTCCTCCACGGTCACCGGGATGCCCGTGCCGCCGGGCGTCGGGTCACGGGGGTCCTGGTCGTCCTCGTCGTCATAGCCGCCGGGACCCTCGCCGCCCTCGCGCTCCTCGGCCTTGAGGCGCTTGGCGCGGACCCGCTTGGCGAGGGCCTTCATCTGCGGCTCGCGCTCCTTGAAGTCCGCGACCAGCGGGGTCGCGATGAAGATCGAGGAGTACGCACCGGCCGCGAGGCCGACGAAGAGGGACAGCGCGATGTCGTTCAGCATGCCGCCGCCCAGGAGGCCGCCGCCGATGAACAGCAGTCCGGCGACCGGGAGCAGCGCCACGACCGTGGTGTTGATGGAGCGCACCAGGGTGGCGTTGATGCTGCGGTTGGCGATCTCGCTGTAGGTGAAGCGGGTCTGCTTGGTGACGTTCCTGCTGCCCTCTCTCAGGCCGTCGAAGACGACGACGGTGTCGTAGAGGGAGTATCCGAGAATGGTCAGCAGACCGATCACCGTGCCCGGTGTGACCTCGAAGCCGACCAGCGAATAGACCCCGACGGTGATCGTGAGGTCGTGGATCAGCGCGATGAGCGCGGCGAGCGCCATGCGCCACTCGAAGGCGATGGCCAGATAGATCACCACGAGGACCAGGAAGATCCCCAGGCCCAGCCAGGCCTTGTTCGCGATCTCCTTGCCCCAACTGGGGCCGACGAGCTGGGTGTCGATGTTGTTGGCGTCGACCTTGAGGGTCGAGGAGATCTCTTCCTTGACCTGCGTGGACTTCTTCGTGTCGACGCCCGCGATCTGGATGCGCATGCCGCCGTCGCCCAGCTTCTGCACGATCGCCTGGTGGCCCGAGGCCTCCTCGGCGACCTGCGCCGTCTGCTGCACGGAGGCCGCGGTCCTGGGCGTGGTGAGGACGGCGCCGCCCTCGAACTCGATGCCCATGTTGAGGCCACGGACCGCGAGGCCGACGATCGCCGTGATGGTGATCAGGATCGAGACGCCGTACCAGATCTTCCTCTTGCCGACGAAGTCGTAACCGACCTCACCGCGGTAGAGCCGGGCGCCGAGACTGCCGAGTCGCGACATCTCAGGCCTCCTTCGGGTCAGTGCTGACATCGGGCGAGCGCCTGCCGCGACGCAGCGGCGGCTTGGCGCCGAGCCGGGTCGGGTCGAGGCCGGACCAGGGGTGGCCGCTCGCGAAGAACTTCGTCCGCGCCAGGATCGTCATCAGCGGCTTGGTGAAGAAGAAGACCACGACGACGTCGAGGAGCGTGGTCAGACCCAGCGTGAACGCGAAGCCCTGCACCTTGCCGACGGTGACGATGAAGAGCACGAAGGCGGCGAGGAAGGAGACGAAGTCGGAGACCAGGATGGTGCGCCTGGCGCGGGGCCAGCCGCGCTCCACCGCCGGGCGGAGCGTTCTGCCTTCGCGGATCTCGTCCCGGATGCGTTCGAAGTAGACGATGAACGAGTCCGCGGTGATACCGATCGCCACGATGGCTCCGCAGACCGCCGGGAGGTTCAGCGCGAAGCCGATGGCGGGCCCGAGGAGGGTCATCAGGGTGTAGGTGAGGATGCCGGAGACCACGAGGCTCAGGAGCGCGATGAGCGACAGGCCGCGGTAGTACGCCACGAGGTAGATGACCACCAGCGCGAGGCCGATGGCGCCCGCGATGAGACCGGCTTCGAGCTGGTCGCTGCCGAGGGCCGCCGTCACGGTGGTGACGTCCGACTCCTCGAAGGAGAGCGGGAGCGCGCCGTAGGAGAGGATGTTGCCCAGTTCCTCCGCTGACTCCTGGGTGAAGCTGCCGGAGATCTCCGCGTTGCTGGAGAGGCGCTCGCTCACGCTGGGCGCGGAGACGACCTCGCCGTCGAGGACGATCGCGAACTGGTTCTGCGGCTGCTGCTTGGCGGAGAGCTTGCCGGTGATGTCACCGAACTGGTCCGAGCCCTTGTCGTCGAACGACATCTGGACGATCCACTGGGCGCGCTGCTGGTCGAAGACGGCCTTGGCGTCCTTGACGTTCTTGCCCTTGACCGCGACGGGGCCGAGCGCGTACTTGATCTTCTCCTTGGCGTCGCAGGCGACGACCTCGTCACCCGGCTTGGCGCTGGCCGCCCGCTCGTTGGCCTTGGCCTTCGCCGCCTTGGAGGTGCAGTCGAGCGCTTCCAGCTTCTTCGCCAGGGAGTCCGAGACGCCCTCGGGCTGCGCGGCGGCCGACTCGGACGGGTCCGGGCTGGGGCTCTCCGACGCCTTGCCGCTCTCCGAGGCGGAGGGGCTCGGGGACTCGTCGGCCGTCTTCGCCTTGAGGCCCTCGCTGACGGCGCGGCCCTGCTGGTCCGAGTCGTTCTTGTCCTTGGAGCCCGCGGACGAGGACGAGGACGGGGACGAGGAGGGCGACGAGGACGGGTCGGGCTGCGCCTCGGTGGTGGTCGGCGCGTACGTCAGCACCGGCCGGAAGCCCAGTTCGGCGGTGGTGCCGACCTGCTCGCGGGCCTGCTTCTCGTTCGTACCCCGGGGGATGTTGACGATGATGTGCCGGTCGCCCTGGGTCTGTACCTCGGCCTCCTGGACGCCCAGACCATTGACGCGGCGCTCGATGATGCCGACCGCGGTGTTCATGTTGGTCTGGTTGATCGCGTCGGGCTTGCCGGGCTGGTTCTTGGCCTCGAGCGTGATGCTCGTGCCGCCGGCGAGGTCGATGCCCAGGCGGGGCGTCGTCTCACCGGAGATGAACATCCCTCCGGTGAGGCCCACGATGACCAGCAGGATCAGCGTCAGGGCGCGCCATGGCTTCCCCTGGGCGCCCGGAGCCCTGCGGCCCTTTTTCGGTGCTGCCACCTTTTCGTCTCTCCCTGTCCAACCGCTGGTGCCGGCCTGGGAGTTCGGGCCGGGTCACCGCGCGGCACGCAAAGTGGTCTGCGGACGTGCTCCGCCGCCGGGCCTGGTCGTGACCCGGCGGCGCCGACCTTACTTGTCGGTGTCACCGTCCCGCTTGACGTCCTTCGGCTCGGCGTCCTTCTCGGCGTCGGCCTCGGGGGCGTCCTTGCGCAGGGAAGCGGCGCCGGTCTCGGCGTCCTTCGTGTCCTCGTCGGCCTCGGGGGCTTCCTTGGTGAGGTCGGCCTTGCGGTCGGCCGGGTCCTCGTCAGCGGTCAGCGAGGAGGCGTCGTCCGGGATGACGGTGCTCTCGACGTCCAGGTCCTCGGGCTGGCCGTTCAGGATGCGGTCGTACTCCTCGGCCTCCAGGACGGCGCCGATGGCGTTCTTGGCGTAGAGCGCGTGCACGCCCGGCGCGACCTCGAGGAGGACCGTGTCATCGCGGATCTCCTTAACGGTGGCGTACATGCCTCCGATCGTCCGGACGCCGGTGCCAGGCTGCATCGAGTCGCGCATGTTCGCGGCCTGCTGCTGCTTCTTCTTGGCGGACCGGGTCATCAGGAACATGGCCCCGATGAGCACGATGAACGGGAGGAGAGTCACGATATTCACGGCGGAAGAATTTCCTTCGCACGACCGCTGCGGGCGCGGCCTGGTCTTCGGGGTGGTGGGCATGCCGTCCGGAAAAAGGGATGGCGTCGGCGGAGTCTAAGCGAGCCCTCGCCAATGGAACAACGTCAAGCATGGCACCGGGGTTCCTTCCCCGGCGAGTCTCCGCGCCGTCACGCTCCGAACAGGCCCTGCTGCCCGGGACCGCCCGGGGCGCCGTGCGGACCCTGCTGCGGCGGGGTGAGGCCGAGGTGCGCCCAGGCCGCGGGGGTGGCGACGCGGCCTCGCGGGGTGCGCGCGAGGAGCCCTTCCCGCACGAGGAAGGGCTCGGCGACCTCCTCGACGGTCTCCCGCTCCTCCCCCACCGCGACGGAGAGGGTGGACAGGCCGACGGGGCCGCCGCCGAACAGCTTCAGGAGGGCGCCCAGGACGGAGCGGTCCAGGCGGTCGAGGCCGCGCGCGTCCACCTCATAGACGTCCAGGGCGCGGCCCGCGATCTCGCGGGTGATGGCGCCGTCGGCCTTGACCTGCGCGTAGTCCCGGACGCGACGGAGCAGCCGGTTGGCGATACGGGGGGTGCCGCGGGAGCGCCCGGCGATCTCGGCGGCGCCCTCCTCGTCCGTGTCCACGTCGAGGAGGCGTGCGGAGCGGTGGATGACGCGCTCCAGTTCCTCCGGCTCGTAGAACTCCATGTGCCCGGTGAAGCCGAAGCGGTCCCGCAGGGGCGGCGGGAGGAGCCCTGCCCTGGTGGTGGCGCCGACCAGGGTGAAGGGGGGCAGTTCCAGGGGGATGGCGGTGGCGCCGGGGCCCTTGCCGACGATCACGTCGACGCGGAAGTCCTCCATCGCCATGTAGAGCATCTCCTCGGCGGGCCGGGACATGCGGTGGATCTCGTCGAGGAAGAGGACCTCGCCCTCCTGGAGGGAGGAGAGGATCGCGGCCAGATCACCGGCGTGCTGGATGGCGGGGCCCGAGGTTATGCGGATGGGGGCGCTCATCTCCGACGCGATGATCATGGAGAGGGTGGTCTTGCCGAGCCCGGGGGCGCCGGAGAGCAGCACGTGGTCGGCGGTGCCGCCGCGCTGGCGTGCGGCCTTGAGGACGAGATCGAGCTGTTCGCGCACCTTGGACTGGCCGACGAACTCGCCCAGTTCCTTGGGCCGCAGCGCGGCCTCCACGGCCTGATCGTCGCCATCGGCCTCGGCTCCGACGAGGCGCTCGGCGTCCTCGCCGGGTGCGGTGCCGGTGCTGTCGTCCCAGTTCATGAGGTCTGCCTCTGGATCTGCTGGATCTGCTGGTGCTTCCTCGGGATGTGGCTTCGTACGGGCCGCGCCCCGGCGGGGTGGCGGCTCGCCGTCGCGCGGGCGCCGCACGCCGCAGCGGGCCCCCGCATCAGCGTGCCCGGTTCAGCGTCTGGAGCGCGGCGCGCAGCAGCTGCGGGACGGGCGGCTCGGTGCCCCCGGCGAGCGCGGCCTCGGCCTGGGGCGCGACGGCGGACACCGCCTCGTCGGCCTCGCGGGTGGCGTAGCCGAGGCCGATCAGCGCGGCGTGGAGCTGATCGCGCCAGCCCGCCGTCGCTGCGGTGCCGACGCCCTGGTGCGCGCTGTGCGTGCCGGTGCCGACGGGCTCCCCGAGGCGGTCCTTCAACTCCAGCATCAGCTTCTGTGCGCCCTTCTTGCCGATGCCGGGCACGGCCGTCAGCGCCTTCTCGTCCCCGCTGGAGACGGCGACCCGCAGGGCGTCGGGCGCGTGGACGGCGAGCATGGCCTGGGCGAGTCTGGGGCCGACCCCGCTGGCGGTCTGGAGCAGTTCGAAGACCTGCCGTTCGTCGTCGTCGGCGAAGCCGTAGAGGGTGAGGGAGTCCTCGCGGACGACGAGGGAGGTGGCGAGCTTGGTCTCCTCGCCGACGCGCAGTCCCGCGAGGGTGCCGGGGGTGCACTGGACGGCCATGCCGATGCCGCCCACCTCGACCACGGCGGCGTCGGGGGCGAGGGCAGCGACGGGGCCGGAGACGAAGGCGATCATCGGTTGTTGCCTTTCGGTGCGCGGACGGGTGGGGCGCCCTGGGCCGCCTGCGCGGCTCCCTGGCCGGTGGGGCGGCGGGAGGCCTGGGCCGCGTGCGCCGCGTGTGCCTGCTGGAGCCTGTTGAGGCGCTGCTGCACGGGGGCGCGCCAGATGTGGCAGATGGCGAGCGCGAGCGCGTCGGCGGCGTCCGCCGGTTTCGGTGGCGCTTCCAGCCGCAGCAGGCGGGTGACCATGGCACCGACCTGGGCCTTCTCCGCGCGGCCCGAGCCCGTGACGGCCGCCTTGACCTCGCTCGGGGTATGCAGCGCGACGGGCAGCCCGCGCCGTGCCGCGCAGAGCATGGCGACGGCGCTGGCCTGGGCCGTGCCCATGACGGTGCGCACGTTGTGCTGGCTGAACACCCGCTCCACGGCGACGGCTTCGGGCCGGTGCGCATCGAGCCACTCCTCGATGCCGCGCTCGATGAGCACGAGCCGGTCCGGGATCTCGGCATCGGCCGGGGTACGCACCACGCCGACCCCCGTCATCGTCAGGGGGCGGCCCGCGACGCCGTCGACCACGCCGATCCCGCAGCGGGTCAGCCCCGGGTCAACTCCCAGCACGCGCACCGCGGCCCTCCCCTTCTCGCGCGCCCGGTGCGGTCCACCGCCCCCGAGCCCGCTCGCTTCGGTCACCTGTTCCTGTGTTGTCGCAGGTTAGCGGCTGGGACCGACAACGCGGGGACGGGCTGGCGGGAGCGGGCGCGATGCGCTCGTTCAGGGGAGGCGGACGGCGCCGGAGGAGCGGGTGGCGGTCCGGGGCGTGCGCCGGAC
>NZ_JBSHAO010000062.1:0-10566 GCF_053611545.1 Streptomyces sp. NPDC054796 | reverse complement strand
TCGGGGGGGGCGGGAGCGGGCGGTTGGCGCGGGTCCCGGGGTGGGGCTCGGCCCCGGCGGCGGGGGTGGGGGCCGGGGGGGTCCCCCGGACCGCCACCCGATGCCCACTCGGGCCAGGCGCCTGATCAGGCGTCGACCTGGGCCATGACCTCGTCGGACACGTCGAAGTTGGCGAAGACGTTCTGCACGTCGTCGCTGTCCTCCAGCGTGTCGATCAGCTTGAAGATCTTGCGGGCGCCGTCCTCGTCCAGCGGGACCTGCACGCTGGGGAGGAAGTTGTTGTCCGCCGACTCGTAGTCGATGCCGGAGTCGACGAGCGCCGTACGGACCGCGACCAGGTCGGTGGCCTCGCTGATGACCTCGAAGTTCTCGCCCAGGTCGTTGACTTCCTCGGCACCCGCGTCGAGCACGGCGCCCAGCACGTCGTCCTCGGTGAGGCCGTCCTCGCCCTTGGGGACGATCACGACGCCCTTGCGGTTGAAGAGGTACGAGACCGAGCCCGGGTCGGCCATCGAACCGCCGTTGCGGGTCATGGCGACGCGGACGTCGGAGGCGGCGCGGTTGCGGTTGTCGGTGAGGCACTCGATGAGGACGGCGACGCCATTGGGGCCGTAGCCCTCGTACATGATCGTCTCGTACTCCTTGCCACCCGCCTCAAGACCGGCACCGCGCTTGACCGCGCTGTCGATGTTCTTGTTGGGGACCGAGCTCTTCTTCGCCTTCTGGATGGCGTCGTAGAGGGTCGGGTTGGCGGCGGGGTCGGCGCCTCCCATGCGGGCCGCGACCTCGATGTTCTTGATCAGCTTCGCGAAGAGCTTGCCGCGCTTGGCATCGATCACGGCCTTCTTGTGCTTGGTGGTTGCCCACTTAGAGTGGCCGGACACAGCCTCGCTCCTTCAAAGTCACCAACAGAATCAACGCGGCGATCCTACCGCCAGGCACGCAGCGTACAGACCTGCCCGTCGCTCCTGATCCGGTGCCGGGCTCCCGGCCGGGTTCAGGCGACCTCCGCCGCGGGGGCGCAGGCCGCCGCGCGGACCATGTCCACGAAGAGCCCGTGGACCCTGTGGTCGCCCGTCAGCTCCGGGTGGAAGGACGTGGCCAGCAGGTTCCCCTGCCGTACGGCGACCGCGTGTCCCTCGTACGTGGCCAGGACCTCGGTCACCGCGCCCGTCGACTCGACCCAGGGCGCCCGGATGAAGACGCCCTCCACGGGACCGCCCGCCACGCCCGCCATGTCGACGGCCGCCTCGAAGGACTCGTTCTGCCGCCCGAAGGCGTTGCGGCGCACGATCATGTCGATGCCGCCGACGGTCTCCTGGCCAGAGCGCGGGTCGAGGATCTTGTCGGCGAGCAGGATCATGCCCGCGCACGAACCGTAGGCGGGCATGCCCGCGCGCACGCGCTCGCGCAGCGGCTCCAGCAGCCCGAAGGCGGCGGCCAGCTTGGAGATCGTCGTCGACTCCCCGCCCGGCACGACCAGCCCCTCGACCGCGTCCAGCTCCTCGGGACGGCGCACGGAAACGGCCCGCGCGCCCGCGCCGTCGAGCGCGGCGAGATGCTCGCGGACGTCGCCCTGGAGGGCGAGGACGCCGACGATGGGGGTACTCACAGGGTTTCTCTCTCCTCTGTGCTCACGGACGTGCTGACGGGCCCTCGCCTGAAACCCGCGCCGGTCACCAGCCCCGGGAGGCGTAGCGCTCGCCCTCGGGGAGCGTGTCGCAGTTGATGCCGACCATGGCCTCGCCCAGGCCGCGCGAGACATCCGCGATGATCTTGGGGTCGTCGTAGAACGTGGTGGCCTTGACGATGGCGGCGGCGCGCTTGGCCGGGTCGCCCGACTTGAAGATGCCGGAGCCGACGAAGACGCCCTCGGCGCCGAGCTGGCGCATCAGCGCGGCGTCGGCCGGGGTGGCCACGCCACCGGCGGAGAAGAGCACGACGGGCAGCTTGCCCAGCGCCGCGACCTCCTTGACCAGCTCGTACGGGGCACGCAGCTCCTTGGCGGCGGCGTACAGCTCGTTGTTGTCCAGGGCCTTGAGCTTGCCGATCTCGCCCTTGATCTGACGCATGTGGCGCACGGCCTCGACGATGTTGCCCGTGCCCGCCTCGCCCTTGGAGCGGATCATGGCCGCGCCCTCGGCGATGCGGCGCAGGGCCTCGCCGAGGTTGGTGGCGCCGCAGACGAACGGGGTGGTGAAGGCGAACTTGTCGCTGTGGTTAACCTCGTCGGCGGGGGTCAGCACCTCGGACTCGTCGATGTAGTCGACGCCGAGTGCCTGGAGCACCTGGGCCTCCACGATGTGGCCGATGCGGGACTTGGCCATCACGGGGATGGAGACGGCGTTGATGATGCCGTCGATCATGTCCGGGTCGGACATGCGGGCGACGCCGCCGTCCTTGCGGATGTCGGCGGGGACCCGCTCCAGGGCCATGACCGCGACGGCTCCGGCGTCTTCGGCGATCTTCGCCTCTTCCGGGGTGACGACGTCCATGATCACACCGCCCTTGAGCTGCTCGGCCATGCCGCGCTTGACGCGCGCTGTGCCGGTCTCGGGGGTCTGTGCGACGGACGGGGCGGGCGACGACGGGGTGGACACGGTTTGACCTCACTCGACGGTATGCGCTGCGACAGGACCACGTCAGGTCCGTACACCTACCGTCACCGACCAGGGGCGCGGCGGAAAAGGTCCAATCCGCGTGCGGTGGCCTGCCCCCTCACGCCTCGCGAGCGGCCGACGCACGCCACCGCGCCCCGGCTCTCGGACCGGCCCAGTCCGAACCGGTCCGGTCCGGTCCGTCTCAGCGCTCCCCCGGCCGCCCCGCCGCCAGCGCCGCTGGGGGCTCGTCGTCCATCTCGAAGGCCAGCGGGAAGGGCGCGTGGCCCGCCAGCCGGAACCAGCGGACCTTGCGGTGCCGCCGCAGGGCTCGGGCCGCGCGGACCGCGTCGTTGTGGAAGCGCCGCGCCATCGGGACCCGGCGCACGGCCGCGATCAGCTCGGCCGTGGTCTCCTCGCCGCCCGGCGCCTGCCGTACGGCCTCCGCCTGCGCGTCCTCGGCGAACACCGCGCGCAGCGCCTGGCTCAGCTCGCTCTCGGCGACCTCGCGCTGCTCCTCCTCGGCCTGCCGCGCGTCATGCGCAGCCTGGTAGAGCACGATCGAGGCGGCCGGGTCGAGCACCCCGGAGGTGCCCAGTTCCTGTGCGATGGAGGCGCGGCGCAGCAGTTGTGCGTCGAGTGCCGCCTTGGCCGCGTCGATCCGCGCGTGCAGCCGGTCCAGGCGTCCGGCGGTCCAGCTCAGATAGACGCCGATCAGCAGCAGGGCTACGGCGAGCAGGATCAGGGTGGTCATCGTGGGCATCGTCGCAACGCTCCCGTGTGTGGTCGGCCCGTGTGTGGTCGGTCGGTACGGCGGCCGACCGGTCAGTCCCGCGCCAGGCCGAGGCGGGCGCGCAGTCCGGTGCGCTCGTCGGGCGCCACGGAGGCGGCGCCGTCGGTGACGGTCTCGTAGACGGCGAGGATGTCGGCGCCGACGGTGGACCAGTCGAAGCGGCGCACGTGACGGCTGCCCCGCTCCCGCAGCTCCGTCAGCCGCGCGGGGTCGGCGAGGAGGCGCAGCGCGGCGGCGGCCAGCGCGTCCTCGTTCTCGTTGGCGAACAGCTCCCCGGCCTCCCCCTGGTCCAGCACCTGCGCGAAGGCGTCCAGGTCGGAGGCGAGGACCGGGGCGCCCGAGGACATCGCCTCGACGAGGATGATGCCGAAGGACTCGCCGCCGGTGTTGGGCGCGACGTACAGGTCCACGCTGCGCAGCAGCCGCGCCTTGTCCTCGTCGCTGACCATGCCGAGGAACTCGACGCGCTCACGCATCTCCTCGGGCAGCCCGGCCACGGCCTCCTCCTCGTCGCCCCGGCCCGCGACCAGCAGCCGGGTGCCCGGCAGCTCCTCCCAGATGCGCGGCATGGCCCGCATCAGCACGGGCAGGCCCTTGCGCGGCTCGTCGATGCGGCCGATGAAGCCGATCGTGCGGGCCTCGGGCGTGCCCTGCCACTCCTCCTTCGCCTCGGCGCGCGCGAAGAAGTCCACGTCGACGCCGTTGGGGATGACCACGGCGTCGCCGCCCAGGTGCTCGACCAGGGTGCGGCGCGCGTACTCGCTGACCGCGATGCGCGCGCTGATCTTCTCCAGCGCGGGCTGGAGGATCGGATACGCCGCGATCATCGCCCGCGAGCGCGGGTTGGAGGTGTGGAAGGTGGCCACGATGGGGCCCTGCGCCGCCCAGCAGGTGAGCAGCGCGAGGGAGGGCGAGGCGGGCTCGTGGATGTGCAGGACCTCGAAGTCGCCGTCGTGCACCCAGCGGCGCACCCGGGCCGCCGAGAGGAAGCCGAAGTTGAGCCGGGCCACCGAGCCGTTGTACGGCACGGGAACCGCGCGCCCCGCCGACACCACGTACGGGGGCAGCGGGGTGTCGTCGTCGGACGGTGCCAGGACGGACACCTGATGACCGAGACGGATCAGATGCTCGGCCAGATCGCGGATGTGGAACTGGACGCCGCCCGGCACGTCCCAGGAGTACGGGCAGACGATCCCGATCCTCATGCGGTCTCCCCCTCTCGCGGCTCCAGGTCGGAGAGCCACAGCCGTTGCAGCATGTGCCAGTCCTCGGGGTGCTCGGCGATGCCCCCCGCGAAGGCGTCGGCGACGGCCTGGGTCATGGCCGCGCTCTTCTCCTTGCGCGTCCCCTCCGAGGGCACCTCGACGGGCGCGTGCACCCGCCCCTGCATCACGGGGGACTCGTCGTACCAGAGCGTGACGGGCAGCAACAGCGCCCCCGTCTGCTGGGCGAGCATGGCGGGCCCGGCGGGCATCCGTGCCGTGTCGCCGAAGAAGGACACCTCGACGCCCGAGGCCGACAGGTCGCGGTCGGCGACGAGGCACACGAGCCCGCCCGCGCGCAGCCGCCGCGCCAGGGTGCCGAAGGCCGAGCCCCCCGAGTGCGGGAGCACCTCCATGCCCAGGCCCTCGCGGTAGGCGACGAAGCGGTCGTAGAGCGACTCGGGCTTGAGCCGTTCGACGACGGTGGTGAAGGGCGTCTTCAGCTCGGTGGTGAGGTAGGCGCCCGCCAGGTCCCAGTTGGCCATGTGCGGCAGGGCGAGGATGACGCCGCGGTCCGAGTCGATGCCGTCGGTCAGCCGCTCCACGTCGTGCACGTGGACGCCGCCGCGGATGCGCTGCTCGCTCCAGGCGGGCAGCCGGAACGACTCCATCCAGTAGCGCAGGTACGAGCGCATGCCCGCCCTCGTCAGCTCCCGTAGGCGTGCGGGCGAGGCGTCGGGCACCACGCGGGCGAGATTGGACTCCAGCCGTCGCACGCCCTTGCCGCGCTGCCGCACCGCCGCGTCGGCGATCCGCCTGCCCATGCCCACGGCGACGGGCTCGGGCAGCTTGCGTACCCCGGCCCAGCCGAGCTGGTAGAGGGAGTCGGTGAGCCTGTCCTTGGCGGCGCTCACGCGGCACCTCCCGCCTCTGCCTCGGCATCGGCCTCGGCGGCCTCGCGGCGCACGGTCACGACGCGCTGGCCGAGGGTGACGGCGCTGCCGATGGCCACCACCCACAGGGCGATGGGCAGCAGGACGCCGATGTACGGGACGCCGAAGGCGGTGAAGCCGGAGAGCCCGGCGAGGACCAGGGTGATCACCAGGCGCTCGGCGCGCTCGACGAGTCCGTTGACGTTCACGGGCAGGCCGATGCTCTCGCCCCGTGCCTTGGTGTAGGAGACGACCTGGCCGCTGGCGAGGCAGAAGATGGTCACCGCGCACATCATGACGCTGTCGCCGCCACCCGCGTACCAGAGGGCGATCCCGCCGAAGACGGCCGCGTCGGCGACCCGGTCCAGGGTGGAGTCGAGAAAGGCGCCCCATCTGCTGGAGCGCCCCAGTTGGCGGGCCATGTTGCCGTCCACCAGGTCCGAGAAGACGAACAGGGTGATGACGACGGTGCCCCAGAAGAACTCGCCGATCGGGTAGAAGACCAGGGCGCCCGCCATGACACCGCCGGTGCCGATCAGCGTGACCGTGTCGGGACTCACTCCGAGGCGCAGCAGCAGTGCGGCGAATGGGGTGAGAACACGCGTGAAGAAGGCACGCGCGTACTTGTTCAGCATGGCCGTCCCGAAGGTCGATAGCGAGCCGGGTGGCGGTGCGGCCACCGGCGGGCCCATCGTAGCCAGGCGGCACCGGCCCGCCGCGAAGGGATCGCGGCGAGCGTCGCGGGCGCGCGCGACCGGCACCGGCGGTGCCCGCACGGGCCCGCGCGCGGCTTCCGCCCGGGCCCCGCAGCGGGGCGCGCGCGGATTCCGCTTACGCCCTCCGGGACCCCCGCACGGCGCCCCGTGACACGACCGTGTCCCACGTATGGACGCTTGTCGGCTGCGGTGGAAAGCTCGAAGAACCGCGGGGTCCGTGAACCACCGCGAAGTTCGCGAACCCCGGCCCGGACATTCAGCACGGTCCAGCAGGTGTCGACCGGAAGGCGGGACACATGGGCGACAAAGCGAGCGCACACCCCGGAGCCGCCGGCAGGGCAGCGGCGGCCGACCGCCCCTCCTCCGTACGGAATGTGGTGCTGGTCGGCCACAGCGGTTCGGGAAAGACGACCCTGGTCGAAGCACTCGCCCTGACCTCGGGCGCGGTGAACCGGGCGGGCCGGGTCGAGGACGGCGGCTCCCTGTCCGACTACGACGAGATCGAGCACCGGCAGCAGCGCTCCGTGCAGCTCTCGCTCGTACCGGTGGAGTGGAACGGCGTCCGTATCAACCTCCTGGACACTCCCGGTTACGCCGACTTCGTCGGCGAACTCAGGGCCGGTCTGCGCGCGGCGGACGCGGCCCTCTTTGTCGTCTCGGCCGCCGACGGCGTGGACGGCGCGACCCGGATGCTGTGGGACGAGTGCGCCATCGTGGGCATGCCGCGGGCGATCGTCGTAACGCATCTGGACGCCGCGCGGGCCGACTTCGAGGAGATGACGGCGATCTGCCAGCGCGTCTTCGGCGGCGACGACCCCGACGCCGTGATCCCCCTCTACCTCCCGCTGCACGGCGAGACGGGCCCGGACGGGCACGCGCCCGTGGCCGGGCTGATCGGGCTGCTCTCGCAGCGGCTCTTCGACTACACCTCGGGCGCCCGTGCCGAGCGCGACCCGGAGGAGGGCCACCTTCCGCTGATCGAGGAGGCCCGCAACCGGCTCATCGAGGGCATCATCTCGGAGAGCGAGGACGAGACCCTCATGGACCGCTACCTCGGCGGCGAGGAATGCGACATCAAGACGCTGACCGAGGACCTGGAGAAGGCCGTCGCACGCGGAGTCTTCCACCCCGTGCTGGCAGCGGCGCCCGCGCCCGAGAACGGCACCCAGGGCCTGGGCACCGTCGAACTGCTGGAGCTGATCACCGGCGGCTTCCCGACCCCGGAGGAGCGCGAGATCCCGGGCGTGACGACCCCGCAGGGAGCCCCGCGCCCCGCGCTGACCTGCGACCCCGAAGGACCGCTGGCCGCCGAGGTCGTCAAGACCTCCTCCGACCCGTACGTCGGCCGCGTCTCCCTCGTCCGTGTCTTCTCCGGCACCCTGCGCCCCGACGAGACGGTGCACGTCTCCGGGCACGGCCTGGAGGACCAGACCCACGAGGCCCGCCCCCTCCACGAGGCGGACGAGCGCATCGGCGCCCTGTCCCTCCCCTTCGGCAAGCAGCAGCGCCCCCTCACCCGGGCCGTCGCGGGCGATCTGGCCTGCGTCGCCAAGCTGAGCAGGGCCGAGACGGGCGACACCCTCTCGGCCAAGGAGGACCCGCTGCTCATGGAGCCCTGGGTCATGCCCGACCCGCTCCTGCCCGTGGCCATCCAGGCACACGGCAAGTCCGACGAGGACAAGCTCTCGCAGGGGCTGTCGCGGCTGGTCGCCGAGGACCCCACGATGCGGCTGGAGCAGAACCCGTACACCCACCAGCTCGTCCTGTGGTGCCTGGGCGAGGCGCACGTGGACGTCGCCCTGGAGCGGCTGCGCACGCGCTACGGGGTCCAGGTGGACGCCGTCCCGCACAAGGTCTCGCTCCGTGAGACGTTCGCCGAGAAGGCGGAGGGGCGCGGGCGCCATGTGAAGCAGTCCGGGGGCCACGGCCAGTACGCCATCTGCGAGATCACCGTCGAACCGCTGCCGGAGGGCTCGGGCATCGAGTTCGTGGACAAGGTGGTCGGCGGCGCCGTACCCCGGCAGTTCATCCCGTCCGTCGAGAAGGGCGTACGGGCGCAGGCCGCCAAGGGCATCGCGGCCGGATACCCCCTCGTGGACATCCGCGTCACCCTCCGCGACGGCAAGGCGCACTCCGTCGACTCCTCCGACGCCGCCTTCCAGACGGCGGGCTCGCTCGCGCTGCGCGAGTGCGCTGCCGCCTCGCGCATCCACCTGCTGGAACCGGTGGCCGAGCTGGCCGTCATGGTCGCCGACGAGTACGTCGGCTCCGTGATGAGCGACCTGTCAGGGCGGCGCGGCCGGGTCTCTGGCACCGAACAGGTCCCGGGCGGCACGACGCTGGTACGGGCGCAGATCCCCGAGATCGAGATCGGCCGGTACGCGGTGGACCTGCGGTCGCTCTCGCACGGGACGGGCCGGTTCTCCCGTACGTACGCGTGCCACGAGCCGATGCCGCAGCAGTTGGCCGCCAAGATCCTGGAGGCGGAGGGGAACGGCGGCTGAGCACCACTACGCTGGGGCAAGAGGTGTGCCGACCACGGCAGTTGGGAAAAGGGCCGGTGGTCGGCACACACACGCACATGTCAGCGCACGGTGAAGTGGGGGTTCAGTGGCCGGATTCGACGATCGCAGCAGCGGTGAGGTGGCGTCCGACTTCCGTCCGGGCGCACAGATCCCGCTCTCCGGTTCCGGCGGGCAGACGGCGGCCACACAGGCGCTCGCCTCCGCCGCCTACCGGGACGGGCCCGTGACGGATCTGCTGAAGGCCAACGACGGCGCGTCGGTGAAGAAGCCGAGAATCTCGCTGTTCGAACCCAACCTGGGCGAGGCGTTCTCCCGCGCAGTCCAGGTGCGCATGCTGGGCGGCGCCCGCAAGGCGCTCATCCAGTCCTTCGGCATCGAGCCGCAGTCCGTGGTGGAGCACTGCCTGGCCGCCAACCGCGTCCGCAAGGACCGGGACTCCCGACTGACGGTGATCATGGTTTTCTTCGGGCTGGTCTTCCTGCCCGGGGTCCTGGTGTGGCTGCTCGCCTTCCAGCTGCGCCGCGCCATCGCGGGCGCGCAGAACAAGCGCATGGGCGCACTCGGCATGGCGGTCATGGTCGCGCTGGGCGGCCTGGGCGTGCTCTTCCTGCTGAAACTGCCGATCTCCGGCTTCTGGGGCCTCTATCTGCGCGCGATGCTCGTCGCCCCCATCGTCGGCTGGCTGTGGGCCAAGCAGGTCTGCGAGAAGTACGCGAAGATCCTGCGCGGCCAGTGGGAGCAGCTGCTCGGCGGCGGCGGGGTCGGCGCGAAGATCCCCGAGGCGGTCCCCCAGGACCCGAACGACGCGGGCGCCGAACGCATCAGGCTCGGCCTGGCCAAGCTGTCCGCCGAGCAGTCCAGCAACCTCGTCTACTACGCGGGCCCCAAGGGGATACTGGGCATGGGCACCCGCTGGGGAAGCTGGCAGCTCGCCGAGGAGCTGACGCCCAAGGAGGCGGACACCGACATCAACCCGTTCCGCAGCTGGGACGTGGTGCGCGCCATCCACGACCAGCTCCGGCTGCTGGAGCGCAAGCCGATCCACACCGGCGGCTTCCCCACTCCCTCGATACGGCACTGGATCGTCTCGCCCATCGGCGAGGGCGCCAAGGGCGTGACGCGTCCTGAGGGCCAGGAGGTCGAGGGCTACCGCATCAAGGACTTCGAGATACAGCGGATCTGCAACGAGCAGCAGTTCGGCAGCGGCAACCGCCACTATCTGGGCGTCCAGTTCGTACTGTGGGACGGCCAACTGGTCATCACCCTGCTGACCACGGTCACCGTGCTCCACCACACCCTGCGCATCGAGGTCACCGGGCACGCGCTCGGCCCGGTGCACCCCCTCTTCACGACGAAGCCCTCGCCCAAGAAGAAGGAGGTCTCCAAGAGCGTGCGGTTCTGGGAGACCAAGTCGGTGTCGCTGCCGCTGGTGGAGGCGGGCGAGGTCGTACGGCTCACCGCGCGGGCCCCGTTCACCTGGTTCCCGCCCGTGCTGGACTTCCTGGGCGGCAAGCTGAGCCTGCCCGAACCCTTCGGGCTGCGGCACGCCTGGGCGGACAAGCCGTGGCGCCACCGCTTCATGGCCGACGACGCGCTGCGCGCCGCGACCCCGGTGCTGCGGGTGGTGCACGACGCGGCCATCCGCGTGCTGGACGAGAACAACTGCGACACGGCGCGCTTCGGCGCCCGCTCCCTCACCCTCAGCGGGATGGTGCAGGGCGCGACCCCGAGCAAGGCGGACGACTACGGCGTCTGACGCCATCCATGCGAACGGCCGGAGGGGCCGGCGGGGCATGTGCCC